>JACEST010000031.1 GCA_013911715.1 Sphingopyxis sp. | reverse complement strand
GCAGTCGATAGCGCGCGGTTGCGCACGCTGGCGGCGCTGAACGCAGAACTGGCGGTGCAAGGCAGCGACGATGATTTCCCGCAGCCCATCATCAGCCTGATCGACAGCGAAGGCGTTCCGCGAACCGAGCCATGGAGCGCGAGCGGCCTGACGGCAATGATCGCGGCGCGGCGCAAAGTCGATGTCGGGGCAGGGCGGACCACCGCAGGGCCGCACCGCGACGATTTGGCGGTGCACCATCAAGCCAGCGGCCGCGCCGCCGCCCGCTGTTCAACCGGCGAACAGAAAGGCCTGCTGCTGGCGCTGATGATGGCGCACGCCGATTGCGTCGCGCGGCTGCGCGGGGCGCGCCCATTGCTGCTGCTTGATGAAGTCGCCGCGCATCTCGACCCTGCGCGGCGCGCGGCGCTTTATGCCCGGCTAGCGGCGGGCGGCGGGCAGTGCTGGCTGACCGGGACAGAAGCGGCGCTGTTCGACGCGATGCCTGGCCCCGTGACGCGCTTTACGCTGGGCCGCGACGGGATTTGCGCAGTTTAGACAATTTCGCGCACGATATCCTGCGGACGGCATAGGCGCACGCCCTTGGCCGTTTCCACAAAGGGGCGGTTCACATAGGCGGGGTTGGCGACCATCGCGGCAATGATGGCATCGGCGCTGGCTTCGGGAAGGCCGCGTTCTTCGGCATCGGTGCCGCGCAGGCGCAGCGCGCCCACCGGGGTCAGACCCGCGTCGGCAATCAGCTGGCGCAGCTTGGCCTCGTCATAGGGTGATTTCAGATATTCAATGACGGTCAGTGCAACGCCTGGCGTTTCGCAGAGGATTTCGAGCGTTTTGCGCGAGGTGCCGCACGCCGGGTTGTGCCAGATAGTCGCTTGCATCACGCCCGTTTAGCAAAAGTCGTGGCGGAGGTGAACGCCGAAAAAATTTTGCGGTTGCGACTGATTCGCATCTTGTTTTTGCGAATAATTCGCATTAGTCGGATTGCAGCCGCGGAGCCGGCTTTAGAAAGCGACTTTTTTCCATGATCCGCACAAAATTTATGACCGCCATCTTGCTGGCCGGGACCGCCATGCCCGCTTGGGCCGCCGACACCGGCCTAACCGCCGCAACAGCGGCCAGCGCCGCTGCCGCGATGGACGCAGAGGATGGACGGATGATCATCGTCACCGGGACGCTCGACGGCTATCGGACCATTGAAACGACGACGGGGACGAAAACCAACACCCCGATCATCGACGTTCCGCAGTCGATCACTGTGGTGACGGAGGCGCAGATCGAGGATCAGGCGATCCGCTCGATAACCGATCTGGCGCGTCTGGTGCCGGGCGTGTCGGCGGGGCAGGGCGAAGGCCACCGCGACCAATTGACCTTTCGCGGCAATAATTCGACCGCCGATTTTTTCGTCGATGGCCTGCGCGACGATGTTCAATATTTCCGCAGCTTTTACAACATCGAGCGCGTCGAGGTGCACAAGGGTCCCAATGCAATGGTGTTCGGGCGCGGCGGCGGCGGCGGGCTCATCAATCGCATCACCAAGGGCGCGCTAGTGGGTGAAGACCGGGTCGAGGGAACCGCCAGCGTCGATACTTTTGGCGCATGGTATCTGGCCGCCGACGTCAACGCCCAGCTTGGCAATGCGGCAGGCCTGCGCGTCAACGCCTTTTACGAATCGCTCGACAATCACCGCGACGCCTTTTCGGGCGAACGCTATGCGGTCAATCCGGTCGTCGGGGCTGAACTTGGCGAGACGGTCAAGGTCGAGCTTGGCTATGAATATGTTCGCGACGACCGGGTGGTGGATCGCGGCGTCCCCGGCGCGAACATTGGCACGCTTGCCGCGCCGACCCGACCGCTGACCGGGTTCCGCGATACATTTTTCGGGATCAGCGGCATCAATGACACCGATTTTGAAGCCCATGTCGTGCGCTTTCGCGGCGAAGCGGCGCTGTCCGACGCGCTGACGCTGAGCGCGCAGGCGCTCTATGGCGACTATGACAAAATCTATGGCAATGTTTTTGCTGCGACCGGTGTCAACCGCAGCGGTGCGGTGCCAACGGTGGGGATCGAGGCCTATGTCGATCCGACCGAGCGCGAGACCTTTATCGCGCAGACCAATGCGGTATGGCGCGGTTCGACCGGCGCGATTGATCATGTGTTGCTGTTCGGGGCGGAATTTACCGCGCAGGACACTTTCAACGAGCGCATTAACGGCTTTTTCGGCGGCGGCCTTGCGTCGTCCAACCGACGCGTCACCGTCAATCTGACCGATCCGCTGGCTATCCCGACACCGCTGTTCGTCGCTGGGCCGACGGGCAACAGCAACCGTGCGGCGGCGACCGACCTGTCGCAAGTATCGCTATATGTGCAAGACCAGATCAGCATTGGCGAGATGGTCGAGGTGATTGCCGGCCTGCGCTATGATCGATTTGACCTTGAAGCTACCAACCTGTTCACCAACGCCAGCTTTGCGCGCGTCGATAACCTGTGGTCGCCGCGCATTGGATTGGTGTTCAAACCGGTGCCAAACGCGTCCATCTATGCCAGCTATGCCAAAAGCTTTCTCCCGCAATCGGGGGATCAGTTCAACAGCCTCGATCTGACCAGCGCCGCGCTCGAGCCCGAGGAGTTCGACAATTATGAGTTGGGGGTGAAGTGGGACATCTTGCCGGCGCTCAGCTTCACTGCCGCACTCTATCAGCTCGACCGCAGCAACACGCGCGCGCCCGGTGCGACGGCAGGAACCGTGGTGCTGACGGGCGAACAGCGCAGCAAGGGCTTTGAACTGGGGCTGGTCGGCAAACCCGTGCCCGCATGGCAGGTCGCCGCCGGATACAGCTATACCGATGCCGAAATCACCGCGACCACCAGCGCAGCGCCAGCGGGCCGCCGCGTCGCGCAGGTGCCGCGGCACCAGATCAGCCTGTGGAACCGTTATGACCTGTCGGACAGCTTTGGTATCGGCATCGGGGTCTATCATCAGTCGCGCAGTTTCGCCTCGATCAGCAATGCGGCGATCATCCCCGCCTATACCCGCGTCGACGCCGCGCTGTTCGCGACGCTGAGCGAGCGGGTGGATGTCCAGCTGAATGTCGAGAATCTGTTCGATGAGGGCTATTTCCCCTTCGCCCATAACGATAGCAATTTTTCAACCGGCGCGCCGATTAATGCGCGACTGACCGTGCGGGTGAAGCTCTGATCGGCTCAAAAGCTGTTTCGTCATCCCGGATCGAGTCCGGGATGACGATGGTTTGGCATATGGCTTCGGCCACGGTTCACAGCAGAAAAGCCACCGTTGCTCGCAGTTAACCGCGTGGCAACTTGAGCTTTGATAGGCTGGCGGCTTGAAGTTGGACGGCAAGATGCTGTCCGCAGACGGCACGGAGGGTCATGGTCGCAAGCACGCCTGTTGGACGTCGTTCTTTATTGGGTGGTCTCGCCGCATTGGGCGCTACCGCTGCGACGCCGCTGCGCGCTGAAATCTTCAATCCTTTTGGCACCATGCCACAGCCTTTTGACGCGGTTGCAGTCGCGCGCGAACAACTGGCGCGGCATGGTCATGCCATTGCGCTGATAGACCGCGTCGGCGTAGTCGATTTTGGGCAACCGTCGCGCGCGCCGCGCTTTGCGCTGGTCGATATGATGAAGGGCGCGGTGCAATATTTTCCGGTGACGCATGGGCGCGGGTCGGACCCGCAGCATGACGGTTGGCTCAAGAATTTTTCGAATCGCGTCGGATCGCTCGCCACCTCGCGCGGGGCCTATCGCACCGCCGATTATTATTGGGGCGCGAACGGTTCGTCGATGCGGCTGCACGGGCTGGAATATGACAACAGCAATGCCGAGGCGCGGGCGATTGTCGTTCACGGTGCCTGGTATGCCGAACCGACGCTGATCAGTGAACAGGGCAAGCTGGGGCGCAGCGAGGGCTGTTTCGTGTTCGGTGCCGATCTTCTGCCCGAAATCATGTACAAACTGGGCCCCGGGCGGTTGCTGGTGGCCGACCGGTTCAGCCAGCCCGCTGCCATGACCCCGCCGCCCGCGCCGCTCGATCAGGGCAATGTGGTGCTGGCGGCAAGCGGGATGACGCTTCCCTAACGAAATTTCTCGACCGCATTTTCATTTCCCGCCTGCCGTGAGCATGTCGAGGGGCGGTACTTTCTTTTGGCATTGCAAGAAGGAAGTACGGTGCTTCGACAGGCTCAGCACACACGGTGATTTTCAAAATTCGGCTTACTGACCTACCGATGGTGCCGCTGGAGTGACCGGCTCCGCCTTAACCAATATTGTCGCCGCGGGGCGCCCGGCCTGGGCAAAGCTGGCGATCACAGGCGCGTCGCGGCCATAAAGATCCTTGAACGTTGCGAGCTTGCCGTCATTGGTCGGCGCAACCGTCCAATAAGCAACATAAACGGGGAAGGGTGTTTCAAAGCCGAAGCGCGTCGTTTCGCCGCTGGCATAGGCCGCGCCAAAATCTTCCGCCGTTGCCCCGCCGAACATCACCGCCATCAGTCCCGAGAAATGCAGCGCGCGTTCGGTGCGGATGCAACCATGGCTGAACGCGCGTTCGGCCGCGGCAAAGGCGCTCTTCGACGGCGTATCGTGCAGATAGATGGCATGGTCGTTGAGCATTTCCATCTTCATCATGCCCAGCGCATTTCCCGGCCCCGGCATTTGGGTGACCCACAAATTTTTGCCGCTGCCCGTCCAGGTATAGCCCTGCGCGCGCGCTGCAGCGGGATTGCTCGCGATGGTCGCGCCAATGCCTTCGTTGATAATGCTGCGCGGCAATTTCCAATCAGGGTTGATGATGATGCCGGTTGCCATCGGGTTGAGCTGCGGAGTGGCGGTCTTGACCGCACCGACGACGGCCTTGTGCGCTGCAATCACGGTCCCGCTGTGGACAACGCGGGTCAGATATTCAGGGACATTGGTGACGACATATTTTTCGCCCAATAGGCGTGGCATCCAGCGCCAGCGTTCGATGTTGACGCGGATGCGGTCAGCCGCCGCCTTGTCCTTGGCCTTGGCGAGCGCGGCCTTCAGCGCGGCGAAATCGCTGTGTGCGGGATTCAGTCCCGCGAGCTTACCCGCCACATCATTGCTGCTGAGTGCCGCCACGAGCAGCGGCACCAGCGGCGTGGTGTCGGCATCATGATCCTTCATAAACCATTGTTTGCGTGCGGCATTGGGGGTGCGGCCATCGCGCAAATGGGTAGCGAACAGCAGAAAGCTGTCGGTGGCGACGCTGTTGAGAGCGGGCCCCATGCCGCCGATGATGGCGGCCGCCAGCTTTTCTGGGGCATAGTCAGCCGGGAAAAGCCCCTCGGCAGAAGCCGCCTCGATCGCGCGCAGCAGCGCGGTAGCGTTGTTGACGTTCCAGTCGGGGATCAGAACCGCGTCGGTCGCCGCCTGCTCGGGTGCCTTGTCCTCGACCACATCGGGCACGACGATAGGGTCGCCCTCGGGGTCGATATTGGCGGGCGGTTTCGGCGCGGCGTGGGCTGTGGCAGCAAGCAACAGGGCTGCTGTCGGGAAAAACATGAAGCTGCGGCTTAGAATAGTCATGTGCATGGGTAGCCATTTAGTCCAAGTGGGGTCCGTGGCAAAGTGGACAATTGCCTTGTTCAAAAAAACGCGCGGCAGGTTGCACCGTTCCCAGGAATGGCCCAGAAAACTGCGCAACTTCACACGGTCGCGCGCACGGCCGGGCATTTCGGCGTTGGCGCTTAAAGATACAAAAGATACCGCCGATTTCACTGCAATTGTATCTTTTGTAGCTTTTAGCAAGGCGCTCACGCACAGCGAATGGGCAACGAAGGACCGGCGAACAACCGTGGCCGAATGATAGGAAAATTGAGGACCTGTAGGACAGCAAAAATTTCAGCCGCGTCAGGCCGCTTCTTGCGCCGCCAGCCATTGTTCGAGCCATTTGATCGTATAGTCGCCGTTTATCACATCGGGATCGGCGAGCAACGCCTGGTGGAGCGGAATGTTGGTCTTGACCCCGCTCACCACCATTTCATCGAGCGCGCGGCGCATCCGCATCATACAGCTTTCGCGTGACCGCCCATAAACGATCAGCTTGGCGATCATGCTGTCATAATAGGGCGGGATCGAATAGCCGGCATAAAGCCCGCTATCGACGCGCACATGCATGCCGCCGGCGGCGTGATAATGGGTGACCTTGCCGGGCGAGGGCATGAAGCTGCGCGGGTCTTCGGCGTTGATGCGGCATTCGATGCTGTGGCCGCGGAATTCGAGGTCCTCCTGACGCACCGACAGGCCGCGCCCGTCGGCGATACGGATTTGTTCGCGCACCAGATCAAAGCCGGTGATCATTTCGGTCACCGGATGTTCGACCTGAATGCGGGTGTTCATTTCGATGAAATAAAATTCGCCATTTTCCCAAAGGAATTCAATGGTGCCAGCGCCGCGATAGCCCATTTTGGCCATGGCGTCGGCGACAATGCCGCCCATGCGCGCGCGCTCGGCGGCAGAAATGACGGGCGAAGGCGCTTCCTCAAGCACCTTTTGATGACGCCGCTGGAGCGAGCAGTCGCGTTCGCCCAAATGGATGGCATTGCCCTCGCCATCGCCAAACACCTGAAATTCGATGTGGCGCGGGTTGCCGAGGTACTTCTCCATATAAACAGTGGGATCGCCGAACGCCGCCTCTGCCTCTGACGAGGCCTGACCCATCAGGCTTTCGAGCGCATCGGCGTCGGGCACGACTTTCATGCCGCGCCCGCCGCCGCCCGATGCAGCCTTGATCAGCACCGGATAGCCGATCTCCTCGGCCATCGCGCGGCATTCGGGGCCATAAGTAACCGCGCCGGGCGAGCCGGGAACCACTGGCATCCCCAATGCGACGGCGGTGCGCTTGGCCTCCACCTTGTCGCCCATCGTGCGGATATGTTCGGGCTTCGGCCCCACAAAGGTGATCCCATGCGCCTCGATTATTTCGGCAAAGCGCGCATTTTCGGATAGAAAGCCATAGCCGGGATGGATCGCGTCGGCGTGCGTGACTTCGGCCGCCGAGATGATCGCGGGGATGTTGAGATAGCTTTCCTTGGCCGACGGGGGGCCGATGCAGACGGCTTCGTCGGCAAGGCGGACATGCATCGCCTCGGCATCGGCGGTGGAATGGACTGCGACCGTCTTGATGCCCATTTCATGGGCTGCACGGTGGATGCGCAGCGCGATCTCGCCGCGGTTGGCGATCAGGAGCTTTTCGATGGTCATGCCGCGTCAGGCAATGGTGAAGAGCGGCTGGTCAAATTCGACCGGCTGGCTGTTTTCGACATGCACCGCTTTCAGCGTGCCGCTGGTCGGCGCGGTGATTGGGTTCATCACCTTCATCGCTTCGATGATCAATATGGTATCGCCCGCCGTTATCGCCGAACCAATGGCGGCATAGGGCGCAGCGCCTGGCTCGGGCGAGAGATAGACGGTGCCGACCATCGGCGATTTGGTGGCGCCAGCCATTGTATCAACAGCGGTGGCGACCGGCGCAGCCGCGGTGGGCGCTGCGGCCGCAGGCGCAGCGGCAGCGGCCATCGCCACCGGGGCAGCGACGGCAGCCATGGTCCGGGCAACGCGAATCTTGCGCTCCCCATCCTCTACCTCGATTTCGCTCAGCCCCGTCGCATCCAGCATTTCAGCAAGTTCGCGAATATAGCCCGGATCGATATTGATGCCGTGCTCTTTATGGTCGCCCATATGATTTTCCCATTTTTGTGGGTCGCAGGAAGCCCCGCGACGCGCCCCGTTTTTCTGCCTGCCCTAATGTCAGAGAGCGGCGGCGGCGTCCAGCGCCAGCATATAGCTGTCCGCCCCATGCCCGGCAAAGCTGCTGTGCGCGGCCATGCCGATATAGCTCAAATGCCGAAATTCTTCGCGGCTTTTGGGCTCTGACAAATGAACTTCGATCACTGGCACGCGGATCGATTTGATCGCATCATGCAGTGCAATCGATGTGTGGGTATAGCCGCCGGCGTTGAGCAGTACCGCCTTCGCGCCGGCAAAATGGGCCTCGTGCAGCCAGTCGATCAGCACGCCTTCGTGGTTCGATTGGCGGCAGTCGACACGCACCCCGAGCCGCGCGGCTTGCTCGTGGAGCCTCCCGGCAATTTCATCGAGCGTGGTCGTGCCATAGACTTCGGGCTCGCGTGTGCCGAGCAGGTTGAGATTGGGGCCGTTGAGGATGAAGATGGTGGGCATGGGGTCACCTCAGCTGAAATGGCTTGCCGCCACTTGTCTAAGCTTTGGCATAGTATAGGATTGCAGGGATGCCACTACCTGATTTCAGCGACTATATCGTCTTCGTTGATGAAAGCGGCTCACCGGTCCTCAATCCCATTGATCCCGACTATCCCTTGTTCGTTCTCGTTTTCTGCATTGTTCGGAAGGATGAATACGCCGACCTGATTCAACCCGCATTCAAACGACTGAAATTCGAGTTTTTTGGGCATGATATGATCGCCCTTCATTCCCATGCAATTAGGAAGCCAAGCGGAGAGTTTGCGTTTCTGCAGGAGGCAGCGGTTCGCGAAGCATTTATGGGGCGGCTCAATCAGATAATGATTGATGCCCCGTTCAAACTGATTGTTCATGTCATTGACAAGTTAGCGCTTAAACAGCGCTACGTGCGGCCCTATGATCCCTACGACATCGCCCTTCGCATGAATATGGAACAGCTCGGTCTTTTCTTGAAAGAAAACCAACAACACAACCGGCTTTGCCATTTGATCGCAGAATCACGCGGGCGGAAAGAGGACTCCCAACTCGAGTTGGAGTTTCGACGTGTGTTGGACCCGACGCGGGGGTGGGGGTTGGCGGATCGATTTTCGTTTGCTGAAACACCGATGCAATTGAAGTTCGTTGAAAAGAAAGTTAATTCAGCCGGACTCCAAATTGCCGATCTGTGTGGCCAACCGATCGGGCGTCATATTCTGAAGCCTGATCTGGTCAGCCGTCCATATGATATCGTCAAAGAGAAATTCCATAGGGTGCTTTGGCGATTCCCATAATTGAACCGAACCGCCCACCCAAAAAGCGAAAGGCCCCCAGTTTCCCAGAGGCCCAACGCCGACCAGAAATTTCCAGTCCATTTGTCATCCCTATATACTTGACTCCCTAAAAATTGCAACCGAGTCCTATCCTATGATCTCCATCACCCTCAACGGCGAACCCCGCCGTGTGGCTCCCGGCTCGATTGCTGCGCTGGTCGAAGCGCTTGGATTGTCACTGGCCAAGGTGGCGGTGGAGCGTAACTTGGAGATTGTGCCGCGTTCGACGCTGGGGCAGGTCGAATTGGCCGAGGGTGACAGCCTTGAAATCGTGCATTTTGTGGGTGGGGGTTAGGTTTTGATGAGCGCCGATAGCTGGACCGTTGCGGGCCGCACCTTCACATCGCGCCTGATCGTCGGGACGGGCAAGTATAAGGATTTCGCCGAGAATGCCGCTGCTGTTGCGGCATCGGGCGCGGAAATTGTTACCGTCGCGGTGCGGCGCGTGAATGTGTCCGATCCGTCGGCGCCGATGCTGACCGATTTTGTCGATCCGAAGAAAATCACCTATCTGCCCAACACCGCTGGTTGCTTTACCGCCGACGATGCGATCCGGACGCTGCGGCTGGCGCGTGAGGCAGGGGGTTGGGAGCTCGTCAAGCTCGAGGTGCTGGGCGAGGCGCGGACGCTGTATCCCGACATGCGCGAAACGCTGCGCGCGACCGAGATATTGGCGAAAGAGGGCTTTCTGCCCATGGTTTACTGCGTCGATGATCCGATCGCCGCGAAGCAGCTGGAAGAGGCGGGCGCGGTCGCGATCATGCCGCTGGGCGCGCCGATCGGATCGGGGCTGGGCATCCAGAACCGCGTCACCATCCGCCTGATTGTCGAGGGCGCAAAGGTGCCGGTGTTGGTCGACGCCGGGGTCGGCACCGCGAGCGATGCAGCGGTGGCGATGGAGCTGGGCTGCGACGGGGTGCTGATGAACACCGCGATTGCCGAGGCGAAAGACCCGGTGCGCATGGCGCGCGCGATGAAGCTGGCGGTCGAAGCAGGGCGCGATGCTTATCTGGCCGGGCGCATGGGGGTGCGCAAATATGCCGACCCATCGAGCCCGCTGGCGGGGCTGATTTAGTTGGGCGCGCGCCTTTCATTATCCCGCCTGCCCTGAGCTTGTCGAAGGGCCGTTGTTTCTTTGAACATTGCCAATAAAGGGCGGTCCTTCGCCAAGCTCAGGACAAACGGTTTTTTTTGGGGGGGGGGGGCGGAGACGGTTCTACCTTCCGCCCGACGCGACCAGATCGACATCGGTCATGATGCCGTCGCTGCGCAGCATCACCACATAGGCCAAATCACCCTTGGTGCCGCCGAGCAGATGTTCAGCGCCCTCGACGCGGTGATCACTGGTGTAGCCCGCGCGGGTGGCGAGCGTGTGGTAATAGTTGAGCACCGCCTGTTTGGAGGCGGCGGTCTGGAAATTGACGACGCGGATGTTGCACATGCCCCCTGCAACCCCGGCGGCCTCACGCACCAGCGCGCGCGGGTAGACGGTGAAGGCGGCGGGCAGGCGGCGCGCCCAGTCGTTGTTATAGGTCAGCTTGGCGTCGCATTTGCCCTTGGTGGGGTCAGCGGCGAGTTCGCCCAGCGTCGGGGCCTTGGCGGCTGCTGCGGCACAGTCGGTGCACGCTTCCATCGGTTTGGCGGCAGGGGCGGCAAGCAGCTTGCCACCCAAAGCCTCGCGCGCTGCCCCTTCGGCCACGGCGGCCGTGGGTGCGGCCTTTTTGGGATCGACAATGATTTCCTGTTGCGGGGCACTTAAATCCTGCGCCGCCAATTCCTTGTCGAGCGCGTCGCGTTTGGCCTGTTCCTGCGGCTCGCGGAAGCAGCCGGACAACAGCAGCGCAGTGCCGATTGATACTCCAAGCATGAATTTGCCGCCGCGCGCCATGGTAACACTCCCTTAACCTTTGATCGGGAATGCCGCGTCATGGTTAAGTTCGGGTAACCAAACAGCGTTAACGCGCTGCCATATTTCAGCCGAAAACCGTCCCACTGCGGGAATCGAGCGGCAAGGGGGCGGAGCGGATCAGCCGCGAGGTGGCGACGGCGGCCTGGCGGTGGACGACGGCAAGGCGGTATTGGGGGTCGGTGACCATTTCCATAAACGCGCCAGCATGCGGATATTGCGCGATAAAGGCCATGTCCCAATGTTCGTCAGCGGGGCCAATCAGCACCGCTTCGGGCTTGCCGCGCCACACGAGCGAGCCGCCGATGCGCTGAAACACCGGGCCGCTGTCCTGGCCATAATTGGCATAGGCCTCTGCCCCGGTCAGTCCTGCGGCGGCCAGCGCATGATCCGCCGGATAGGCGGCCTTTTCGCGAAAACGCAGCAGGTTGATCATGTGGATGGGGGTGTCGCGCGGCAACGCCTTGAACGCGTCAAAAGCCGCGCGGGTTGGGTCAACGCAGGCGTCGGTCATGCGTTCAGCTCCTTACGGCGGGCGCGCCAGTCGGCGGCGCTTTGGGCCCATTTGTCGACCAGATAGTCCTGAAAGGGTGGGGGCATGCGGGTCGGACCCCGGTTGGTCGCACCAAGCCGCTTGGCAAGCGCCTGTGAACGGACGTTTTCAGGAGCGATGCAGTGCATTAGATCGTCCCAGCCCAAGAATTCGACGGCGAAATCGCACGCGGCGACGGTCGCCTCATAGGCATAGCCCTTGCCGACAAAGGCCGCACTGACGCCATAGGCGATCTCCTTGCCCGGCCAGCCCTCAGGCTCCCATGGACCGACCCGCCCGACCCATGTCCCGGTGTCGCGTTCGATGACCGAAAACATGGAAAATCCGCGAATATGCCAAGCGCCTGCAAGGCTGCACCATTGACGCCACGCCGGCGAGGCTTCCTGCTTGCCGCCGATGAAATCATTGGTGCCGTCCTCCTGACAAAAGGCGGCATAGGCAGGAAAATCTTCGGCCGCAGGCGGACGCAAAATCAGGCGCTCGGTGACGAGCAGCGGGCCGTTTAGCATGACAATTCTCTCCCGCTCGCCGGTTTAACGCTGATATGCTTGCGTGCAAGCAGGGGGCATGCGAAATGACGCAAACCATGATGAATCTTCTTTCCATCCTGATCGGGCTGGTCGCGCTGCTGTTCGCTATTCCGGCCACCATCCCTTTTTTGGGTGCGCTTAATTGGCTGATCTTGCCGCTTGCGGCTTTCGGTTTTTTGCTGGGGCTGATGTCCGACAGGAAATCGGGACAGATTTTCTGCGGCGTGGTGATGGCCATTTGCGCGCTGCGATTGTTCCTCGGCGGCGGCATTTTCTGATTTCTCGATGACTGACACCACAGGCCAGCCAATTGCGCGCGCCGCGCTTGCGCAAGCCGTTGGTGCCTATTTCATCTGGGGCTTTCTGCCCGTCTATTTCAACCTGTTAAAGGCTGTGCCGCCGCTCGAGGTGGTCGCGCACCGGATTATCTGGTCGGTGCTGTTGCTGCTCGCGATGCTCTATTTCCGCCAGCGTCTGGCGGCGTTGTGGGAGGCGCTGACGATCCGCGCGATGCTGCTGCCGATGATTGCCACCGCGCTGCTGATCGGCGTTAACTGGCTGATCTATATCTGGGCGGTGACCAACGGCCAAGTTGCGGCGGCGAGCCTTGGCTATTTCCTCAATCCCCTGCTCAATGTGCTGCTGGGTTATTTGTTCCTCAAGGAACGATTGACCCCGTGGCAATGGGTGGCGGTTGCATTGGCGGGCGTGGGAGTGGCGATTTTGGCCGCAGGAGCGATCGATGCCTTGTGGATTTCGCTTTCGCTGGCGCTCAGCTTTGGTGGCTATGGTCTCATTCGCAAAATGGCACCGGTTGGGCCGATGGTCGGGCTGGCGAGTGAAACGATTATTCTGCTGCCGCTCGCCATTGCCGCGCTGACGATGTGGACGGTGCACGGCACGGGGCATTTCGGCGCGATCAGCGGCGGCATCGATGCTTTGCTGGTGGCGGGCGGTGTGGTCACGGCGGTGCCGCTGCTGCTGTTCGCTTCTGCCGCGCGGCAAATGCCCTATGCGACCATCGGGCTGATCCAGTATATTGGCCCAACGATCCAGTTCTTGCTCGCAATTTTCCTTTATCGCGAACCGCTCACCACCACGCATCTGGTTACTTTCCCGCTGATCTGGGCAGGGTTGCTGCTCTATAGTTGGGACATGTGGCGGCAGAGCCGCTCAGCTGGCCAAGCGCCAGCCTAATTCCTCGCCGGCATGAAATGGTATGATCTCGGCGTCGCCGAGCGGCAGGTCGGCAGGGACGTTGCTCGTTGCCCGTTCAAGTGTGACGGTCGCTGCATTGACGGGCAGCTTGTAAAAAGCGGGACCGTGCAGGCTGGCAAAGCCCTCGAATTTGTCGAGCGCGCCTTCCTCGTCAAACACAGTGACATAGCTTTCCAGTGCAAACGGTGCGTTGAAAATGCCGGCGCACCCGCACGCCGCCTCCTTGGCGGCGCGCGCATGGGGCGCGCTGTCGGTGCCGAGGAAGAATTTGGGATTGCCCGACGTCGCGGCCTTGCGCAGCGCCAGCCGGTGCGCTTCGCGCTTGGCGACGGGCAGGCAATAGGCGTGCGGGCGGATGCCGCCCGCGAACATCGCGTTGCGGTTGATATGCAGATGCTGCGGTGTGATCGTCGCGGCGACATAGGCGCTGCTGGAGGTCACGAAATCGACGGCGTCTTTCGTGGTGATATGCTCGAAAACGATGCGCAGTTCGGGAAAATCCCGTACCAATTTCTGCAAATGGCGTTCGATAAACACCGCCTCACGGTCAAAGATATCGACCTCATGATCGGTAACCTCGCCGTGGACGAGCAGCGGCATGTCGATCGCCTGCATCCGTTCGAGCACGAGATAGAGATTGGCGATGTCGGCGACGCCGTGCGCACTGCCGGTGGTGGCGTGCGCGGGGTAGAGCTTCGCGGCGGTAAAGACGCCTGCTGCATGACCAAGGGCGAGGTCGTCAGCGTCGCTATGGTCGGTAAGATAGGCGACGATCAGCGGGGTGAAATCGACGCCCGATGGCACTGCGGCCATGATGCGGTCGCGGTAAGCGCCACCCATGGCTGCCGTGGTCACCGGCGGCGACAGGTTGGGCATGACGATAGCGCGAGCGAATTGGCGCGCGGTATAGGGCACGATGTCGGCCAGCGCCGCGCCATCGCGCAGATGGACGTGCCAATCGTCAGGGCGGCGGATGGTCAAGCGATTGGTCATGCTGTCTCCCCCCTCCCGCATGCGGGAGGGGCTGGGGGTGGGCCGATGGCCGATGCCTTACGCAAAAGACTGGCCCACCCCAACCCCTCCCGCAAGCGGGAGGGGCTTTTTTTAGGCGTTCGTGCCGACTATCTTGGCGAGATGGCTGACACTATCCTGACCGACCGTGCCCTGATCCGCTTGTCGGGCGACGATGTGCGCGGCTTTTTACAAGGACTTGTGACCAATGATGTGGCGGGCGGCCTGCCATGCTGGGCCGCGCTGCTGAGCCCGCAGGGCAAATGCCTGTTCGAATTTCTGGTCTGGGCGGACGGTGCCCCTCGACCAGGCTCGGGGTCGTCGGACTTGCTTATCGATTGCGAACGCGACGCGGCGGGCGATCTTGCCAAGCGCTTGACGCTCTATCGCCTGCGCCGCGCGATCAGCATTGTTCGCGAAGAGCAAATGGTGGTGCATTGGGCACCGGCAGGCGAAGAGGGCGTGCCCGACCCACGCTTGCCCGCCCTGGGGCGCCGCTGGCTGGCTCTGGCGCACGGCGGCGCGGCGGTCGATGCGGCGTGGCGCGCGCACCGGCTGGCGCTGGGCGTTGCCGAGGGGCGCAGCGAGCTGGGCAGCGACAAATTGCTGTGGCTGGAATGCAACGCCGCCGAGCTGAACGGGGTCAGTTTCACCAAGGGCTGCTATGTCGGGCAGGAAAACACCGCGCGGATGAACTGGCGGCAAAAGGTCAACCGGCGCGTGGTGGTGGTGCCGCTCGATCAGGCCGATCCTTCGCGGCAACTTGCCGTCTATCCCGATCTCGGCTGGTCGGTCGAGCATCGCCGCGTCGAAGCGGTGGATTTGGGCGCTGCACCGGAATGGTTGTGCGACGCTTTGGCCGCCGGTTCATCGGCAGGTCAGGCGGAATGAGCGAACTAGGCCGCATGCGCGTTTTGGCATTCATCTTCCTGGTGGCGCTGGCCAGCCCAGCGGCGACGCAACTGGCTTTGCCGTCGACGGAAGATGATCGTGCTCCGTCGCGATTGGCCCCCATCGACCCCGGTTCGCGCTGGTATGAACGGCTCGAAACGGCGGGTTTGGCGGTCGGCAGCGCACTCAGCGACGGTCCGTCCGGCGCGTGGGCCGAATATTTTGGCGGGCGCTGGCTCAGCGCTGCTGATCGTGCATATATTGCCGTGCTGCTGGCAAACGAGCGGACGGCGCTGCGCCGTGTGCTGGTGTCTTCGGGCGCATACGAACAGGCGGTTCTGGGCTGGCAGCCGCCGGATGGCAGCGCAGCCTATGCTGCGCTGGCGGACCGGCCCGAGGCCGATGCGGTGATTTGCTGGCGCGCCTATGGCAGCGAGGCGGCGTGGCCGACGACCGCGTTGGAAGCCGAGGACCGGCAGAGGCACGCCTGCGTGCGCCTCGTCTATAGCATCCGGTTTGACCCGCCGCAGTGGCGTGCTTTTATCGACGCGCCTGTATCTGGAGCGGATTAACTCGCCGCAAACCACTGGGGCCTATGCTGATGCCTTATGTTCCGGCAAGTTCTGACCTTCGCCTTTTTCGTCACGATCATTGCGGTCGCAGTGGGCGGTTTTGCCGGGCGCGGCGACCAGATGGCCGGTGCTACATTTGCCGAGACCAGCAATAGCGACGAAGGACCCTGGTCACGCCGCAGCAAGGCGCGCACTGGAAGTTCGATACCAGAGAAAAATGGCGGTGAAGTGCGGATTGATCGCGATAGCGATTCGCATTTTTATGCCACGACCATGATCAATGGCACGCCGGTGCGGATGCTGGTTGACAGCGGCGCGTCGATCATCGCGCTCAACCGACGCGACGCCGAAGCGATCGGGATCGACGTCGACAGCCTGCCCGAAGCGGGGAGCGCCAATACCGCTGGCGGTGTGGTGCCGATCCGGCCGGTCGAACTGAGCAGCGTCGATGTTGACGGTCTGACGGTGGTGAGCGTGCAGGCGGCGGTGATCGACGCCGACATGCCGACCAGCCTGCTCGGCCAAAGC
>JACEST010000030.1 GCA_013911715.1 Sphingopyxis sp. | reverse complement strand
CTCCCCACAAGGGGGAGGGAATTGACCGCCGATCCTTGCTGCTGCGCCGCCGCCCCATCTCCTCTTGATCCAGAAATTAAACCGGCTCAGCGCTGCGGCATGGTCTAAACGCGGCGGCGCCCAAAGCCGGCTTGCGAAAGCGCATCACGAAACGGTCGGTCCTGCCCCGGACTTTCGGGTCAAAGACACTGACCGTTAGATCCTCGCCGGGCATGCGCAGCGCATCGCTTTCGCCGTCGAGGACAAATCCGGCGCGCTCCATCGCGGCGCGCGCATCGGCTGGGTTGATGCGGTGCAGTTTTTCGACCGTGGCGCGGGTATCGCCCGCCGGTCCCACATGATCAATGATGACCACCGTTCCGCCTGGACGCAGCGCGGCAAACCATTGTTTCAGCACGGCATCCACATCGAGCCGCTTGAATTTAAACTGTTCGCTTTCCCAATAAAGATCATGAAAGACGAGATGGGTGAAGATCGTGTCGACGCTGCGCGGCGCGAGCGTCATTTCGTGCACCGGTCGCACCAGCGGTCCGACATTGGGATATGCCGCGAGCAACGGGCCCCATTTCTTGGGGTCGTGGAAACCCGGCGGGTTCATCGGCAGGACGCTGCCCTGCGGCCCAACGGCGCGCGCCAGCAGTTCGGTGTAATATCCGCCGCCCGCCATGAAATCGGCAATGGTCTGGCCCTTTTTGACCTGCGCAAAGTCAAGCATGGCGGCAGGCTGGCGGCCTTCATCCTGCTTGCGATTGTCGGCGCTGCGCTTTGCATCCGCGACGACGGCAGCAAAATCGGCGGGTTTGGCAAAGGCTGGCGGCGCGGCGGCCAGGGCCAGCAGGCTGGCGGCAAGCAATTGTCGGGCAATGGTCATGGTCGGTCCCTCCTGTGGCGCTATCTTGCGCAGGCGTTGCGGCGCGGGCGAATGCAGAGCGACCAGCGGCCCTTTCAGGTCGATCAACGCCGGTCTTTGCGCCGCCGCCAGCCCATCTCTTCCAGTTCGAGCAATTCGATCGGCACATGGATGGTGCGGATGGCGAGGCGGACTTCGATCAGGAACAGGATGAGCGAGGCGAGCAGCAGCAGCATGGCCAGCGCGAACACCGCCGACACCGCGAGGCCGAGGTCGAAGCCCAGCAATTCCTGAATGAACAGCAGCGCAACGAGCAGACATACGGTGATGCCGCAGCCCACGGCGGAAAGAATGCTGTTGTTGATGATGTCCATTCGCCGGTCGGCGGCGCGCAGTTCGAACACCAACCGTTCATGCTCCTTGCCCTCGGTCGCGGCCCAGCGGGTGATGAGATCGCGGCTGCGGTCAACCACGCGCGCGAGCCGACCGGTCAGCACATTGAGCAGCGCGCCGGTGGCGACGAGGAGGAACACGGGCGCGACCGACAGTTGGATGGTCTGGGCGATGACTTCGCCCTCGATGACGGGGGTCATGACTGAATTGTCCAACAACAAATGCTGTGCTCCGGCGCAGGCCGGAGTTCTGGCAAAATGGCATTGTTGTTGCTGCCAAAGCTCCGGCCTGCGCCGGAACACAGGGATAGTTGCTTCTGGGAAATTCTCGCGCCCCTCACCCGTTCGACACCGACGGCGTGTTCACCCCGCGCGCGGCCAGGAATTTGCGGATGTTGCGCGCGGCCTGGCGGATGCGTTGTTCATTTTCGACCATTGCGATGCGGACAAAACCTTCGCCATCTTCGCCATAGCCAACGCCGGGGGCGACCGCGACATGGGCTTCGGTGAGGAGTTGCTTGGCAAACTCCAGGCTACCCATGTGCATCAGCGCGGGCGGCAATGGTGCCCAGCAGAACATCGACGCCGCCGGTTTGGGGATGTCCCAGCCCGAGCGGCCGAAACTTTCGACGAGGACATCGCGGCGTTTTTGATACAGCTCGCGGTTGGCGGCGACAATATCCTGCGGGCCGTTGAGCGCAGCGCAGGCCGCAGCCTGAATCGGGGTGAAAGCGCCATAGTCGAGATAGGATTTGACACGCGTGAGCGCGGCAATCAGCCGTTTGTTCCCGACGGCAAAGCCCATCCGCCAGCCCGCCATCGAATAGGTTTTGGACATGGAGGTGAATTCGATGGCAACATCCTTCGCGCCCGCGACCTGCAGGATCGACGGCGTCGGCTGGCCATCGAAATAAAGCTCGGAATAGGCAAGGTCTGAAATGACCCACACCTTGTTCGCCTTGGCCCACGCGACAAGCCGTTCGTAAAAGGCCAGCTCAACCGTCTCCGCCGTCGGGTTCGACGGATAGCCGACCACAAGGATGCTGGGGCGCGGGACGGTAAAGGCCATCGCGCGGTCGAGCGCGCGCCAGTAATTTTCATCCGGAGTCGTCGGCACGCTGCGGATTGTTGCCCCCGCAATGATGAAGCCGAAGGTGTGAATCGGGTAAGCCGGATTGGGCGCGAGCACGACGTCGCCGGGGCCGGTGATCGCGGTCGCCAGGCTGGCGAGCCCTTCCTTTGACCCCATGGTGACGACGACCTCGCTTTCGGGGTCGAGTTCGACTCCAAAGCGGCGGGCGTAATAATTGGCCTGCGCGCGGCGGAGGCCCGGAATGCCCTTCGACTGCGAATAGCCATGCGCGTCGGGTTTGGCCGCCACCTCGCACAATTTTTCGATGACATGGGCGGGCGGCGGCAGATCGGGGTTGCCCATACCAAGATCGATAATGTCTTCACCGCTGGCCCGGGCGGCCGCGCGCATCGCATTGACTTCGGCGATGACATAGGGCGGCAGGCGCTTGATGCGGTAAAATTCATCTTCGGACATGGTCGGGTCCAACTTTCCTTTCCGAACAGACCGCGCAAATATCGCGCGATGCCATTCGATGCGCTATAGGCAGGGCATCGGCACCATGCCAGCGGGAACGACATATGGCAGACGAGCAGGACGAAGGCATATTCCCGGGCATGGACGGACTGCCCAGCGTGGAGGATGTGCAAGCATGGACCACCGTGATGCTGCGCGCGCAGACGATGCTGGCCGAACATGCCGCGCGCATGGCTAACGCGCCCGCCGCGCCTGACCTTGCCATGTTGTTCGATCCCGCACGCTGGCAAACTCTACCCGGCGTCGCGGCAATGACCCAGATCGCCGCGAACAGCTGGGCGCAGGGGATGGAAAATTGGCAGAAGTTCTTGGGCGGCGATATGGCCGCCTTTGCGCCCACAACGCCCAATCCCGACAAACGCTTTGCCGCGCCCGAATGGACCGACAACCCCGTATTCGCCGTGCTGCGGCAAAGCTATGCCGCGGTGGCCGAACAGATGCTGTCCGCAACCGATGCGATGGATGGCATCGACGCGCAGGCCAAGGCGAAGCTGCGCTTTGCAACGCAACAACTGGTCGATGCGATGGCGCCGACCAACCTGGCCTTCACCAATCCGCAGGTGATCGAGCGCGCGGTGGCGACGAAGGGCGAAAGCCTGCTCAAGGGGCTTGAGCATCTGCTCGGCGACATGGCGCGCGGGCAGATGACGCATGTTGATCGGTCGGCCTTTACCATGGGCGAAAATATCGCCGCGACGCCGGGCAAGGTGGTGCATGAAACGCCGCTGTATCAGCTGATCCATTATGCGCCGACGACACCCAACGTGCTGGCCACGCCGCTGGTAGTGTTTCCGCCGTGGATCAACCGTTTCTATATCCTCGACCTCAACCCGGCCAAAAGCTTTGTGAAGTGGTGCGTCGATAACGGCATTTCGCTGTTCATGGTGTCGTGGAAATCGGCCGATGCCAGCCTGAAACATATCGTGTGGGACGATTATGTCGCGGCGCAAATTGACGCAGTCGACACAATTCGCACGCGGCTGGATGTGCCAGCGGTGCACGCCATCGGTTATTGCGTCGCAGGGACCACGCTGGCGGCGACGCTGGCGGTGCTGGCGGCGAAGGGCGAGGCCGATAAGGTCGCATCGGCCACCTTCTTTACCGCGCAGGTGGATTTCGAACTGGCGGGCGATTTGAAGCTGTTTGTCGATGAAGGGCAATTGGCGATGCTCGAGCAATTGTCGGCGCCAGGCTATCTCGACGGGCGCTATATGGCTGCGACCTTCAACCTGCTGCGTGGGCGCGACCTGATCTGGAATTATGTCGTCAGCAATTATCTGCTGGGGCAGGATTATCCGGCGTTCGACCTGCTTTACTGGAACGGCGACACGACCAATTTGCCGGCGAAGTGGCACCGCCAATATCTGACCGAGCTCTATCGCGACAACCGGCTGGTTGTGCCGGGATCGCTGAGCGCGCAGGGCGTGCCGATCGATCTGCGCAAGATTGAAACCCCGGCCTATGTCCAGGCCGGGCGCGAGGATCATATCGCCCCGGCGGCGAGCGTGTGGCGCATGATGCACCATTTGGCGGGGCCCAAGACCTTCGTTCTCGCGGGTTCGGGCCATATCGCGGGCGTGGTCAACCCGCCCGCCGCGCAGAAATATCAATATTGGACCGGCGACAGCGAAGCCGCGAGCTTTGACCTATTCGTCGCCGGGGCCAACGAGACCAAGGGCAGCTGGTGGCCGCACTGGCTGGCGTGGCTGACGGCGCAGAGCAATGCGCAGTTGCCCGCAAAAGGCGCACGCATTCCTGGCGGCAAGGGCAATCCGGCGATCGAAGATGCGCCGGGGCGCTATGTGCGGATGGCGTGAAGCCTTGGTGTCTTCCCCGCGAAGGCGGGGATCCAGAGCGTTAAAGGGCCCATTCACCCGGTGACGCCCTGGGCCCCCGCCTTCGCGGAGGTGACAAATTTTTTTTGACTGAACAATTGTTTACGCTTAGCCGCAGCAATTTTTTGTGCGCTGCAGCATTTTTTCCTTGAAATCGCCAAATCGCTCCTATATTGTGCACTGCAGCATTAAAGGAGTTTGTGACCCATGGCCACGAAAATTGATTCGGCTGAAAAAGCCTTTGAAGCCGCCAGCGCCGAAGCCGCTGCGGTCAAGACCGTTGTTGCCGAAAAGGCCGCCGAAGTGACTGCTGATGTCGCCAAGGCCGCTGCTCCGGTCGTGAAGGCCGTCAAGGAAGTCGCCGCCAAAGCGGCTCCCGCGAAGGCCCCCGTGAAGGCCAAGACCGTCGCCCCCAAGGCGAAGCCGGTCGCCGCCAAGAAACCCGCAGTGGTGAAGGCCGCTGCCAAGAAGGTTACCCCTGTAAAGGCCAAGATTGCTAAGGCAGCCCCCGCAAAGAAAACCACCACCGCCACCAAGTCGACCGCAACCTCGCCGGTTGCCGCCGCGCAAAAAGGATTGAAAACCATGAACGACACCGTCAAGAAATTCGCTGATGAAGCCAAGACCCGCTTCGAATCGCTGAGCGCCGACATGAACGGCCGCAGCAAGGAAGCCATGGAAAAGGCCAGCAAGCTGGCTGAAGAAGCCGTCGAATTCCAGAAGGCCAACATCGAAGCCATCGTCGAATCGGGCAAGATCGCTGCCAAGGGCATGCAGGTTCTGGGCGAAGAAGGCGTTGCCTTTGGCCGCAAGAGCATCGAAGAAGTGACCGCGTCGCTGAAGAGCTACACCGCCGTCAAGACCCCGGTCGAATTCTTCCAGCTTTATGCCGAAAACAGCAAGAAGGCTTTCGACACCGCCGTTGCGCAGACGTCGAAGACCAGCGAAATGGTTGTGAAGCTCGCCAACGACAGCTTTGCCCCGATTTCGAACCGCGTTTCGGAAATCACCGCAAAGGTGAAGGCGGCCGCGTAAATCGCGCTGCTTTCCCCGTCGGCGCGCGCCCCTCTCCCTCCCATAGCGCGCCGGCCCTGATCGAGCCGTCCGTCCCCATGGGGGCCGGGCGGCTCTTTCTTTTGTGTCGGATCCGTAGCAATGGCCGTTCGTCCTGAGGAGGGTCCGGGCTTGTCGAAGACCCGTCTCGAAGGACCAGCGCGCAAAGTCCTTCGAGACGCCACATCGACAGGCTCAGCGGCTCCTCAGGACGAACGGAGAGACTATAGGCCACCTGCAAGTCTAACAATCCGCCTCACCCCCTTGATTGACGCCCCATCAATGCGATATTCCGGCATCCTGTGATGACAGCCCCTCTCCCCTCTCCGCGCGGCATGGCCGACAAGCGTGACATCGCCCCCGGTTCGCCCGGTGTCGGCGTAGCCACGCGCACACGGACGAAGGCGAAAAAGCCATCGATGTACAAGGTGCTGCTGCTCAACGACGATTATACGCCGATGGAATTTGTCGTCGGCGTGCTCCAGCGCTTTTTCAACATGGATATCGAAACCGCGACGCGGGTGATGCTGCACGTCCACCAGCAGGGATTCGGGGTGTGCGGCGTTTTCACCTATGAGGTCGCCGAAACCAAGGTGAACCAGGTGATGGACGCTGCGCGGCAGAACCAGCACCCGCTCCAATGCACATTAGAGAAAGCCTGATCGCGGCGTGACCGCTTCCGCCCCGGCCGCCATCATCATCGGTGCGGGCGATGCGACCGGCGGGGCGTTAGCCCGGGCCTTCGCCGCCGAGGGGCTGACCGCCTGCGTCAACCGGCGGCCCAAGAGTGCCGAGGCATTGGAGGCGCTGGCCGCATCGATCCGCGCCGACGGGCACAGCGCGCGCGCCTTCCCTGGCGATGCGCGCGCAGAAGAAGATATGATCGTCCTGTTCGACACGGTCGAAGCAGAGATTGGCCCCACCGAAGTTGCCGTGTTCAACATCGGTGCCAACGTCAAATTCCCGATCACCGAGACCACCACGCGCGTTTACACGAAGGTGTGGGAAATGGCCTGTCTCGGCGGGTTCCTGATGGGGCGCGAGGCGGCCAAGCGCATGGCCCCGCGCGGGCGCGGGACAATTATCTTCACCGGCGCGACCGCGAGTTTGCGCGGCGGATCGGGCTATGCGGCCTTTTCGGGCGCGAAGGCCGCGCTGCGGATGCTGGCGCAGAGCATGGCGCGCGAACTGGGGCCGCAGGGAATTCACGTCGCGCATGTCGTGATCGACGGCGCGATCGACACCGATTTCATCCGTCAGCGCCATCCCGATTTCGAGCAGGCCAAGGCTGCCGAGCTGATCCTGTCGCCGGACGCCATTGCGGCGCAATATGTGATGCTGCACAAACAGCCGAAGAACGCGTGGACGCACGAGCTGGACCTGCGCCCGTGGGGAGAAGGTTGGTGAAGTAATTTAGCCCCTCCCCTTCAGGAGTGGCTGGTCGGTTGGTCCCCCGGACCAACCTAAAATTGCCGGGGGCAATTTTACCTGCCACTGGGATGGGGTGGGGTCTGTCGGCATGGCGCAAGGCCGATATTCCCCACCCCGCTCGCCTAAGGCCCGGCTTCGCCGAGCCAAGTCTCACTGCCCCTCCCCTGAAGGGGAGGGGGTGAAAGGATCACATGAAAACCTTCCAATTCCTGTTCGATGTCGGCGGCCCTAACGGCTATCTGGCCCACCGCGTGCTCCCCGCTTTTTGCGCCGAACATAGCGCGGCGGTAGAATATGTCCCCGTGCTGCTCGGCGGACTGTTCAAGGCGACTGGCAACCGGCCGCCGCTGATGCGCTATGCCGATGCGCCTGCGAAATGGGCCTATGAGCAGCTGGAATTTGGCCGTTTCATCAAGGCGCATGGCCTGGCCAAGTTCCGCATGAACCCCAATTTTCCGCCGAACAGTTTGCAGGCGATGCGCGCCATCGTTGGCGCAGCGGCGCTGGGGTGTCAGGCCGAAACGACCGAGGCGTTTATGGCGGGCGTGTGGGAGCAGGAATTGAACCTTGGCGACCGCGATGCGGTGGCGGCGCACCTGGATAGCGCGGGACTCGACGGCAATGCGTTGCTCGCCCGCGCCGACGATGCGGCGGTCAAGGCCGAATTGATCGCCAACACCGAAGCCGCCGTGGCGCGCGGTGCGTTCGGTATCCCGACCTTTTTCGTCGGCGACGAGATGTTCTTTGGCAAGGAACGGCTGGGGCAGGTCGCGGCGGCGCTCGGCTGACTTGCGCCGCAAGACACTTCGGTTAAAGAGCAGCGATGGATCAGATTGTCATTCGCGGCGGGCAGCGCCTGTCGGGCCGCATTCCCATTTCCGGAGCAAAGAACGCCGCGCTGACGCTGCTGCCGTGCGCGCTGCTCACCGACGAGCCGTTGACGCTGCGCAATTTGCCGCGCATCGCCGATGTTGACGGCTTCGGGCATTTGCTCAACCAGCTTGGCTGTTCGACCACAATCGAAGGATCGCGGCCTGAGGATTTCGGGCGAGTGATGACCGCGCGCACGACGACGCTGACCAGCACCGTCGCGCCCTATGACATTGTCCGCAAGATGCGCGCGTCGATCCTGGTGCTCGGCCCATTACTCGCGCGCGCGGGCGAAGCGACGGTCAGCTTGCCCGGCGGCTGCGCCATCGGCAACCGGCCAATCGATTTGCATCTGAAGGCATTGGAGGCGTTCGGCGCGCAGATTGAACTGGCATCGGGCTATGTCAAAGCCGTCGCGCCGGGCGGACGGCTGGCTGGCGGAAAATACAGCTTCCCCGTGGTGTCGGTCGGCGCGACCGAAAATGCCGTCATGGCGGCGGTGCTCGCCAAAGGCACGTGCGTGCTCGGCAATGCCGCGCGCGAGCCCGAAATTGTCGACCTGTGCAACTGTCTGGTCGCGATGGGTGCGCAGATCGACGGCATCGGCACCGAGACGCTGACCATCGAGGGGGTCGACCGGCTCCACGGTGCGACATACCGTGTCATGTCCGACCGGATCGAGGCGGGCAGCTATGCCTGCGCCGCCGTGATTACCGAGGGCGATGTCGAACTGGTCGGCGCCAAGGCGAGCGAGATGGAAGCCACGCTGCAAGCACTGCGCGAGGCGGGCGCGACGGTTGAAGACACCAAGGACGGCATCCGCGTCGCCATGTCGGGCCGCGCCCAGCCGATCACCCTGTCAACCGCACCCTACCCTGGTTTTGCCACCGACATGCAGGCGCAGTTCATGGCCATGGCGACGCTGGGCACCGGCACGTCGCTGTTTACCGAGACGATTTTCGAGAACCGTTACATGCACGTGCCCGAGCTCAACCGCATGGGGTGCGACATTCAGGTGAAGGGCCGCAGCGCTGTCGTGCGCGGCGTCGATCATCTGGTCGGCGCGCCGGTGATGGCGACCGATCTGCGCGCATCGATGAGCCTGATCATCGCCGGATTGGCGGCGCAGGGCGAGACGCAGGTCAACCGCGTCTATCACCTTGACCGCGGCTATGAGCGGCTGGAAGAGAAGTTGCAGGCCGTGGGGGCTGATATCGAACGTATCAGCGCGGGATAAGATAGTCCCCCGCTCGCCCTTCGCCTGAAATGGATGGAACGAAGTACGAGCGGGGGTGACGGTCAGCGCAAACGCAGACGGCTGATCATGCCGCCGGTTGGGCGCTCACCAATTCGGGGAATAATTTTTTCAGCGCCGCCAGTTTCGGCGCGTCCCAGCGGCGAATATAGCCGTGGGTGGGGTTTTTCTTCATGAAATCCTGATGATAGGCCTCTGCGCGGTAAAAGGCCTTATAGTTTTCGACCGGCACGACAATCGGCGCTTTGAAATAGCCACCCTTGCCAATCTGCGCGAGGTAGCGCGTCGCGACGGCGCGCTGCGCTGCGTCCAACGGCACGAGCGCGGCGCGATATTGGGTGCCATGGTCAGGCCCCTGACGGTTTTTCAGCGTCGGGTCGGCGATCACCGAGAATAAGACGCGCACCAGCGTGCCATAGCTCACCTTGCGCGGGTCATAGACGACGCGGACCGCTTCGGCATGGCCAGTTGTGCCGCTGTTGGTCACTTCATAAATGGCGGTGCTTTTCGCGCCGCCATGATAGCCCGATTCGACCGAAATTACACCGTTGACGCGTTCGAGCACGCCCTCGACGCCCCAGAAGCAGCCGCCCGCGAATACCGCTGTGGCGCGGGGAGCCGTGACCGCCGGATCATAGGCGGGCGCGGGGAGCTTGACGACGCTTTCGGCCTGCGCGGGAACACAGGCGGCGAGCATGGCGGCAGCGCCCAATGTGGATGCAAGTCCGCGCATCAAACGGCCTGCAGCGCCAGAACGCCAACCGCGCCGAGCAAAAAGCCTGCCGACAGATTAAGGAAAAGATCGTTTAATAAAAGCGACTTCATTTGCTTGAGCCTTTGCAGCCAGGGGAAACTTTGGTCTGGTCGGGGTTCGCGGGGAACCCGGCCGGTGGTTACACTTTTGCCAAAATTGTCTTGCCGCGCAGTGAACGGGGTCACAGTTTCGGGCCGTCATTGCGAGCGCAGCGAAGCAATCCAGGGCGGTGCAAGGCCGCTCTGGATTGCTTCGCGCAGTTTATCCTGAGCGCCTGCAAGGCAGTCGAAGGGCTCGCAATGACGAAGGATTATTTCAGCGCCGCACAGGCCTGCTGGATGCGCACGCAGGCCTCTTTGAGCACCGCTTCGCTGGTCGCATAGGACACGCGGAACGCTGGCGACAGGCCGAACGCCTCGCCTGGCACCGCCGCGACACGCGCGGCGTCGAGGAAATAGTCGATCAGCTTGGCATCGCTGTCGATTTTCATGCCGCCGGGCGTGAGTTTGCCCATGCAGCCGCTGGCGTCGGGGTAGACGTAGAACGCTCCCTCGGGCAGCGGACAGTCAAGCCCCGGCGCGTCGTTGAGCATCGCGACCACCAGATTGCGGCGCCGTTCAAAAGCGGCGTTGCGCTCGTCGAGAAAAGCCTGCGGCCCGCCGAGCGCGGCAGCAGCAGCAGCCTGTGCAATCGAGCAGGGGTTTGACGTCGACTGCGACTGAAGTTTGCCCATCGCCTTGATCAACCACGTCGGGCCACCAGCATAGCCGATGCGCCAGCCGGTCATGGCATAGGCCTTGGAACAGCCGTTCATGGTGAGCGTGCGATCGGTGAGTTCGGGACAGAGTTGAAGCATCGTCGCAAAGGCGAAATCGGCGTACCAGACATGTTCATACATATCGTCGGTCAGCAGCATGACGTGCGGGTGGCGCAGCAGCACTTCGCCCAGCGCCTTCAATTCGTCCGGCGAATAGGCCGCGCCCGAGGGGTTCGACGGCGAATTGAGGATCAGCCAGCGCGTCTTGGGCGTGATCGCAGCGTCGAGCTGCGCGGGTGTGATCTTATAGCTTTGCGCCGCAGTGGCCGCGATGATCACTGGCACGCCGCCGGCAAAGGCAACGATGTCGGGGTAGCTGACCCAATAGGGTGCAGGAATGATGACCTCGTCGCCCGGGTCAACCGTCGCGACCAGCGCGTTGAACAATGTGTGCTTGCCG
Organism: Sphingopyxis sp.; assembly: GCA_013911715.1. GTDB lineage: Bacteria > Pseudomonadota > Alphaproteobacteria > Sphingomonadales > Sphingomonadaceae > Sphingopyxis. Next base: position 5,276 of record JACEST010000030.1, on the reverse strand, counting down.
CCAACATTAACCGTGATCTGGTCAAGGCCATAGTCGAGGCCGTTGTCGCGTTTGAACTTGCCCTGGATGGCTTCTTTCAGCGCGACCGTGCCGTCGACCAGCGTATATTTGGTCTGACCCCGGCGGATCGCGTCAATCGCCGCCTCCTTGACAAAATCGGGCGTGTCGAAATCGGGTTCACCCGCCGACAGGCCGATGACATCAACGCCCTGCGCCTTCAGCCCCGCCACCCGCGCGGTCATGGCGAGCGTCGCCGACGGCTGGATGCGGTTGAGGGCGGCGGACACATGCGGCGCGGACATTTGCGGGTTCCTTTGTCGAGTCTTTGGGTAAGGAAATTGCGGACGCCGCGCCCATAGTATCATCATCCGTTCGTGTCGAGCGAAGTCGAGACACCTGCGGCATAGCGCGATGCCGAGGGGCCTCTCGACTTCGGACCAAGGGTCCGAAGTTTATCCTGAGCGGCTGGCTTGCCAGCCAGTCGAAGGGCTCGAGGCGAACGGATGAGGTGCGAAAGGAGATTATTCCGCGAGCTGTGCCGGGACCAGCCCGCGCACGGCATTGCCGATGAAAAAGCCGCCTTCCAGATCGCCTGCGCGCAGATGCGATTCGACCGCCTGCCCGCGCTCGATCAGCTCAGCGCGCAGCACGCCGGGCAGCAGCCCCAGTTCGGCGGGCGGCGTGAGCAGCTTGCCGTCGCGTTCGACGAATATGTTGGTCATGCTCCCCTCAGTCACAAACCCCTCGGCATTGACGAACGCAACTTCGGCCGCGCCGCTGTCAGCCCGTGCTTCGTCATAAAAATCGCGCGCGGAAGTTTTGTGGCGCAGCCGGAAATCGTCGGGCGCAACGTACAGCGGCGCGATGCGCACCGGCACCGGCACTTCGGCAAAGGCCGGCACCGGCGTCACCTCTATCGCCACTGCGCCACCGGGCGACAGCCGGAGCCGGATGCGCGCGGCGGTTTTCAACCGGAAGGTTGCGGTTTGCAGGCTGTTGCGCGCGGCGTGACGATCAAAGCGAAAGCCGAAGCGTTCGGCGCTGGCCTTCAACCGCGCAAAATGGGCGTCGAGCCGCATTACCCCATCGACCGGATCAAACCGCATGGTTTCAATGAGGTCGAAACCGCCCCCTGCTGCCGTCACAAACGCCCCCTTGGCCAAACATTCGCGCCACTCTGACGCCGCATCGCTGTCGGCGACGATCCCCGAGCCCAACCCAAGGGTGGCCTGATTTGCCGTCACCCGCAAGAGGGAGGATGACGGAAAGACGAGCGTACGGATGGCGACGCTGAAGGCCGCGTCGCCCCCGGCCTCGATAAAGCCGATCGAGCCGGTATAAAGGCCGCGCGGTGCCGGTTCGACCGCGGCGATGATTTCCATCGCGCGCACCTTGGGCGCACCGGTGATCGACCCGCAGGGAAAGGCGGCGGCCAATATGTCGATGGCGTCGGCCCCGCCCGGCAAGTCGGCGGTGACATCGGACACCAGCTGGTGGATCGTCGGAAAAGTTTCGACCCGGAACAGGTGCGGCACCCGCACGCTGCCCGGCGCGGCGATGCGCGACAGATCGTTGCGGATCAGATCGACAATCATCAGATTTTCGGCGCGCTGCTTGGGATCGCTGGCAAGATCAGCTGCCAGGCCTGCGTCGCTGGCGGGATCATGGCCGCGCGGCGCCGTGCCCTTCATCGGCCGCGCCATCACGGTGCGGTCGCGCAACCCGAAAAACAGCTCGGGCGAGAGCGACGCGATCGCCTGTTCGCCGGTCCAGATAAATCCGCCATAGCCGGCGCGCGCGGTGGAGCGCAGCCGGGCATAGATGGCGAGCGGATTGCCCGCGACTGGCACCATGGCGGCAAAGGTCAGATTCGCCTGATAAATATCGCCAGCGCGGATCTGTTCGAGCACAAGATCGATCATCGCGTCATAGGCGGCGCGCTCGATCTGCGGCTGCGGCGCGCCGAGCCAGCCCCCCGCCGGATCGGGGAGCAAGTCGGCAACGGCATTGGCGTCGATGCGATCGATGCGTGCGAACAGGCCGAACCAGGCGAGCGGCGCAATGGCACCCGCACGAGCCAGCGGCGCGCGCGCTGCATTGGCAAAGCCGGTGCCCGCGTCATAGGCGATATAGCCCGCCGCATGCAGGCCGCGCGACCTTGCCGCGCGCAACTGTGCCAGTAGCGCTGGAATGTCGCCAGCTAGCTCGGCAGTCAGCACATCTACCGCTTCCACGAACAAGCGCGCAGGCGCCGCACCGAACACGCGGGCGTCGTCAAGCAGGACGAATGGCGCGGCGTTGGAGTGTGGAAGGGGGATGTTCACATCACGTGCTTCGTCATTCCCGCCTTCGCGGGAAGGACGAAGCTTTGTCGACGCGTCAATTTGCATTCCGCTGTCAGCGGTCACGCTTCAGGCGAATCGCGCGCTGTCCATCGACATTGGCAAAATAGCTGCCCAAGCTGGCGACCTTGATCTTGACGATATGACCGGGTTTGGGGTCGCGGGGCAGCCTTGTGGTATCGATTTGCTGCCACACTGCGCCATCTTGCATGACCATGCGATATTTGCCCGAACGGTCGATGCTGGCCGATTTGACGGTCGCTTCGATTTCATTGATTTCCTCGTCTTCGCTGTCCCCGCCGAACAAGCCGATGCGCGGCAGCGAAAAGCCGAATAGGCCGCGCCGTGTTTTCTTGATCGTTTCCTTGTCGGCAAAGCTGACTTCCCGCTTTTCCTCGGCGGCGGCGAGGTCAGCCACACTGGCATCGAAACAGGCGAGCCGCGCGGCATCATCGCCAATTGCGCGGCAATCATAGATTTTCTGCACCGGCGCGGCGCGTTTGGCGGGTTCATCATCGTCCTGGGCCAGCGCCGGAGTGGCGAGCCACAGCATGGCGGCGCAAAGCGGCAGACGGCGGGCGGCGAACGACATGGCAAATACTCCCTTGGCGCATTGATTAGAGCGACCACCGCCCCGCCGCAAGCAGCGGCGATTGCGCGCACGCATCAAGCTGTTAACAAGCATGTCAGCCCCCCCTCTCTGTCCACGCCGGACGCCACAACAAAGTTAGGCCCGATGACCGCTGCACCCTGGCTCGCCAATTATCGCCACCCCTGCGCCTGGGATCTTGCCCTGCCGCCGCTGTCGCTGCCGCAGATGCTCGCCGACAGCGCGGCGCGGCGCGGCGACGGGCCGATGGTTGATTTTCTGGGCCGGACCTTTTCCTATCGCGCGATGGCCGATCAGGCCCGCCGCGTCGCGCGCGGGTTGCAGGATCAGGGGATTGGCAAGGGCGACCGGGTCGGCCTGTTCCTGCCCAATGTCCCGCATTATGTCGCGGCCTATTATGGCGCGCTGATCGCGGGCGCGACGGTGGTCAATTTCTCGCCGCTCTACACCGTCGACGAACTGGCCGCGCAGGTCGAAGATTCAGGGACGCAACTGATGTTCACGCTGTCGGCGACCGCCCTGTTGCCGACCGCGCTTCGGGTGCTCGAACAATCGAGCCTCAAGCAATTGGTCGTGGGCAGCGTCGCCGAGGTGCTGTCGCCGGTCAAAGCGATCGCCTTCCGCCTGCTCAAGCGCCGCGAGGTTGCCGTGATTCCAGCCGACCCGCGCGTCATTCGCTTTGCTGCGCTGACCCAAAACGCTGCCACCCCTCAGCCTGTCGCAATCGACCCGGAACGCGACATTGCGCTGATCCAATATACCGGCGGCACCACCGGCACGCCGAAGGGTGCGATGCTGACGCACCAGAATCTAACCGCCAATGCGCGGCAAGTGAATGCGATTGACCCCGACACACAAGCGCCCGACCGCATTTTGGGCGTGCTGCCGATGTTCCATGTCTTCGCCAACACCTGCGTGCTCAACCGCACCGTGCTCAACGGCGGGACTATGGTGCTGCTGCCGCGGTTTGAGGCGGGCGCGGCGCTGAAAGCACTGTCGCGAACCAAGGCGACCGCACTGCCCGGCGTGCCGACCATGTACCAAACGCTGCTCGATCATCCCGATATTGGCAAAGCCGATTTTTCGTCGTTGCGCGTCTGCATTTCGGGCGGCGCGCCGATGCCCGCCGAGCTGCGTGATGCATTCACGACACTGACGGGCGCGGCGCTGGTCGAGGGCTATGGCCTCACCGAAAGCGCGGGCGTCGTGTCGACCAACCCCTATGAAGGTCCGGTCAAGCCCGGCACCATCGGCCAGGTACTGCCGCGCACCGAGGTCAAGCTGGTCGACAAGGAGGATGCCTCGCGCCCCGCCCCCGAAGGCGAGCCCGGCGAGCTGGTGGTGCGCGGGCCGCAGATCATGCAGGGCTATTGGAACCGGCCGGATGCCGACGCGGACAGCTTCACCGCCGACGGCTGGCTGCGCACCGGCGATGTCGCGGTGATCGACGAAGACGGCTATATCCGCATCGTCGACCGGCTGAAGGACATGATCGCGGTCGGCGGATTCAAAGTCTATCCCAGTGAGATAGAGCGCATCCTTTACATGCATCCGGCAGTGAAGGAGGCGCTAGTGCTGGGCGTCGCCGACACGCGGCTGGGCGAGCGGCCGGCTGCGTTCGTGACGCTCGAAAGCGACGCCGAACCGGTCAGCGGCGAGGCGCTGATGGCATGGCTCAATCGGCAGCTGGGCAAGCATGAACGCGTGGCGAGCGTGACGGTGCGCGATGCCCTGCCCAAAACGATGATCGGGAAATTGGACCGGAAGGCGTTGCGGGCTGAGCTACGGTAAAGCGAGGGGCAATCAAAAATCGGCGCCCCTGCGCAGGCAGGGGCCGCCGGATGGATTGAGCCGATAGCGCTGGTTGCGCCTGACAGAGGCCCCTGCCTGCGCAGGGGCGACGCCTTTGTCATTGCCGGATAACGGCTAGGTCGCACCCTCGCCACCAGCCAGCGCCGATAAAAACACTAATGTGACATTGTATCCTCTGCAATGTTATGCCATATCCCCGCCATGGCCACCGAATCAGCCCTGACCCGCGCGCTTCCCCGCGCCACGTTCGCCGCCGACTGGCTGGCGAACGGCGGGCGAATCGACCGGATGGCGATGGGACTGTCGGGGCTGGGTCTGGTCCATTGCCTTGGCACTGCGCTCTTCTTTGCCTCGGTGGCATCTGTGGGCGGGCTGTTCGAAGCACATTGGGTCCACGAAGCCGGGCTGCTGCTCGCCATCGGCTTTGCGCTGGTTGCGCTGGTGCGCGGCGTGTTCGCGCATGGCTTCCTCCTCCCGTTCGGCGTCGGCTGCTTCGGTCTTGGCATGATGGG
>JACEST010000003.1 GCA_013911715.1 Sphingopyxis sp. | reverse complement strand
CCTCGCCTCGGTCAAGCGCTTCTGCCAAAAGACCGAAATAGCTTTATCCAACGGACTTTAGATTCAGGTGACTAGACCGTGATGACGTCAGATATACCCGCCGTCATTGCGAGCCGAAGGCGAAGCAATCCAGGGCGGCCCTGCACCGCTCTGGATTGCCGCGTCGCTACGCTCCTCGCAATGACATTCTTTACTCCGCCAGCCGCCGAATCGTCGCCATCACCGGGCCGACCTGCTTCTTCGCATCGGCGGTAAAGCGCTTGTCGAAACCCGCGCGCAGGTCGCCGGTGTCAATCTGGTCCTGCAACCGCGTTTCATCAAGGTGGCGCAGCGCGGCTTCGACATCGGCGATTTCATCGTCGGACACCTGGAGCGATTTGAGCGCCATCAGCCCCATCGCGATCGAACTTTCGAACATTTCGCGCACCGTGCCCGCGAGCCCCGCGTCATTGACCGCGATCAGTTGGCGGCGGTCGAAAACGCGCGCGAAAATCTGCGCCTGCGAGAAGGCGGCGACGACGGGTTCGAGGTCCTTCGCGCTCATATCCTTGTCGTCGATGCAAAAGATAATGAGCCGCGCTTCATCGGCCCCGGCGCGGCGCAGCAGGTCGAGCCGCAGCCCGTCGCCATAATAAACCTTGGTGTCAAACCGCCCCGACAACTCAATCTGCGACGGCTTTTTGTCGATCAGCGTCACCGAACAATCGACCGCGTGCAGCATCTGCGCGACCATCTGGCCAAAGCGGCCATAACCGATGACGAGCGCACTGCCGCGCGGTGCCATGTCGGGATCGACCAGCTCGGCATCGCTGTCGGGCGCGAGTTCCAATCCACGCGCAAACAGCATCAGGAAAGGCGTGGTCACCATCGAGAGCGTGACAACGGCGCTGAACAGGCTGGCGGCGGCGGGATCGATCAGCAGCGCCGCGCTCGCCTGATTGAACAGGACAAAACCAAATTCGCCGCCCTGGCTGAGCAGCAGGCCAAGGCCCAACGCCTGTTTCCAATTGATCCCGAACAATCGCGCGACCAGCGTCAGCACCGCCACCTTGACCGCGACCAGCCCCAGCGCCAGCGCGATCACCAGCCCCGGGCGGGCGAACACCGCATCGAGATCGAGCACCATGCCGACTGCGAGGAAGAACAGCCCCAGCAGGATCAGGCGGAAGGGTTCGACATCGGCCTCAATTTCGTGCCGATAGGGCGAATCGGCCAGCATCACACCCGCGATAAACGCCCCCAGCGCGGTCGAAAGGTGCAGGCTGTGCATGAGTGCCGCGCTCGCCAGCACCACCAGCAGGCCGACGACGACAAACAGCTCGCGCTCGCCCAGCCGACCCACCAGCCTGAGCAGCGGGTTCAGGACAAAGCGCCCCGCAAGCACCAGCCCGACGACGGCGGCGACGGTATAAATCGCCATTTCCACGCCCGTCGGCGCGGTCGGGTCGGCCGGCGCGCGCGACATGGCGGCGATGATCGTGATCAGCGGGACGATCGACAGATCCTGAAACAACAGGATCGAAAAAGCGCGCTCGCCAAAGGGCGAGTTGATGCGGCCCGAACTTTTGAGGCCCGGCAGCACCTGCGCCGTCGACGACAGGGCCAGCGGCAAGCCGAGCGCGAGCGCGGCTTCCCAGCTGAAACCCAGCGTCGCAAAAATCAGCACCGACAGGATCAGCCCCGCGACCACCACCTGCGTCAGCCCCAGCCCGAAAATGTCGCGCCTGAGCTGCCACAGGCGGCGCGGATGGAGCTCGAGCCCGACAAGGAACAGCAGCAGCGCGATGCCAATTTCGGCTATGGCGAGCTTCGATTCGCCGCCGCCGACGAGGCCAAAGCCATAGGGACCGACCAGCGCCCCGGCGATGATATAGCCGAGCACTGCGCCCAGACCAAGGCGGCGGAAGATCAGCACGAACAGCGTCGCGACGCCCAGCAGGATCGCGCCTTCGGTCAGCGCCAGCGCGGCGGTTCCGGCCTCGCTGCCCGAGGCATGGATCATGGGTGCCATCATGCCGCAGCGACTTCGCGCGCCAGCCGGGCGGCCAGTGCAAAGGGCAGCAGGATTGCCGCGTGGCGCGCTGGATAATCGCGCGCCGGGGCAAGCGTGGCGATGTCCGGCCAGTCGGGCGGTGCGTCTGCCCAGCCTTGCAGCCAATTGGCCAGATCTTCATGCGTCGCTGCCAGCTGCGCCGCCGACCGGCCCGGCGCGCCGCGCGCGAACAATGTCGCCGCCGCCTGCCCCAGCGCGCAGGCCTCGACCGCCAGCCCCACTTGCGCCACGCACCCGTCGGGGGCGAAGATCAAATCAAGCGCGACGCGGCTGCCGCACAGCGGTGCGCGCAAGTCGCCGCTGCGCATCGGTGCGTCGAGGCGAGGATAATCGGCGAGCGCCACCGCCAGCGCCAAAATTTCGCGTGTGTAGAGCGGCGCGCTCATGGTGCCCCGGTCTTGCGTTCGGCCCTGCGCTCGGCGATCACGCCGCTCAGCGCCGATGCCGTCGCCGACAGCGCCGGATAGGTGCGGCTGTCGCTCATCCACGCCGGGCGCGGAGCGTCGCCGCCGAAACCGAGATCGTAAATCAGCGTCGCCAACATGAACAGGAGTGTGGCCACGAGCAGCCCCTTGACCGCGCCAAAGCCCGCGCCCAGCCCGCGATCAATTCCGCCGACGATCGACGCGCGGGCGCGGTGCCCCATCGCGCGCGACCCCCATTTGCCGAGCAGAAACACCACCCCGAACAGCAGCGTATAAGCAAGCAACGCCGCTGCGCCGGGCGTGCCGACCTGTCCGCTGAGCAGCTGCGTCGTCGGCGAATGAAGGAAGTAAACGGCGGCAATGGCGGCGACCCACGCGATCAGGCTGGTCACTTCCTGCACCAGTCCGCGCAAGAAGCCCAGGATGGCACCCCCGCCCACCATGAGCAGGACGGCCATGTCCAGCGAGGTCATCGATTCCATATGGGGGCGCTAACCGCGCGACAGCATCAGGTCAACGAGTTCGCCCAGCCGGTCAAAGCCGCGCATGTCGATGCCATCCGCCGCCGCCATCCGCTGCGGCCCCCAGCCCCGCGTAAAGCCCAGCTTCGCCGCTTCGCGCAGCCGCAGCGGCGCGTGCGCGACGGGGCGGATTTCGCCCGACAGCGCGACTTCGCCAAAAGCCACACAATCGGCGGCGACCGGCGCTTCGCTGAATGCCGACACCAGCGCGGCGGCGACGGCCAGATCGGCGGCGGGATCGGTCAACCGGTACCCGCCCGCGACATTCAGATACACCTCCGCTGTCCCGAACGACAGGCCGCAGCGCGCCTCGAGCACCGCCAATATCATCGCCAGCCGCCCGCTGTCCCAGCCGACGACGGCGCGGCGCGGCGTCGCCCCGCTGGCGAGCCGCACGGTCAGCGCCTGCACCTCGACCAGCACCGGCCGCGTCCCTTCGAGCGCGGGAAACACCACTGCGCCCGGTACGGCGGCATCGCGCGCAGTGAGGAACAGGCTCGACGGGTTGGCGACCTCGGTCAGCCCGACCTCCTGCATCGCGAACACGCCGATTTCGTCGGTGCCGCCAAAGCGGTTCTTGACCGCGCGCAGGATGCGATATTGGTGACTGCGCTCGCCCTCGAACGCCAGCACGGTGTCGACCATATGTTCGAGCACGCGCGGCCCGGCAAGACTGCCGTCCTTGGTCACATGGCCGACCAGCACCAGCGCACTGCCCGCCGCCTTGGCGTAACGGATCAGCTCTTGCGCGCTCGCCCGCACCTGGCTGACCGTGCCCGGCGCGCTTTCGATGAGGTCGCTGTGCATCGTCTGGATCGAATCGATGACGATGAAATCGGGCGCAGGCCCGCTGTTCAGCGTCGCCAAGATGTCGCGCACGCTGGTCGCGGCGGCAAGGCCGACGGGCGCATTGCCCAGCCCCAGCCGCTGCGCGCGCAGCCGCACCTGCGCCGCCGCTTCCTCGCCCGAAATATAGGCGACCCGCGCCCCGGCCAGCGCCAATTGCCCCGCCGCCTGCAACAGCAAGGTCGATTTGCCAATCCCCGGATCGCCGCCGATCAGCGTCGCCGAACCTGCGACAAAACCGCCGCCCAGCGCGCGGTCAAATTCGGCCAGCCCCGACGGCATCCGGCGCGGCAGCGCGGCGGCATCGCCCAGCGATTCGAGCGCAAAGGCGCGCCCGCCGCTGCCCAGATGATGCTTGGCGGAAAAGACTGTCTCGCCCGCCTCCTCGACCAATGTGTTCCATTCGCCGCAATCGGCGCACTGCCCCTGCCAGCGCGTCGCCACCGCACCGCAGCTTTGGCAGACATATTGGCGTTTGCTCTTGGCCATTGTGCGGCCTTAGCTGGAACACAGGGGGAACGCCAGCCTGTCTGTCGTTCAGAATTTGAACGCCAGCCCCATGTTCGCCGCATGCAGCAGCACGTCGGTGCGGTCCCGCCGGCTTTGCCACTGGTTGACATAGCCCAGCTCAAGATCGATCGCGTCGCTGACTGCCCATGTCACGCCTGCGGTCGATCGCAAGGTGTCGAAGCCGCTGCGCGCGCCAAAGTCGGTGTCGTTGAGCGCGAAAAACGCCTCGGTCGATGCGCCCAGCGTTACATTGGCCGACAATGGCCGCGCATAAGCGATCCGTTGGCGCAGCCGCACTCCGGTGGTGTCGGCTTGCTGGACCAGCCGCTGTTCCAATCGCGTCCGCGCCGTCCAGCGGCCGCCCAGCGCGCTGCCCATCCGCCACACCAGATGCTGGTAAAAACGGTCCTCACGCTGGGTGACGCGTCCGTCGTCATAGGCCAGAAAGCGGCCATAACCGCCCTCGACAGAGATCGACTGACTGACCCGATAGCCCAGCTGGCCGCGACCGATTGTCTGGCTCAGACCATCGCGATCATCGGAAAAACGTGCGATGGCATCGGCGGTTACGACCACATCGTCGGTGATATTACCTCTGACGGTCGCCGTCAGCCAGGCGCCGGTATCGCTATTCTCTGCCGCAGCGGGAACAACAGCAAGAGCGGCGATGGCGGTGACGACCACACATCTGATCGATGACGTAAACGAGGCTGGCGGGTTCATGGCTAAGGCTATAAGGCGGCGGCATCAAATCGCCAATGCTCTTGAGCCCGGAGACCTCCCGATGAAATTCTTCGTCGACACCGCCGAAATCGCCGACATTCAGGAACTCGCCGCCACCGGCCTGCTCGACGGGGTGACCACCAACCCGTCGCTGATCGCCAAATCAGGCCGCGATTTCAAGGAAGTGACGCGCGAGATTTGCGGCATCGTCAGCGGCCCCGTCTCGGCCGAAGTCGTCGCGCTCGACCATGCCACGATGATGAAAGAGGCCGAAATTCTGCGCAAAATTGCCGACAATGTCTGCATCAAGGTGCCGCTGACCATCGACGGCCTCAAAACCTGCAAGGCGCTGACCGGCGAAGGCACGATGGTCAACGTCACCTTGTGCTTCAGCGCGGCGCAGGCGCTGCTCGCGGCCAAGGCAGGCGCGACTTTCATCTCGCCCTTTGTCGGGCGGCACGACGACAATGGCTTCGACGGCATGGCGCTGATAGACGATATTCGGCTGATCTATGACAATTACAGCTATGCCACCGAAATATTGGTCGCGAGCGTGCGCCACGGCATCCATGTCCTCGAAGCCGCCAAAATCGGCGCCGACGTAATGACCGCGCCGCCCGCGGTGATCAAAGGGCTGTTCAAGCACATCCTGACCGACAAGGGGATTGAGGGGTTTTTGGCGGATTGGGCGAAGACGGGGCAGAGCATTGGGTGAGGGCGACCAGTTGCGGCCCCTCCCATAAGGCCTCATCAAGGCCGAGCCGCCGCATCTATATTCGATCGGCAGGCAGATCCAGATAGGCCTGCACGGCGCGCCCGACATTTTCGGCAATCGCATCTTTGCTCAGATCCACCACTGGGGGCAGTTTCAAGATGTAGCGGCACAGCGCCAAGCCTAGCATGTGGCTAGTGATCAGACCCGCGCGCTGGGCAGCCCCGTCGGGTCCGGCGAGCGCAGTGACCGTCGGGACCACTTGGGCTGCAAAAATTTCGCGCAGCTTTTCTGCCGCGCGCTCGTTCGCGGCGGCCGAGCGCAGCAGGATGACAAAGGCACCGCCCGCGTTCGGCCCTTCCCAAATATCAAGGAAATTGCGGACCATATATTCTCCGGCAATGGGGCGCATGCTGCGGTCGACCGGGGGCAGGTCGAGCTGGAATTCGGACACCTCAGCAAATAAGGCGTCCTTGCTGCCAAAATAGCGGATTACCAGCGCGGGATCGACGCCCGCCTCCGAAGCGATGTCGCGTACCGACGTTCCGTCATAGCCGTGCGCGGCAAACAACCTGCTTGCTGCGGTGAAAATCGCAGCGCGGGTGCGCTGCGCCTTACTTGGCTTGGGCTCGTTGTCCTGCATCGCATCCGAATATCAACAAGTGTTGACAAACACAAGTCGCGAGTCTAAAAGTCAACAATCGTTGACTCATGAGGATTCTTGTCATGATACCGGATGAAACCCCCATATTGATCGCGGGCGCCGGCCCCACCGGGCTGGCGCTGGCGATCATGCTGCAACAAAGCGGCATTGCGCATGTGCTGATAGAAAGGACAACGGAGCGCAGCGCCCTGTCGCGCGCCGCCGTCGTCCACGCCCACACGCTGGAGGCGCTCGATCAACTCGGCGTTGTCGACGAGCTACGGCAACAAGGGCTCCTGCTCGACCGCTTCACCTTTCGCGATCGCGGGCGCGAACTGACGCGCGTCGAATTTGCCGATCTGCCATCGCGCTTTCCGCACCTGTTGATGATTCCGCAGAATATCACTGAGGAGATATTGGAAAACCGCCTGCTGGCGCTGGGCGGAACCATTTGGCGCGGCGCTGAACTCTCCGACGTGACACAAGATGATCTGGGCGCGCTGGCCGTCATCCGGTCGGCCGGGGCCGTGCACCAGCTGCGCGCACGCTTCGTCATCGGTGCCGACGGGATGCGCAGCCGCGTTCGCGATGCCGCCGCAATCGGCTTTGATGGTTCGACGCTGGCGCAGGGATTTGCGCTCGCCGATGTCGACATCGACTGGCCCGAACAGCGCAGCGAGGTATCGCTTTACCTGTCCGGCGCAGGGATGCTGGTCGTCGCGCCGCTGCCCAATGGCCAGTTCCGGCTGGTGGCGGCGGTCGAGGACGCGCCCACCATTCCCCCGCTGGATTATATGCAGGCCATCCTTGACACGCGCGGACCGTCGGGGCGCCGCGCTATTATCAGCCATTTGGCATGGAGCAGCGCTTTCCACATCCATCACCGGCTCGCTAGGCAATATCGGTCTGGTCGGCTGTTCCTGATGGGTGATGCCGCGCATGTGCACAGCCCGGCCGGCGGCCAAGGAATGAACACGGGTCTGGTCGATGCGGTGATGCTGGGACGCTTGGTGGTCCGGGTCATCGGCGAGGGCGCACCCGAAGCGATCCTCAACCAGTATGAACATTTTCGCCGGCCTGCCGCTGCGGAGGTCATGGCGCTGGTCGGACGGCTCACGCGCATTGCAACGGCCCGATCTGCAGTTGCTCGCACCATCCGCAATATTCTGCTGCGCACAGTCGGACGGACATCGCGCGTTCGCACCGCCATGGCGCTCAACCTCTCGGGCGTGGCGCGGCGTCGCTATGCGCCCGATCTGATCCCGGCGCGTCCCCATGTCGCGCCGCACCGTCCGAAAATCATTTTGGAGGCTCTATATGACTGACCTGCAAATGGCGCGCCGCGAAGCGCAAACGCTGCAATGGCTGATTGCGGCCGTATTCCTCGGCCTCGGCAGCTGGTGCCTTATCGCACCGGCCAGCGTTGTTTCCCTGACGGTTCGCCCCGAACATCAATCGCAATCGCTGCTGGTGCTCGTCGCCATCGGGGCGTTCGGCGCGCAGGCATGCATTGCCGGGCTTTTCGCGGGTTTTGCGCGGTTCACGCGCCGCACCTTTGCCGCCTATGGAATTGCGTTGCTGCCCTTCTTCGGTTTCGATTGGTGGTTTTACTCCGTCGAGCCTTTGTTCAACGCGTTGATCCTGCTCGACGTCGCGGGCAACATCATCATGCTCGGCTTGTGCTGGCGGGGATACCGGCTGCCTGGTCCTGAATAGGGCGCCGCGCCAGCGCTTGACAACTCGACTACGTTCCCTTAATGTTCCTCTCGTGCACACCCAACCCTTCCCCCGCGCGGCTGCAGGCTCTCCCTCGCGCCGCCGGGGGAAAAGTTGTGGAAACACGCGCTGTTTGAAGTTTTGCAAACTGCACTGTCCGCTGCAAACATGCGCATATCGGTGAAGTTTGCTGAACTTTGGGCGACAGTCATAGCCGTCATTGCGAACGTAGCGAAGCAATCCAGAGCGGCACAGATCAGCCCTGGATTGCTTCGCTACGATCGCAATGACGCAGTTCTTATGACCGCCCCGCCCTCAAAAACTGAACTTCGGCAATCCATCAATCGCGGCGCGAAGCGAGTGGCTCCATTGGTCGCTGATCGCGCGGAAATAGGGGTCGGTGCCTTCGAACCGGCGGGTCGCGCCGATGGTGAATTTGTCGCGGTCGTGGATGACCAGGTCGAGCGGCGGCGCAACCGCCAGATTGGCGCGGATGGTGCTGTCGAACGACACCATCAGCAGGCGCACCGCTTCCTCGAAGGTCATCGCCGGATCGAACGCGCGCACCAATATCGGGCGGCCATATTTGGTCTCGCCGCTCTGGAAAAAGGGCGTGTCGTTGCCCGCCTCGATAAAATTGCCCTGCGGATAAATCAGGAACAGGCGCGGCTCGCTGCCCTTGATCTGCCCCCCGACGATCAGCGTCGCCGAAAAGGGTGACTGGGCCGTCGGCGGCCCCTCGCCGGCGCGGCCGCGCACCACTTCGCGCAGTGTTTCACCTACAATGGTGGCGATTTGAAACATCGACGGCGCGGCGAGGATCGACGGGTTGCGGTCCTTGGGCGCTTTCGACCGTTCGTCAAGCAGGCTAACCACCGCCTGCGTGGTCGCCAGATTGCCCGCGCTCATCAGCGTGATGACACGCTCGCCGGTTTTTTCCCAACTCGTAATTTTCTTGACCATGCTGATGTCGTCGACACCCGCGTTGGTGCGCGTATCGGCCATGAAGGCCAGTCCGCGATTGAGCCGCAAGCCCACACAATAGGTCATATTATTCCTCGTCCTGCCGAAGCGCCCTTATTGCTGCGCCACGTGCAAGGTGACAAGCATCTCTTCGCGCGCGCTGCCGAATCGCACGCCCGTTACCGGCGCGGCCTCGCGATAGTCGAGTCCTGTGGCAACGCGAAGATAGCGCGCGTCGGGTGAAATGCCGTTCGACACGTCGAACCCGATCCACCCGATACCGTCGACATGCGCCTCGGCCCAGCCGTGCGTCGCATCTTGTTCGTGCCGGTCGTCCATCAGCAGATAGCCCGACACATAGCGCGCCGGAAAACCGAGCAACCGCGCGGCGGCGCAAAAGCTGTGCGCATGGTCCTGGCACACGCCGCTGCCCTGTGCCAGTGCCTGTTCGGCCGTGGTTTCGGCGTGCGTTTCACCGGTGACATAGGCGATGCTGCCCCGCACCATGGCCGACAGCGCGTGCAGCCGCGCCACCGGATCGGCGTCGGGCGCGACCGCGCGGGCGAGCGCGCGCACCCCGCGGCCGGGGCGCGTCAACGCGGTTTCGCAGCCGAAATACCACAAGGGCAAATGCCCGCCATGCGCGCCGACGATGCCGTGGCGATCCTCGGTCTCGACCACTCCGGTGCAGGCGAGCGTGATTTGGTCGGCGCCGCGCGTGATGCTGACCAGGTCGACATGATTGGCATGATGGTCGTTGAAGGCGAGCTGTTTGTCGCCGCCGGTTACGGCCAATTGCCAGTCGATGACGCGCTGCCCGGGGCGGTCCTTCGGGGTCAGGCGCAACTGTTGCAGCGCATAACCGACCGGCCGGGAATAGCGATAGATGGTGGTGTGCCGAACCGCGAGGCGCATAGTCATTATATTTTTCAATCCGCCGAAAAGCGATAGTCACGGGCGATCTGGCTGGCGAGGCCGTTGTTCGCCACCAGAAAGTTGATGATGAATTCGTGCAGGCCATTCTCAAAAATAGCGTCGATCGGTTGGCGCAGCAGCCGACTGCCGATGTCGGCGCACATCGTGTGCGCCGGGGTGGTATCGCCATATTCGGCCTGCAGATGCGCCAGATTGTCGCTCAGCTTGGCATGGCAAAAGGCCAGGCTGCGCGGCATTTGCGGGTTGAGGATCAGAAATTCGGCAATGCCCCGCGCCGAGGAATCGGGGCCGTTGAGCCAGTGGTAAGCGCGCTGCGCCGACACCGAGCGCAAGATGCTCTCCCACTGCACCATATCGAGCGTCGAGCCGACGGGGGCGACGCTTGGCAGGAGCAGATAATATTTGACGTCCAAAATGCGTGCGGTGTTGTCGGCGCGCTCGATGAAGGTGCCGAGGCGCAGGAAATTATAGGTGTCGTGGCGCAGCTGCGTTCCCGACATCATCCCGCGCACGAGCGCATTCTGCCATCCGATCAGCGCAAGCAGGTCGGGCAGGTCGGCGGCGGGCACGCGCCCCTTGAGCCGCGCATCGAGCGTGATCCAGGTCTCGTTGATCGCTTCCCACACCTCGCGCGTCAGCGCCGTGCGCACCAGCCGGGCATTATCGCGCGCGGCCTTGACCAGGCTGATGACGCTCGCGCTGTTGCCGCGGTCGCTGAGCAGAAAGGCAGTGACGCGGCCCGATTCGACGCTGCTGTGCTGCGCCCGATAATCGCTCAATTGCCCAACCGTGGAAAGCAGCGATTCCCATTCGCCCTCTGCCGCCGCCGCGCGGGTCAGCGCGATGCGGAAACCCGCCTCGATTAACCGCGCCTGCGCTTCGGCGCGCTCGAGATAACGACTCATCCAGAACAGGCCCGAGGCGTTTTTGCCTAGCATGAAAAGCCCCTCCTCTTCAGGGGAGGGGTTGGGGTGGGGTCTGTCGGCCCAAGCCAATGGCGGCGAAACCCCACCCCGCTGCGACTAGGCATCAAAGATGCCAAGTCTCGCTGCCCCTCCCCTGAAGGGGAGGGGATTAGTCCATAGACCCGGACCAATGGCCTAATCATCGAGCACCCACGTGTCTTTCGTCCCTCCGCCCTGGCTGCTGTTTACGACCAGCGAGCCTTCGGTCATGGCGACACGGGTCAGCCCGCCGGGGACAATTTCGATGCCGCCGGGCGACACCAGCACGAACGGGCGCAGATCGACATGGCGCGGCGCGAGGCCCTTTTTGGCGAAAATCGGCACGGTCGACAGCGCCAGTGTCGGCTGCGCGATATATTTGCCCGGATTGGCGATCAGCTTGGCACGGAACGCCGCCACTTCGCGTTTCGATGCGGCGGGGCCGACGAGCATGCCATAGCCGCCCGAGCCATGCACCTCCTTGACCACCAGCTGCTCGAGCATGTCGAGCACTTCGGCGAGCTGGTCGGGCTCGCTGCATCGCCACGTCGGGACATTGGGCAGCAGCGGTTTCTGGCCGGTATAAAATTCCACGATTTCGGGCATATAGCTGTAGAGCGCCTTGTCGTCGGCGATGCCGGTGCCTGGCGCATTGGCGATGGTGATGCCGCCGGCGCGATAGACGTCGAGAATGCCCGGCACCCCCAACAGCGAATCGGGTTTGAAATTGAGCGGGTCGAGATAATCATCGTCGATCCGCCGATAGATGACATCGACGGGTTTGTAGCCGCGCGTGGTGCGCATCGCGATGCGCCCGTCGATGACACGCAGATCATGCCCCTCGACCAGTTCGACCCCCATCTGGTCGGCGAGGAAGCTATGCTCGAAATAGGCCGAATTGAAGATGCCCGGGGTCAGCACCGCGATGGTCGGCGCGCCGGTGCACGCCGGCGGCGCGCAGGCCGCCAGCGAACGGCGCAGCCGCGCCGGATAATCGCTCACCTCGCGAACCGGGATGCGGCTGAACAGTTCGGGGAACATCTGCAGCATCGTCTCGCGGTTTTCGAGCATATAGCTGACCCCCGACGGGGTGCGGGCATTGTCCTCGAGCACATAAAATTCGTCCGCGCCCGTGCGCACAATATCGGTGCCGATGATATGCGTATAAATGCCGCCAGGTGGATCGACCCCGACCATCTTGGGCAAAAACGCCTCATTCTGGGCTATCAGCGATACCGGCACGCGTCCTGCGCGCAAAATTTCCTGGCGGTGATAAATGTCGTGCAGGAATGCGTTGATCGCGCGCACGCGCTGTTCGATGCCCTTCGACAGCCGCCGCCACTCGCGCGCCGACACGATGCGCGGCACAATGTCAAAGGGGATCAGCCGTTCATCGGCCTCGGCGGTGCCATAAACATTGAAAGTAATGCCAGTTTTTCGAAAAAAAGCCTCGGCTTCAGCCGCTTTCTTGCGCAAATGATCGGGCTGTTCGCCCGCGAACCATTCGGCAAAGTCGCCATAAGGGCCACGCGCCGCGCCGCCGGGACCCAGCATTTCGTCAAAGGCGCGTGCGTCGTCTGCCATTATGCGCTGTCCCAGGCCGATACGTCCCCCTCACCACTCACGGCCAAGCTATCGGCGGCAGCGGAAAAGGCAAGGGGATGAAATGTCGGCGCGCGCTGTGCTATGCTTGCGACGATGATCCAATCCCGCCTCGACGCGCTGCTGATCGGCTTGCCGCAACCTTTTCACCCCACGCGGGGCAAGAGCAGCATGGCGCGGCAGCCCGCCACGGTCCCCGTTGCCGTCGGCGCGCTGGGCTTTGCCGGCGATGCCGTTGCCGACCCCAGCGTCCATGGCGGTCCCGACAAGGCGGTGCATTTTTACCCCGCCGAACATTATGCGGCGTGGCGCAGCGAATTGGGCGATCATCCGCGCCTCGCCGCACCCGGCGGCTTTGGCGAGAATATCTCCGCGCTGGGCCTGACCGAGGACTGCGTGCGCATCGGCGATCGCTTTCGCATCGGCACGGCGCTGGTCGAAGTCGCGCAGGGCCGTCAGCCATGCTGGAAGCTCGACCATCATTTCGGCCGCAAGACCATGGCCGCCGATGTCATTCGCACGGGCCGATGCGGATTTTATTTTCGTGTCATCGAGGCAGGCGTCGTCGCGCCGGGGGATGCCATTGCGCAAGTAGGCAGCGGTCCGCCGCAATGGACCGTGGCGCGCGTGTTTAGCCTGCTGATCGGCGGCGGGCATAAGCAAATTGGTGCGCATTCGGCCTTGGCCGAGCTTGCAGCATTGCCAGCGCTCGCGATCAACTGGCGTGCGCGCGCGGCCAAACTTCTTGCTGCTAACTAGATTGACGTTTACGTAAACGGACAGTAGCTTGCGCATCGAAATTTCGAGCCGTCACATCGGCGATGAGGAGATCTGCCATGGACATGCAATTCAGCCCCGAAGATCTGGCCTTTCAGCAGGAGGTGCGCGCCTTCATCGCCGAAAATTACCCCAAGGAGCTGCGCGGCAAGCAGGACGAGGGCGACGAGATTGGCAAGGAGGATTTCCTGTCGTGGCACCGCGTGTTGCACAGGCAGGGCTGGATCGCCCCCGCCTGGCCGGTTGAATATGGCGGAACGGGGTGGACCCCGACGCAGCGTTTCATCTGGTCTGAAGAGGTCGCGCGCGCCGATTGCATCCGGCTGATGCCGTTCGGTCTGGCGATGGTCGGCCCGGTAATCTACACCTTTGGCACGCCCGCGCAAAAGGCCCATTTCCTCCCCCGCATCCTGTCGGGCGAGGATTGGTGGTGTCAGGGCTATTCCGAACCGGGCTCAGGCTCGGACCTCGCCAGCCTGCGCACCACGGCCGTTCCAGAAGGCAGCGACTATATTGTCAACGGCCAGAAAACCTGGACCACCATGGCGCAGCACGCCGACTGGGGCTTTTTCCTCGTGCGCACCGACAAGGACGCCAAGCAGCAAGAGGGGATCAGCTTCCTCCTCATCGACATGAAATCGCCCGGCGTCACGGTGCGCCCGATCATCACGCTGGGCGGCGAGCATGAGGTCAATGAAGTGTGGCTGGAGGATGTGCGCGTCCCCCAAGACCAGCGCGTCTATGAAGAGAATAAGGGCTGGACCTGCGCCAAATTCCTCCTCGCGCACGAACGCACCGGCATCGCCGGGGTGGCCTCGTCAAAGCGCGGCGTCGAAAAGATCAAGGCCATCGCCACCGCCGAAATGGACGGCGACCGGCCGCTCCTTCAAAACCCCTTCTTCAAGCGCAAGGTCGCCGAGCTCGAAATGGACCTGACGGCTTTAGAATTTACCGAGCTGCGCAGTCTGGCGGGCGAAGCCGCCGGACGCGGCCCTGGCCCTGAATCGAGCCTGCTCAAGATCAAGGGATCGGAGATTCAACAGCGCATCACCGAATTGGCGCTGGAGGCGGCGGGCCATTATGGCGCGCCCAATTTCCGCAGCTTTGGTGAGGGCGACAATGCCCACCCGATCGGCCCCGATTTCGCCCACCGCACCGCGCCGACCTATTATAACGCGCGCAAGACGACGATTTACGGCGGGTCGAACGAGATTCAGCGCAACATCATCGCCAAGATGGTTTTGGGCCTGTGATGCGCCAGCTGCATCGGGGACAGTCCCTTTAGGGACTGTCCCCTTCACCTATTTGGATTGAGGGACAGTCCCTGAAGGGACAGTCCCTGGAAAACGGGAAACACCCATGGATTTCACCTACACCGAAACGCAGGACATGATCCGCGACACGCTGTCGCGCTTCCTGGCCGACACCTATGATTTCGACAAGCGCCGCGCGATGATTGCCAGCGATGCGGGGCGCGACCCCGGCATCTGGGCCGCGCTCGCGACCGAACTCGGCATGTTGTCGGCGCCCTTTGCCGAAGATGTGGGCGGGCTGGGCGGCGGCGCGCTGGAAAATGCGATCATCATGGAAGAGCTGGGCAAGGCCATCGCGATCGAGCCTTACCTCCAAACCGTCGTCATCGGCGGCGGCGCATTGAAGGCCGCGCCCGGCCCGCTCGCCGACGCGGTCATCCCCGCGATCATCGGCGGCGAAGCGATCATCGCCTTTGCCTATGCCGAGCCGCAGGGCCGCTATGACCCTGCCAATATCCGCACCAGCGCCAAGGCCGACGGTGGCGGGTATGTGCTCAATGGCCATAAGGCGGTCGTCTATGCCGCGCCCTGGGCGACGCATCTGCTGGTCACCGCGCGCACTGGCGGAAGCCACCGCGAGCGCGAGGGCGTCGAGCTGTTCCTGATCGACGCCAATTTGCCCGGCATCACGCGGCGCGATTACGCCACCGTCGACGGCTTCCGCGCGTCCGAGGTTTATTTCGAAAACGTCGCTTGTGCCCGCGATGCGCATCTTGCGGGCGGCATCGACCTCATCGAACGCATCATCGACGAAGCGACGATGGCCGTCTGCGCCGAGGGCGTCGGCACGCTGCGCAAGCTCCACGATGGCACGCTGGAATATAGCAAGCAGCGCAAACAATTCGGCCAGCCCATCGGCAAATTCCAGGTGCTCCAGCACCGCATGGCCGACATGTTCATCGAGGTCGAGCAAGCCGCGTCGATGACGATCATGGGGACGCTGAAACTCGACCTGCCCGCGAACGAACGCATGGCCGCCGTCAGCCTCGCCAAAGCCAAAGTCGCGCGCAGCGCCAAATTTGTCGGCCAGAACGCGATCCAGACCCACGGCGGCATCGGCATCACCGACGAGCTTGCCATCGGCCATTATTTCAAGCGATCAACGATGATCGAAAATCAGTTTGGGTCGCCCGATTGGCATTTGGAGCGCTATGAGCGGTTGACGATGGGGGGGTAGCTATACGCCCGTCACAATTCTGCGTAATCTGTCGCTATCCAAGGTTGAAGGGAGAGCGGCATGCTGAACCGAACGCAGATTCTGGATTTAGTCGAAGACATTTACGCAAGGCGCGTCGAGGGGGACAAGCCCGAATTCGCCAAAATCTGGGCCGATGGCGCGACTTATCAAATGGCGGGCACGCCCGAGACGCTTGGCGAAGCGATGACGCAGCGCTCAGATGCCCGGCAAATGGTTGGGGAACTGATCGACCAGTTCAAATTCCATGCCGTCGACATCATCGACAGTGTGGTCGAGGGCAATCGCGCTGCGATCATGATGAGCATCCGCGTTTCTACAGCCAACGGCCCCATACATGACACGCGCGTTTTCAACCTTTGGGAATTTGACGATGACGGCAAAGCGCTGTCGTTGGTCGAGTTTGCAGACACCGCGCTGGTTTCCACGATGGCCGCGGCTGAACCGCATTTCGCAGCCGGGGACACGCAATAGCATGTCCCCGGCGCAAGTGCGCTGGCATTCGATTCGCGCCTTCGCGCGCACCAAAAATCGCTGTCCTACACGCGCGTAATCTGTCTTAACCTTGGCGATGCTGACCCTTGCATTCCTCGCCCTGTTTTTGCTGCATGCCGCTTCGCTGCGGCCTGCAAACAAAACGCGCGACAGTGTCAACGTTACCAAACGTTGGGCGGCGAATGCCGCGACGCGGCGCAACCCCCCACCCCATTGCCAAAGTGCAAACAAGGGGGGACGTAGTGTGAACTTCGTCAACTTTGTAACAAAGTTGCGCGGAAAAAGTCTGGCTGGGGCGGCAGGATTCGAACCTGCGCATGGCGGCATCAAAAGCCGCTGCCTTACCGCTTGGCGACGCCCCAATGGCCGGACTGGGCTGCGCTATAGCGAAGGGCGCGGCGATGGCAAGCGGGGGAACATCCGAAATCCGTTCGTGTCGAGCGAAGTCGAGACACCCCGAAGGAGGGCGCAGGCCGATGGGCCTCTCGACTTCGCTCGAGGCGAACGGGAATTGGAAGTTAGGCCCGTATTAAACCCGCACCACCCAGCCATGCGGGTCCGCCGCGCGGCCGCGCTGGATGGCGACGAGCTTGTCTTTGAGCATCGCGGTGACCTGCCCCGGTCCGCCCGCGCCGATGGTAAAGCTCGTCTGGCCGCGCGTCACCTTGCCCACCGGCGTGACGACCGCGGCGGTGCCGCAGGCGAAGGTCTCGATGAGCTTGCCGCTCTCCGCATCGGCCTGCCACTGGTCGATCGCATAGGGCTCTTCGCGCACATTCAGCCCCGCATCGCGCGCAAGGCTCATCAGCGCGTCGCGGGTAATGCCGGGCAGGATCGTTCCGGTGAGCGGCGGGGTAATCATGCTGCCATCGGCGAACACGAAGAACAGGTTCATGCCGCCCAGTTCCTCGATCCAGCGGCGGTTCGCTGCGTCGAGGAAAACGACCTGATCAAAGCCCAGTTCAATCGCCTGTTGCTGCGCGGCGAGGCTGGCGGCGTAATTGCCGCCGCATTTGGCCGCGCCCGTCCCGCCGGGCGCGGCGCGGGTATAATCCTCCGACACCCACAGCGACACGGCGGGCGCGCCCGATTTGAAATAATTGCCGACGGGCGAGGCGATCACCAGGAAATGATATTCGGCCGACGGTTTGACCCCCAGAAATACCTCGCTCGCGTACATGAAGGGGCGCAGATAGAGCGACCCACCTTCGGCAGTCGGGAACCAGTCAGCGTCGGCGCGGACCAGTTCGCGAATCGCACCGACGAACATTTCTTCGGGCAGTTCGGCCATCGCCATCCGGCGCGCGCTGGCGTTGAAGCGCGCGGCGTTGGCTTGCGGCCGAAACAGCGCCATGTCGCCGCTGTCCAGCTTATACGCCTTCAGCCCTTCGAATATTTCCTGTGCATAATGCAGGACAGCAGTCGCGGGATCGAGGGTCAGCGGCCCGCGCGGCATCAGGCGCGCGTCGTGCCAGCCCTGCCCGGCCTTGTACCGGATGCTGACCATATGGTCGGTGAACACGCGCCCGAACTGCGGATCGGCCACCAGCGCCGCGCGCCGGTCGGCGGGCGTCGGGTTCGGGTGTGGATCGCGGACGAAGGCGGTCATGGTCGGACTTTCTGTGGCACGGAAGCGGCGCGGCGTGATGCGCGCTCTTGCCAAAGGCGGGCGTCCCGCGCAACGCTAGTGGCTATGAGTGATGAAAATTATCTTGCGCAATCCACCGCCGCGTCTGCCCTTTTCTTACGTGAAGCTGAAGTGCGGCGGGGAATCGAGTTGTTGTTTTTCGGCCATGCGCATTTCTGGCGCGCGGTCGATGCGGCGCTGGATGAACAGGGGCTTGGCCGCGCCGAATATCGCGCGCTCTATTTCATCGCGCGCCAGCCGGGGCTGACCGTGAGTGATTTGCTCGCACTGCTGGGCATCACCAAACAATCGCTGGGGCGCGCGCTCAAGCCGCTCGAGGCGCGCGGGCTGGTTATCACGCGGCCGGGCGGACGCGACCGGCGGCAGAAAGAGTTGCGGCTGACCGACGCGGGCAAGCATGTCGAAGGCGCGTTGTTCGCGCTGCTGCGCGACGCGATGGGCCGCGCCTATACTGCGGCGGGCCAAAATTCGGTCACCGGCTTCTGGCGGGTGAGCGAGGCGCTGATCCCGGTGCGCGAACGCGCGCGGGTCGCGGGGTTGGGGGAGGCCAGCTAAAAACCTTGGCCGTCAACGTCGCCCCTGCGAAGGCAGGGGCCGGGCGCGGTCATTGACCTTTGCCGAGGTGCATTATTGCCAGCGGCCCCTGCCTTCGCAGGGGCGACGGGTGGAATTTACCCCCGCGCAATATCCGCCAGTTCACGCCCACGGTCCCTTGCCGCACGCAGCACTTCGGTCATCAGCGCGACGAGCCGGCCGTCGGCGTCGAGCACGTCGAGCCCGGCCTGCGTCGTCCCACCCTTGCTGGCGACCTGCGCGACCAGCGTGGCGGGCGCTTCGCCGCTGCTGGCGAGCCATGCAGTCGCGCCGCCAAAGGTCGCCGAGGCGAGCGCCAGCGCGTCGTCGGCGCTGAAGCCCAGCCGCTCGCCGGCCGCCGCATAGGCCTCGATCAGGCGCAGGATGAAGGCGGGGCCGCTGCCGGTGAAAGCGGTGACCAAATCCATCTGGCTGTCGTCGGCGAGCCGCAGCACGCTGCCCAGCGGGGTCAGCAGCGCATCGAGCAGTGCGTCGTCGCTGGCATCGGTGCCGGTTGCCGCCACCGCCGTCACCCCAGCCCCGATCCGCGCCGGCAGATTGGGCAGGATGCGGACATGCGCGCGCGCATCCGCGAAGCGCGCCGCCAGATCGGCCAGTGACACCCCGGCGAGAATCGAAAGCAACCGCGTGTCGGCGGTGACGTGCGGTGCCAGCTCAGCCCCGATTTCGCCCAATTGCTGCGGCTTGACTCCCAGCAGTACCCACTGCGCCCGCGCGCCGCGCGCCGCCCAATCGGCGACGCTGTCATGGCGCGTCACCCCGGTGGGCAGCGCAGCGGGCGACGGATCGACCACTTGCACCCGCGCCGGATTGAGCCCCGCCGCGACCCAGCGCGCGAGCATTGCGCCCGCCATATTGCCGCATCCAACCAGCAGCAGGGTGCCGGTAAAACTGTCCAATGCCTTAGCCATAGCGCGCCCCGCTAGACGAGGGCGGCGTCAGGGGCAACTGGTTGATGGCCCGGAAACCAGATCGAGGCAGCGTCCATCAATGCTGTTGGGATCGACCGGCAGGCCGATCAGCGCCGCCAGCGTCGGCATGATGTCGACCGTCATCACCGGATTGGGTTGTTCAAAGCCTGCCATCCCCTTGCGCCAGAACAGCATCGGCACGCGCCGGTCATAATCCCACACCGACCCGTGCGTCGCGACATAGCCGACGCCTGTTTCGGGGATGGGGGTGACGCGCGGCTTTAGTGCCACGACCAAATCTCCCGACCGGTCGGGGTGGAAACTCGCGCGCAGCCGATCCTTGACGCTCCACAGCTCGGGCGAGCGGCGCGACACTGGGTGCGCTTTGAGCTCGTCGGCAGTGAACACCGCCTCGATCTGGCGGTGCGCGGCAAGCTGCGCGCGCAGTTCGCCCAGCGCCGCTGCGCGCTGCCCGGCGGTGAGCGCCGTTGACAGGTAAAAATCGCCGAACGGCCCGTCGCCATAGAGCAAGGGTTCGGTCAGGCCGAGCTTGGCGGCGACCGCCTTCCCAAGCACCGCCGGTTCCAGCGCCGGATCGACGCGCTCCGCGGGAATCGCGTTCTGGACCAGCCGCTCGGGCAGATCATGCCCGCCATGATCGGCGGTGAGCGCGACGACATAATCGATACCCGTTGCATCGAGGCGTTTGAAGAAATCGCCCAGATCGCGGTCCATCGACAAGATCTGCTGGCACATCTCGGCACCCTCGGTGCCGAAGGCATGGCCAACATAGTCGGTGGCTGACAGGCCGATGATGAGAAGGTCGGTCGCCGCGCCTTCGCCCATCTTGCGGTCAGCACGCAGCGCAGCGGCGGCGGCGAGTACCGCGCCATCGGCCTGCGGCGAGGCGAGGAAGGCGCGAAAATTGCCTGCGGGCCGCGAAAATCGCCCGGTCCCCACTGTTCCGCCCTGCGGCAGGGCAATGGGAATATCGCGCGCAGCGCATTGGACAGGCAGGTCAAGCGGCCTGCCTTCTGCGGCAATGGCATTGGCGATCGCGGTCGCGGCTTGCCCCGCAACCGGCGACAATGCGGTGCCGCGATAGCTGGTGAGTCCATCAGGGGCGAGCCACAGTGTCTCGTCGGCGCCCGCGCCCGCCATCATGATCGCGGCGCGGTCCTTGCCCGCCACCGCCACCACGCGGCTGCGCGGGTCGCGCGCCTTCATCGCCTGGCCCAGCGTTGGTACCAACAAATGCACGGGCGAGGCTGAATATTTGCCGCCACCCGATTCGGTGCCCGGCACGGCAGGATCTTCGGCGCAATAGACGCGCTTGTCGGCGCGCGCGACGTTCAGGTCGAACCAGTTGTTGGCAATCACCCCGGCGCGTCCGGCATGCACGCCGGTCAGGATGGTGGCATGGCCGGGGCAGGTTTCGGTTGCCGCATGCGCCTGATAGCCCGCTGGAAACACCGCGCCCTGCGACAGGCGCGCGAGGCCGCCGGTAACCAGTCCGCGATATTCGGCGAACAGGTCGGCAGAGAGTTGGTCGACCGCGATGACGACGATCAACTTGGGGGCCGGCTGCGTTTGGGCGGAAACCGAGACGGGCAAAACCAGCGCGAGACTGGAAAACAAAGCAATCAGACAGCGTTTGATTAACATGATGATGTTTCCAAGGGGTGGTGCCACAGGCGCTATGCTCTGCGCGAAACTCGACTATAGGGCAAGGACTGCACATATATGACGCGAACCAATCTGCCTCTCTTTCGCCTGTTGCTGCTTTGGCTGGCCGCCGTGCTGGCCGTGCCTGCGTTCGCGCAAGTTGGCACCAACATCACCCCGCAACTGGTCGCCGAACATGACGCGCCGACGCCGGGCAGCGCGACCACGCTGGCACTGGTGATGACACCCAAGCCGACCTGGCATGGCTATTGGAAAAATGGCGGCGATGCCGGGTTCGGATTGCAGATTGAGTGGGACCTGCCCGACGGCATCACTGTCGCCCCCTTCGCCTATCCGGTGCCCGAACCGCTGGTGCTGTTCGACCTGATGAACCATGTTTACAAAAAACCTTACGCGCTGCTCGCGCGGGTCAATGTGGCGGACAACGTCGCGCCGGGGACCGACCTCAGCTTCAGCGGCAAGGCTTTCTGGCTCGCCTGCACCGATGAAGTATGCGTTCCCGAAGAGGCGGTGATTGCAGTCAAGCTGGTGGCAGGCGAGCCAGGCGCGGCAGCCAGGGCCGATCCGCGTTTCGACAGCTGGCGCGCGGCGCTGCCGCCGCTGCTCGACCGCACGGGGCGCTGGGAGCGCAAGGGAGATAGGCTGCGCGTCGCGATTCCGCTGCCCGAGAGCGTGGCACTTGCCAGCCCGCATCTGTTCGTCGCGACCGCCAATCTGGTCGATTATCGCGCGCCGCAAAGTTTCAGCCGCAACGGCGACTGGCTGGTGATCGAGACGCGGGCAAAAGGCAGCGCGAGCGGCCCCGCCGAGGCATTGTTGCGGATCGAGGGCGCGCGCGGATTGGAAGTGGAGCTGTCCCCCGGCACTGTTCCGGCGGCAGGCAGGCCGCTGATGATGACCGCGCGCGGCGTCGACTGGACCTTGTTCGGCTGGGCGCTGGGCGGCGCGGTGCTCGGCGGATTGCTGCTCAACCTGATGCCGTGCGTCTTTCCGATATTGAGTCTGAAAGCGCTCAGCCTGGCCCGCGCGGGCGGCGAGGCGCGCGAGGCGAAGGTCGAAGCGATGGCCTATCTGGCGGGCGCGGTCACGGTGGCATTGGCGCTTGGCGGCGTGTTGCTGGCGCTGCGCGCGGGCGGGGCAGAGATTGGCTGGGCGT
Organism: Sphingopyxis sp.; assembly: GCA_013911715.1. Lineage (GTDB taxonomy): Bacteria > Pseudomonadota > Alphaproteobacteria > Sphingomonadales > Sphingomonadaceae > Sphingopyxis. Next base: position 17,725 of record JACEST010000003.1, on the reverse strand, counting down.
TCCAGCTGCAAAATCCGTGGAGCGTGTTTGCGCTGCTGTTGCTCACGCTTGCCATCACCGCCAATCTGCTGGGCTGGTTTGAACTCCCCAGTTTTGGCGGCGGCGATGCGTTGACGCGCGCAGGCGGCGCCAAGGGCGGCTTTGCGACCGGCGCGCTCGCGGCATTTGTCGCCACGCCGTGCAGCGGGCCGTTCATGGGGGCGGCGTTGGGGGCGACGTTGGCTTTGCCAGTGGCGGCGGCGTTGCCGATCTTTGGCGGGCTCGGTCTGGGGCTGGCACTGCCGTTTGTAGGGATTGCTTTCTCACCTGCCTTGCGCAGCCGCCTGCCCAAGCCCGGCGCGTGGATGGTGACGTTCCGCAAATGGCTGGCGGTGCCAATGGCGCTGACCGCGCTCGGCCTGACCTGGCTGTTGTGGCAGCAAGTCGGCGTTGATCGCACCAGCCCGGCGGCCATCGCGGCGCAGGCGACGAGCGCCTATAGCCCCGAAAAGCTCGCTGCCGCGCGCGCATCGGGCAAGCCGGTGTTTGTCAATTTCACCGCCGACTGGTGCATCACCTGCAAAGTCAATGAACAGACCAGCCTCAATAATTCCGAAGTGCAGGCAGCGTTTGACAAGGCCGGCGTGGTGCAGTTGAAAGGCGACTGGACCAATGGCGATCCGGTCATCACCCGCGCGCTGGCCGAGCAGGGGCGCAACAGTTTGCCGCTCTATCTTTGGTATGCGCCGGGCGCCGATAAGCCGCAGATTTTGGCGCAGATATTGACCCCGGCGGCGCTGATTGAGCTGGCGGAGGCGCGGTGACCAAAACGCGCGCCGACCAGCTTGTCGTCGAGCAGGGCCATGCCGACAGCCGTGCACGGGCACAGTCCCTAATCCTCGCCGGGCTGGTGTTCGCGGGTGACCGCAAGGTGGACAAGGCGGGACAGCAATTGCCCGCCGATGCCGTATTGACGCTGAAAGGCCGCGATCATCCGTGGGTGTCGCGCGGCGGGATCAAACTCGATCACGCGCTGGCCGCGCTCGGCTGGAACATGACGGAAGCGGTGGCAATCGACGTTGGCAGCTCGACCGGAGGCTTCACCGACGTGCTGCTGACGCGCGGCGCGGCGCGGGTCTACGCCGTCGATTCGGGAACCAACCAGCTGGCGTGGAAATTGCGGCAAGACCCGCGCGTCACCGTGCTCGAACAGACCAGCGCGCGCGTACTGACGGCAGCGCACATCCCCGAGCCTGTCGATTTGATCGTGTGCGACGCGAGCTTCATTAGCCTTTCGAAGGTGCTGCCCGTCCCGCTGGGGTTCGCCAAGCCCGGCGCGCGGCTGATTGCGCTGATCAAACCGCAGTTCGAGGCCGAGCGGCATGAGATTGGCAAGAAAGGCGTGGTGCGCGACTCCGCCGTGCACGAGCGCGTCTGCGCCGAAGTGCAGGCGTGGCTGGCCAGCATCGGCTGGCGCGTCGACGCGCTGCTGACCAGCCCGATCACCGGGCCCGAGGGCAATATCGAATTTCTGGTGGCGGCAACGCAGGCGGCGGGTTGACGTCACATGGTTGACTGGCGACAAGCCCCCGCAACCACTCCCCTGATTGCAAGGCCCGTCAACACAATGTCCCAGCTCGCGACCGCCGACCAGCTCCGCATGTCGTTCCTGCGCTGGGCGCTGGTGACGGTGCCGGCGACCGTGCTGATGGGCAGCCTGTCGGGCCTCTTGTCGAACAGCGGGTTCGAAAATGGCTGGTTCGCAAGCCTCGCTATGCCCGATATCATGCCGCCCGGCTGGGTGTTCGGGCTGGTGTGGCCGATCCTCTACACCATGCTCGGCCTCGCGCTGGCGATGATTTTGCACGCGCGCGGGGCGCAGGGGCGCGGCGCGGCGCTGGTGCTGTTCGCGGTCGCCTTCATCGCCAATTTGGGCTGGTCGCCACTGTTCTTTGCGGCGCACCAGATTACCGCCGCTTTTTATCTCATCCTGTTCATGATCGCGGTGACCATTGCCACCGCCTTTGCCTTTGGCCGCATCCGCAGCATCGCCGCGTGGCTGCTCGTCCCCTATATGATGTGGATCAGCTTTGCCGCGATCCTGAATTATCAGTTTGACCAGATGAATCCCGATGCCGAAAGACTTGCAGTGCCCGCCGCGAGCACCCAATTGACGATCAGCAAGTCCGAGCCAGCCAAGGAATGACGTGATGCAAAGTGAAAACCGCTTTTTCGACGATCTGGCGCGCGTGATGAACGGCGTTGCAGGCACCGTGGCGGGCGCGGGCCGCGAGGCCGAAGCCGCGATGCGCGAGCGCGCCAAGGAATGGATCGGCCGCATGGACTTTGTCAGCCGCGAGGAATTTGAGGCGGTCAAGCAAATGGCCGCCACCGCGCGCGCCGAAGCCGAGGCGCTGAAGCTGCGCCTCGACGCGCTGGAGGGCAAAGCAGCACCAGCGCCGAAACGCGCTGCCAAGCCCAAAGATTAATTTTTCCGTTCGCCTCGAGCGAAGTCGCGACACCCATCGGCCTTGCGCCTTGACGATAGGCCTCTCGACTTCGCTCGAGGCGAACGGGAAATGGAAGTTCGCGCGAGACTCGCCATTGCCGCGCCCACCCGCTAAAGCCGTGTGGTGATGAGCGACAATATCTACGACGACGAAGACCAGGAAGCCGCGCCGATCGACATGATCAGCGCCTATTTCGAGGCGCATGGCTGGCCGCACGAGATGGTCAGCGAAGACGAAATCGTCGCGACCGTTCAAGGGTCATGGACCAATTATGAGCTGCGCGCAGTGTGGCGCGGCGAGGACCGGGTGATCCAGCTGCTCGCCTTTCCCGACATCCGCGTCGTCGAGGACCAGAAGAGCGGAACGCACGAGGTGCTCGCGCTGATCAACGAACAGCTGTGGCTCGGCCATTTCGAGCTGTGGTCGAACAGCGGGACGATATTGTATCGCCACGGCCTGCTCGTCGGGAGCGATGGGGCGCTTGGGCTCGATGCCGCCGAAACACTCATCGAAACCGCGATCGACGAATGCGAGCGTTTCTATCCGGTGTTCCAGTTCGTGCTGTGGGGCGGAAAAACGCCCGCCGAGGCGCTGGCCGCATCGCTGATCGAAACGCGCGGCGAGGCTTAGGCTGTATCGACATTGAGGGATTCACAAGCGGCTGATTGTCTGATTCATGAGCATCCGCAGGTTGCGGAGGCATTATGGGCATCAAGCGATATGAGTTGAGCGAGGCGCAAGGCTTATGATGCCTACGCAAACCTTGACTTTGTCGAGGCCGACGGCGCCCAGCCGATCATCCCTCAGCGAAGCTGCATGCCCCGCAAACGCGCCTTCGATCCGGTGAAGTACAAGCTCAGAAGCAGCTCCGCCGCATCGCCACCCGATACGACCGCATCCCGCAAAACTATATGGCAAGCCTATGCCTCGCCGCGCTCGCCTTCTGGTGCTGAATGTCGATTCAGCCTAGGTCCTGTCCTGATGAGATTGAGGCGTCAGTCCGGGACCCGCTCCACCCCATTGGCGTCGAATGGCACTTTGTAAGCCGCATCCCCGACCTTACCCACCATATCGGCGCGCAGCGGGACTTCGGCATAGACGGTGACCGTATAATCCCCTGCCGACGGGTTCAGCCGTAGCGGTTTGATGCTGTCCTGATAGGTTTTGGAGTACCAAAAGGCGCGCGCATTGGCGAGGCAAGGGAAGCGCACGATCAGGGTAGCGAGGTTGGGCGGAATATCCCCTTCAAAGGTAGCAACGGGGACCGGCACATTGACATAATAGCCGCCGAGCTGCTGATATAATCCGCTATCGGCAATGGCCTTGGCATATGCCTGCATCCGCGCGCGGTCATGCGTCGGACCCGATACCACCATATAGACAGGCTTGTCGCACGGTGGCGGGCTCGCCGTCTGGCCGCCGAGTATGGCCAGTATCAACAACAGGTTCATCCCACCCTCCGTTCATCGCAAAGCGTCCGCTTCCACGGCCGTCCGTCCCGATACCAATGCCAGGTGCGCATCCGGCTTTGCCCGTCGGACGCAATGTCGATCATCTCGACATAATGGCTGTCTGGCACATCGCGCCGATCGAGCCGCAACATGATGAGGTCATCGCCCGCCTGCCAGCCATGACCGAAAAAGCGCTCGGTGTCCCAGAGCAGCCGGTTCCCGGCCAGCGTGCCGCCAAAGTGAAATTCGGCTGCACGCCCATCGGCCCAGCGCATCCGGTTATGCTGGACATAGGCGTGCGGTCCGCTGTCGGGCAGTTCGCAGCGCGTCCAGACATGATATTCGTCGATCGACGCGCCATCAACGCCGATGTGGCGATAGATCCCCTCCCACACGCCTTCATGGCGGAACATAGCCGGTATGGCGGCTTGCAAGGCGGCACGCAGCCCGTTCATCCGACCAGCTGGTTCATTTCGATGAGCGTCCCGTCGGGGTCAAAGAAATTGCACCCGCGCACCTTGATCGGCGACCCGCCGCCCCGCCCTGGATAGCTTTGGTCGCGCACCGCAGCGGTCATCGTCACGCCGGGCACCTTTGCTGCCAGTGCACAGCGGCGGTCGACATCGTCGGTCTGGGTGATGATGACATGACTGCCGATGCCCATGCGCGTCGGATAGGGACCAGGGTCGGGCAATTTGGGATCAATCCATTCCATCAGGCCGATCCAGCCGATGAAGGGGTCATTGCCATTGAGCAGCACCAGCCGCGCCTGCGCCCCCGGCGGCCCAGCGGGCAGCGCGACGCCTGACATGGTGACCACCGTGTCGTAGTTGATCGTCATGCCCAGCACGTCGCGGTAGAGTTTCAGGCTGTTTTCCATATCGCGCACGATCAGCGTCGTGCGGCGGATGTCGGTCGGCAAGCGCTCGGCGGGGCGCTGGACCCCGGGCGATGTGGTCGCCGGTGTGCTGTTATCCACCACCGTCACGCAGCCGGTGAGCAGCGACGCTGCTGCAGCGGCAAGCAGGACCATCCTCATGCGTCCATCCCTTCTTCGGAAAAAGCGGCCAGCGGCAGCGGCGCGCCGAACTGGCGCAGCAGCGACTGTTTGCGGAAAAATCGCAATATGCCGCTGTCACCCATGCGCGACGGGCCAAGCCCCGACAGGCCGAAGCTGGACTTTTCGGCATCCCACACCATCGACGTCAGCGCTGCATCATTGACCGACACCGCCCCGACGGCGAGATGGCGGCCTACTGCCACCGCTTCGGCGTCGGTGCCCGCAAACACCGCGCCCGACAGGCCGAAAACGCTGCTGTTGGCAAGCGCCAAAGCCTCTTCGACGGTATCGAACAGTGTCACCGGGATCACCGGACCAAAGGTTTCGTCCGTCATCACCGCCATGTCGGCAGTAACGTCGGCGAGCACGGTCGGGCGCAGATAAAGGCCGCCGCCAAGTTGTTCAATCTGTCCCCCGGCCAGCAGGCGCGCGCCCCCAGCCAACGCATCCTTGATCTGTGCATCGACAATGTCGGCCTGCCGCGCGTCGATAAATGGCCCGATGTCGCCTGAGCGGATGTCGGGATAGTTGAGCCGCACCGCGGCGGCGGCGGCGACCAGTTCGGCCAGAAACGGTTCAGCAATGCGGCGATCGACATAGACGCGCTCGATCGACTGGCACGCCTGGCCCGAATTGACGATGCTGGCGCGCAGCGCGGTTTGTGCGGCGGTCGGCACATGGGCGCTGGCGAGCACAATCATCGGATCCTTGCCGCCCAGTTCGAGGCTGGCCGGGATGAAGGCGCGCGCCGCCGCTTCGGCGACCGCGCGGCCGGTTTTCACCGATCCGGTAAAGGCGATGTAGTCAGCGCACTCAACCAGCATGGCACCGGTGGACCCGTCGCCTTCCACAATCGCCAGCACCTCGGCCACTTCGGGCACCGTGGCGACGGCGGCGAGCAGCGGCCGGATGAAGCGCGGGGTGATTTCCGACGGTTTGACGATGACCGCGCAGCCCGCCGCCAACGCCGGAACGGCATCGATCAGCGCCAGCGTCAGCGGGAAATTCCACGGACTGATCACGCCGACCAGCGGATAGGGCACCAGATGCGTGTCAATCGCGATGCCTGGCGTTGCACTGTCGTGTCCGACCACCGTGGTGCTGCGGATGATGGTGGGTGCAGTGCCGGCCCAGCGCCGCAGCATCGCTGGAATTCCCGCAACCTCCATATCCGAGATAGCGCGGCGACCGGTGTCGGTGACAAGCGCGTCGGCAATCGCGCTGCCGTGCGCGGCGACGGCGTTTGCAAGCTTGAGCAGCAAGGCGCCGCGCTCTTCGGGGGTCCGCGCCGCCCAGCCGGGCTGCGCCTTGCGCAGACGGCCGCACAGCGCATCGAGCGCGTCGCTGCCCAGCGGCGCGATGGCATAATCATATTGGCCCGTGCGCGGATTGCGGACTTTCACCCTTGCCCCTCCCATGCAGCGACAATGTCGCCGCCGGAGGCATTCCAGCATTCACGGCGCGATGCAAGGTCGGCGATCAGCGCCTCGAACGCAGCAATGCGATAGGGCAGGCCGACGATATAGGGCGTCACATGCAGCGGCAGCATACGTCCACCATGGTGCGCCGCTTCACCCGCCAACCAATCAAAGGCGTCGCGCATCTGCGTCGCATAGCTGTCAGCTGACTGCTGCTGCACGGCGATGATTTGCCGATCGCTGAGTTCGTGGTTCAGCGGCAGATTGATCAGGCCATTGACGAAGCGATAGGGCAGTTCGTCATTCACCCAGTCGCAGCAATATGTGACCCCCGCCTCGCGCAGCAGGTCGGGCGTATTCCAGCTTTGCGAGCGTGCAATCGACATCCAACCCGCCGGGCGCGTGCCGGTGGCCGCCTCCAGCGTGTCGAGCGACGCCGCGATCAGCGCGCGTTCGTCCTCGATGGGCAAGCCGCTCGCAATCGTACCGTTCATGTCGGTCGAATGGGCGATAATTTCATGCCCCGCCGCCACAATATCGGCGATGAGCGCGGGGTAACGATCGGCGATGGCGGCATTGGCTGCGAAACTGGCCTTCACCCCCGCTTTGGCAAAGGCATCGAGCAGCCGGTACACGCCGACCCGGTTGCCATAGTCGCGCGCGGTGTAATGGCGGTAGTCGGGATAGGCGGTCTGCATATGCCCTGGCGCGCGGAACGGCGTGTCGCTGGGCGTGATCGGAAACCATTCGAGGCTGACACAAATCCACAGTGCCACGGATGTGCCATCGGGCCAGGTCACAGGCTGGCGTTCATGGATTGCCGACCAAGGGTAGAGGTCATGGTCATAGCCATGCCGACGATGGGGATATTGGAGGTAGGTCAGGTCAAGGGTCATCTATCCCTCTCCCCTTCAGGGGAGAGGTAAGGAGAGGGGGCGAGCGTCCGCGAGCCAGCAGATTCCCCCTCTCCCAACCCTCTCCCCTGAGGGGGAGAGGGCTTTTTCTGCTCCCGCCACGCATCGACAATCTCGCCCGCGCGGGCAATCCAGGCGCGGCCATCGCGCGCGATATGCCGCAGCGCTTCCTCAAACGGCCCGATGCGGTGTGGCTGGCCGATCAGATAGGCGTGCAGCGGGATGCACATCACCGTGCCGCTTCCTGCGCCCTCAGCCGCCAGCCGCTCAAACTGGCGGATCAGCGTGTCGGCATAGTCGCGCGGCGACATGTTATAGACGAAGAAGCCATAATGGTCGTTGACCTCCAGGCTGTACGGGATCGACACCAGATTGCCGGTCGCCGTCTTTACTGGCTGGACCTGGTCGTCATGATAGAGGTCGCAGGTGTAATCGAGCCCCATATCGGCGATCAGGTCGAGTGTGCGGGGCGTGTGGGTCAGCGCAGGCGCGAGCCAGCCGCGGATCGTCTGGCCCGTGGCCTCGCGCACCGTCGCGATGCTGTCGGCGATAATCGCGCGTTCCTGATCCTCCGACATGTCATAGGCGTAGCGGGTGTTGTAAATGCCGTGGCTGAAAAACTCCCACCCACGCGCATTGGCGTCGGCGACCACCTCTGGGTGATGCTGGCACAGCGCGACCGACAGGCTGACCGAACCCGGAAAGCCGTGCTTGCTCATTACTTCGGCCATGCGCCAGTGCGACACGCGGTTTGAATGATCGCGGTGGCTGTAACCGACAACGTCGGGGTGCGGGCGCGCCCACGCCTTGCGCTTGGGGTGCAGCGGTGGGTCGATTTCATAAAATTCCAGATTGGGCGCGACCCACACGGCAACGCTCTTGCCGCCCGGCCAGGTAATTTTGGACCGGGCGCGATAAGGCGAATAGTCGTAAAGATTGGGGTCGGGTGTCAAACCCCCTCTCCCTGCAGGGGAGAGGGACAGCCGACGCGCAGCGGCGGCAGGGAGAGGGAGCGAGGTGGCCGCATCAACCCCTCTCCCCGGTCGCTGCGCGACCACCCCTCTCCCCTGAAGGGAGAGGGGATTTATCGAGCCAGTCGACCACCACCTGCACCGGTTCGACATCGGCATATTTCAGCTGCAAATCGGTCAGATTGGCGAAATGATAGCTTTCATGCTTGTCGGCGCAGGTTTCGATGGGGACGATGGTGCGATAGCCGTGGGACAGCGCATCAACCGCCGTCGCGCGGACGCAGCCGCTGGTCGATCCGCCGGTGACCACCACTGTATCGACCTTATGCCACACCAGATAGCTTGCCAGCGGGGTTTCGAAGAAAGCCGATGGCATGCGTTTGGTGAATTGCAGGTCGTCTGCGCCAATCTGGCAGCGCGGGTCAAAGGCGTGGCGGTCGCTGTCATATTTGATGTTCTGCAGGCTGTCTGGCGTGTCGGTGCGCGTACCCCACACCCCTGCATCGGCAGCATTGTCCATATAGGCGACGCGCGACCAGATGACCGGCATGCCGCGCGCGCGCGCCAGGCCTGAGATGCGATTGACATGGTCGATTTGCAGCGGGTCGGTTTCATAGGCGGTCGCGAACAGGTCGGTGCGCGTATAGGCCTGCTGGAAATCGACATTGACGATGGCGAGGCGCGCGCCGAAACCGAACTTCTTTCGTGCAGGATTGGCCATGACCGCTTCGAAAATCTGCCGCGCGGTCCGGCCGTCCGTGACCATTTTTGTGCCGACCAGCGTCATGATGCCTCCCTGCATATTGCTTCCTTGTGGACCAGCGACTATGCGCTTGTCGAGAGCAATTTGTCCGGACAACTTTGATGCGGATCACGCGGCATTATCTGACCATCAACGGCCGCCGCGTCCATTATCGCCGCGCGGGCAAAGGGCCGCCGCTGCTGATGGTACATCAAAGCCCGCGCAGTTCGGCGGAATATGACGGCTTGATGCGGGATTGGGGCGCCCATTTCACCTGCATCGCACCCGACACGCCGGGGTTCGGCCAATCCGACCCCCTCGCCAAGCCCGATGCCGATATCGATGACTTCGCCGATGCGTTGATCGCGTTCGTGCGCGCGCTGGGGCTGACGCACGTGGCGGCCTATGGTTTCCATTCGGGTGCGATAATACTCGTCACCGCGCTGAAGCGCGATCCGCACCTGTTCAGCGGCCTCGCCATCGGCGGCTATGCCATCTGGACGGCGCAGGAAATGGCCATTTTTGGCGAGGCCTATCTGCCGCCCTTGCTCCCCTCGGCCTATGGTGAACATCTGGTCTGGCTGTGGAATCGCATGCTCGAACAAAGCTGGTTCTTTCCCTGGTTCGACATTCGCGACCAAGCGCGTCTATCCGTCGCGCACGCCGATGTCGCGCGCGTCCATGCCGCAGTGTTGGAAATGCTTGATGCCGGGGATGCCTACCGCATTGGCTATGGCGCGGTGCTGCGCGCGCCGCGCGACATTCCGCCGCCCGATGCAGTGACGCCGCCGGTACTGATTTCGGCCTATGATGGCGATCCATTGCAAGCGCATATCGACCGGCTGGGCGCGATGCCAAGGGGCTGGGCGGCGCGCAAGATCGCGACCCCGGCCGAACATCAAGCGCTGAGCCTCGCCTTTTTGCAGCAGTTGCCCGCTGCAGCCTGTCCGGCCTTGGCTGCGGACGCGGTGAGCGGATTTTATCATCTGTCCACGGGCCAATTCGATGGCCTGGTCCATGTTGACGGCGACGACATCGACCTGCCCGGGCATGGCTTGTCGGATGGCTGGCCGGGTACGCCGCCCACTGATTGGGCCGCATGGCGCGACGTTGTTCATCGCCTCCGTGACGATTATGGCCTCACCGTCAAACTGCCGCCGTTGCCCAAGGGCGATCCTGAACATTTTTACCCCGAACTCGCACCCGACCGCTTTGGTGCCCATTTGTTGGCCGCCTGGGGCATTGCGCGCGCGCGCGCGCTGTTCGACCCCTGGTATGACGTCGCCGCCGCAAATGTTCTGCCGGTCGATGCGGCGCGGCTCGACCCCGCCCGCCTCGCCCGCGACACGCTTGCCATCTTGCGCGGGCGCGCCGCCAAGGCCCTTCATATTGCACGACTGGGAGAAGAATGATGGGAATTAGAGACGCCATGCCGCTGCTCGCGCGCCACGAAGGCGTGTGGGACGGAACCTACACCTATTTCAACGCTGCAAACGAAAAGGTCGACGAGCATCAGAGCCGCCTCTTCTGCCGCTTTCCCGATCATGGTCCGCATCCCTATCACCAGACCAATCATTACAGCTGGGCCGATGGCCGGACTGAGGTGCGGGAGTTTCCCGCCGAATATCGCGACATGCGCGTATGGTGGGACAATGAACTGATCAAGGGCTGGGCCGCAGAGGTAGGATTGGACGAATATCACCGCTCGGTGATGCTCTATTGGCAGCGGCAGGGCGATCCGTCGCTCTATCTGTACGAGATGATCCAGATTTCGGATGACGGCCTCAATCGGTGCAGGACGTGGCACTGGATCCGGGGTGGCCTGCTCGAGACGCGCACGGCAATTCAGGAGACATTGGTGACCAAGGATTGGCGGAGTTTGGAGGCATGATTTTCCTCCCCATCTGCAAGATGGGGAGGGGGACCATGCGCAGCATGGTGGAGGGGTATGGCGGCGCTGCGATACCCCTCCACCATCGCTGCGCGACGGCACCCCTCCCCATGCCATGCATGGGGAGGAAAAATTGAACAAAACCCTGTTCGCCAAAATCTGGGACGCGCATGTTGTCGCGGCATTGGGTGACGACAGCGCGCTGATCGCCATCGACCGGATTTTCCTGCACGAGCGCACCGGCGCAGCAGCACTTAAATCGCTGGCTGAGGCGGGGCGCAGCCTCGCCGATCCCGCGCGCGTGTTCGCCGTGATGGACCATATCGTCGATACCCGGCCCGGGCGCGGCGACGGCACGTTGATGCCGGGCGGCGAAGGCTTCATCACCGAAACGCGCGCCGCATGCCGCGCGGCGGGCATCACCCTGTTCGATGTGGGTGATCCCGATCAGGGCATTACCCATGTCATTTCGCCCGAACTGGGCATCGTCCTGCCCGGCTGCACGCTGATTGCGCCCGACAGCCATACATGCACACAAGGCGCGTTCGGCGCGCTGGCGTGGGGCATCGGGTCGAGCGAGGCCGAACATGCCATGGCGACGGGAGCGCTGCGGGTGGCACGGCCCAAGACGATGCGGGTGACCTTCACAGGCAGGCTGGCGACGGGCGTCACTGCCAAGGACATGATCCTGACGTTGCTCGCGCACCATGGCGCAGGCGGCGGCGCAGGCCATGTGGTCGAGTTTGCAGGCGAAGCAGTCACCGCGCTCGACATCGAAGCGCGGCAGACGCTGTGCAACATGGCGACCGAATTTGCCGCCTTCAGCGGCATCATTGCGCCCGATGGCACGACCCGCGCTTATCTCGCCGGGCGGCGCTATGCCCCCGATCCGCTGCCCGACTGGAGCGATTTGGCCAGCGATGCCGGTGCCGTTTTCGACGCCGAAATCAGCGTTGATGCCAGCGCGATCACGCCGATGGTCAGCTGGGGCACCTCGCCCGGCCAGACCATCGGCATCGGCGATACCATCCCGGCCGACGCCGATCCGCGCGCGCTTGCCTATATCGGGCTGGCGGCAGGGCAGCCGATTGCCGGCACAGCCATCGACGCCGCGTTCATCGGCAGTTGCACCAATGCTCGCCTGTCCGACCTGCGCCGCGCCGCTGCAATTGTGGCGGGTCGGCGCATCGCGCCGGGCGTCGCGAAAGCGCTGGTGGTCCCCGGCTCAAGCGCAGTCAAGCGTGCGGCAGAGGCCGAAGGGCTCGAGCGGATTTTCACCGATGCTGGCTTTGAATGGCGGATGAGCGGCTGTTCGCTATGCTTTTATGCGGGCGGCGAGGGCTTTGCGCCGGGCAGCCGCGTCATTTCATCGACCAACCGCAATTTCGCAGGCCGCCAGGGCCCCGGCATCCGCACCCATATCGCCAGCCCCGAAGTGGTGGCGGCGAGCGCGCTGGCGGGGGTGATCGCAGCGCCATGACCCCCTTCACCACCCTGACCAGCGTCGCTGCACCGCTGATCGTCGACAATATCGACACCGACATGATCATCCCGTCACGCGAGATGAAGTCGACCGGCAAGACGGGCCTCGCCGACGGCCTGTTTGCGCCGTGGCGCTATGCCGACGTCGATGCGCGCATCAACGACCCGGCGTTCGTGCTTAACCAGCGCGACTTCATCGGGACGCGGCTCTTGCTCACTGGCCGCAATTTCGGTTGCGGATCGAGCCGCGAGCATGCGGTATGGGCGCTCAAGGAATTTGGCATCGACTGCATCATCGCGGCAAGCTTTGCGCCGATTTTCTACAATAATTGCATCCGCAACGGGCTGCTGCCGGTGGTGCTGGATGAAAGCGCGATGCGGGGCATGATTGGCCATATCGTGACCGTCGATCTTGCAGCACAGACGGCGGGCGGCCATCATTTTGCCATTGGCAGCGAGGAAAAGCAGATGTTGATCGAGGGGCTGGACGCCATCGACCTGACCTTGAAGCACCGCGCCGAAATTGCGGCATGGCAAGCCGCCGACAGGAAAGCGCGGCCATGGATTTATCTTTCCTCCCCATCGCAAAGCGATGGGGAGGGGGACCATGCGAAGCATGGTGGAGGGGTGAAACGGCTGCCCCCAAAAACAAACGCGGCAATCATCCGAGCGAAAGCCTTGGGCCGGAACATGACGCCACCGGAGCTACGCCTCTGGACAGCGCTCCGCCGCCGTCCGGATGGGCTCAAGTTTCGCAAGCAACATCCAGCAGGACCCTTTACCCTGGATTTCTATTGCCCGGCTGCAAGGCTGTGCATTGAGGTTGATGGCCTGTCTCACTCGATAGGCAAAAATCCGGCTAAGGACGCTGCGCGCGATGCATTTTTCGAAGCGCACGGGATCAAGACCCTGCGGATCCCCGCACCGTTGATAAAAGATAGGCTGGAAGATGTTATAATGCAGATTGTGACTGAAGTCATGGCGCGAATACCCCTCCACCATCCTGCGGATGGTCCCCCTCCCCATTCTGCGAATGGGGAGGAAAGCGAGTGACCGCCATCCTCATCTCCGAAGTTGGCCCGCGCGATGGGCTTCAATCTATCGACCGCGTCATGCCGCTGGCCGCCAAAAAGGCATGGATTGCCGCCGAGGCCGCCGCCGGGGTGCGCGAGATTGAAGTGGGGAGCTTTGTGCCGCCGTCGCTGCTGCCACAATTGGCCGACACCGCCGAAGTGGTGGCCTTTGCCAAGACCATCTCCGGTCTCAATGTCGTCGCGCTGGTGCCCAACGCCAAGGGCGCCGCGCGCGCCGCCGAGGCCGGGGTGCACGCCATGTCCATTCCCTTCAGCATGTCGGAAACCCACAGTCTGAAAAATGTTCGCAAATCGCATGACGAGATGATTGCAGAAATTGGTGCCGTCGCCAAAATCGCGGGCGGCGCTGGCATTCATTTTGCCGTCGGCTTGTCCACCGCCTTTGGTTGCACGATGGAGGGCGCGATCCCCGAGGATCAAGTCGTCCGGCTGGCGGAAGCCGCCGCCGCAGCAGGCGCGCAGGAATTCAGCCTGTCGGACACCACCGGCTATGCCGATCCGGCGCAGGTCAAGCGGCTGGTGCGCAAGGTGCGCGCGGCAGTTGGGGCGGACAAGATGACGACGCTTCACCTCCACAATACGCGCGGGCTGGGCCTTGCCAATGCGCTCGCGGGGATCGAGGAGGGCATTACCACGCTTGATGCGTCGCTGGGCGGCATTGGCGGCTGTCCCTTTGCTCCTGGCGCGTCGGGCAATATCGTGACCGAAGATCTGGCCTTCATGCTTGCGGCCATGGGGGTTGAAACGGGCATCGATCTGGGCGCGCTGATGAAGGTCCGTGCGATTGTCGCCGAGGCGCTTCCCGGCGAGCCGCTTTATGGCTTTACGCCCGACGCGGGGCTGCCGCTCGGCTGGGAGGCACGCGGATGAGCGGACCGACCCCGCTCGCGGGCCTCAGGGTCGTCGAATTCACCCATATGGTGATGGGACCGACGGTCGGCCATATACTCGCCAGCCTGGGGGCCGAGGTGGTGCGCGTCGAACCGATTGGCGGCGACAGCACGCGGCGGCTGCTCGGGTCGGGTGCAGGCTATTTCCCGATGTACAACCGCCACAAAGCGAGCATCTGCCTTGACCTCAAACATCCCGATGGGCTGAAAATCGCGCGCGAGTTGGCCGACCAATCCGACATATTGGTCGAAAATTTCCGTCCCGGCGCGCTCGACCGGCTGGGGCTGGGCTATGATGCGCTCAAGACGACCAATCCACGCCTTATCTATTGCAGCGAAAAAGGGTTCCTGCCCGGCCCCTATGAAGCACGCACTGCACTTGACGAGGTCGCGCAGATGATGGGCGGTCTTGCCTATATGACCGGGCCGCCCGGGCAACCCTTGCGCGCCGGGGCCAGTGTGATCGATGTCACCGGCGGCATGTTCGGCGTGATCGGCATCCTCGCCGCGCTCGAAGAACGACACCGCACTGGTGCGGGCCAGCTGGTCATCGCCAGCCTGTTTGAAACGACCGTCTATCTGGTCGGTCAACATATGGCGCAATTTGCCGTCACCGGCACGCCAGCCGCCCCGATGCCCGCACGCGTTTCGGCCTGGGCGATTTACGATGTGTTCGCGACCAAGGATGATCCGGTGTTCATCGGCGTCGTCACCGACGCCTTGTGGGAGCGATTCTGCGCGCTGTTCGGCCTTGATGCGCTGTGGGCGGATCAAAGCCTGCGGCAGAATAATGCCCGGGTGCTGGCGCGCGGGCGCATCATGCCAGAGATCCGGGCCCTGATCACGGGGTTTACGAGCGCAGAGATTATCGCACGGCTCGACGGCAGCGGGCTGCCCTTTGCGCCCATTGGCAAGCCCGAGGATTTGTTCGATGACCCGCATCTGGCGGCGTCGGCGGGACTCGAGCCCGTTACGCTGACCAGCGGTGCGGCGACACAATTGCCAACCGTGCCGCTGATGATGGGAGGCAAGCGCCCGGCTGCTCCGGCCCAGTTGCCGATGCCTGGCGCCAACAGCATCAGCATTCTTGACCAGCTTGGCTATGACAAGGCGTCAATCGCGGCGCTGATCCAGGCTGGCGCTGTCGGCAGCGGTTAGAGTCGGCTGCGGCGGTCGCTGGCGCTGCGTCGCTCCGAACCCGAACGGCGCTCGGGTCCCGAAAATTCGGGCTCATCCGCTGAACGGCGGTCCAAAGTGCGGCGGCCGCTGCGGTGGCGGCCTTCGGCTTTGCGGTCCATCGCTTCCACTCCATCAATCGGAAATTGGACGAAAAAATCAATTTATGCGTGCGACCCAGCCGAACCTTCTAATCCGATCTGGTAACTGACAGGTAAACAGGGAATCACGAAGCCGAACCGGCGCGAATGCTGTTGCCCCCTTCGGGTTGGTGATCGGACCGGCGAGGTCAAAACAGGACGCCGCCGCCGTCAGCCGCTGCCGCCCTTTGGGTCAAGCAGCAACCGCCATGGTGGCGGCCTCGGTAGCCGCAATCCAGCCGCCGCCCAGCACGCGGTCGGGCGCGGCGGCGTCATAGAGCACCGCCGCCTGACCGGGCGCAACGCCAAATTCGGGGCTCGCAAAGCGCAGCATCCCGCCGTCAAAGTGCGCGGGTACGGGTTTGGCCATGCTGCGCACCTTGGCCAGCACGGTGCGCCCGTGCGGGTCGGCGAGCCAGTTGGCTTCGTCAATCACCGCCGCCGCGACCGCGAGCGCCGCACGCGGCCCGACCACCACTTGTCTGGTCGATGCATCGAGGCGGACGACATAGAGCGGTTCGGCCTGCCCGCCGATTTCAATCCCGCGCCGCTGGCCGACGGTATAGTGGATGAGTCCCCTGTGCGGCCCCAGCACGCGCCCGTCGAGGTGGACGATGTCGCCCGCATCTTCGGCATCGGGCCGAACCTTGCGCACAATCGCGGCATAATCGCCGTCGGGGACGAAACAGATATCCTGGCTGTCGGGCTTGGCCGCCACGCCCAGGCCCAGTTCGGCGGCAATCGCGCGCACCGCCGCCTTGGGCATCCCGCCCAAGGGAAAGCGCAGGAAATCGAGTTGTTCGCGCGTCGTCGCAAACAGGAAATAGCTCTGGTCGCGCGCCGGATCGACCGCGCGGTGGAGTTCGGGGCCGTGCGCACCCATCACGCGCCGCACATAGTGGCCGGTGGCAAGGCAATCGGCGCCCAGTTCTTTTGCTAGCGCAAACAGATCGGTAAATTTCACCCCCATGTTGCAGCGCACGCAGGGAATGGGTGTGCGCCCGGCGAGATATTCGTCGGCGAACTGGTCGATCACCGAATCGCGAAAGCGGCTTTCATGGTCGTGGACATAATGGGCAAAGCCGAGCCGGTCGGCGACCGCGCGCGCATCGCGAATATCCTGACCCGCGCAGCACGCCCCCGGGCGCCGCGCCTTGGCCCCGCTGTCATAAAGCTGGAGCGTCACACCGATCACTTCGGCGCCTGAGCGCGCGGCGAGTGCGGCAACGACGCTCGAATCCACGCCGCCCGACATCGCCACAACAATGCGCTTGCCCGCCAGCGGCAGGTTCAGCTGAAAATCACCAGCAAGGCTGTCGAGGCGGTCTGGCACGGTCATACGCCCCGCGCCTTTACTCCGCCCGGGCCGCCATGGCCAGCACCCGCCAGCGAAGCCGCGACAATGGCCGTATCAGGCCGCGCCATTAACCATCGCTAATGAGGAATGAAGGCGGCCTTTACGGTGGCTTAGGCGGTTGCTGCTAATCGGGGGGCATGAAGTTTGATTTTCCGCCTCGTGCCGCACACCGCGATTCGGCGATTCGTCCCGGATTCGATGTGCTGCTGGCTGTCACTGGCGCCCGTCAGGCGGCATCGCCGACCGCGCGACTCGTCGCCGGGCGGTGCAGCCGCGACGACGCCAGCAGCCCAGTGCCGCACGGCAGCCTGTTGCCGCCAGGACGGACCAGCGACGGACAGGCTGTTCCAGCGCCAGCGCGCTTTGCTGATGTCGCGCTGGGAACTGTCCCGAACGGGGACGGTGAAGGCGTATGTGACAAAGAAATGAAGAGCCCGTTTACCAAGGCGTTTCAGCCGATGGTCAAACATGATGCGATAGAAGGACCGCTCAACACCGAACGCCCCGATGGCGACGGTCCGGGGATGGAATGATATGATCGAAAACCAAAAAATCAGGCCGGCACAGGTCATTGGCCCCCTTGGCGAACCGCTGACGCTGAACTCGCTGCCGCCGCCGTCGACGACCCGCTGGGTCGTGCGCCGCAAGGC
>JACEST010000029.1 GCA_013911715.1 Sphingopyxis sp. | reverse complement strand
CCAATTGCCACACAACGATCAGCGCCACCAGCATCGGCCCGCTGCGCGCCATCGGCATGAGGACCATCAGCGCGCACGACAGCAGCATCCCTGCCGCAATCCATGGTCGGCGGGTGCGGGTCACATCGCTGGCCCAGCCAAAGCCGATGTTGGCAATGCTGGCGGTGAACGCCCCGGCAAAGGCAGCATAGGCCAACAGCGTCAAAGCGCCGTCGCCCGCGAGCGCGGTCGCCTGCACCGGCAAGATGATCGTCAAAAACGGCACATAGGCCACCGCGCCGCCCGCTGCGGCGGCAGCGTAAAGCATCAGGAAGCAAGGGCTTTGCCGGGTTTCCGCTGCCGATTCAGGATGCACCATGGCCGCCCGGTGGCGCGGTGCTGCCGCGTACGATCAGCTTGCCCGCGATGACGACGGGCTGCTCGGGCGCGGGCGCGGTGCCGTTGACGATCAGCAATTCGACCGCCTTTGAAAAAGTCGCTGCAATGGGCTGGTCGATGGCGGTCAGTTGCGGGGTGGAAAAGCGCGTCAAGGGGGTATTGTCAAAGCTGACCAGCGAGAGGTCGTGCGGCACACGCAGTCCGCGCTGCACGGCGGTGTCGAGCGCGGCGAGCGTCATCTGATCGCTGCTGGCAATAATCGCGCTGGGTGGGCGCTCAGAACCGAGCAGGGCGGTCGCCGCGACGACGCCGCTGGCATAGCTGAAATCGCCCTGCTCCAGCATAACTTCGGCGGCGAGACCCGCCGCCGCCATGGCGTCGCGCCAACCGTCGATACGCCGCTGTGATAGGCTATATTCGTCCGACCCGGCAATAAAGCGGATGCGGCGGTGGCCCAGCGCAATCAGATGATCGGTCGCGAGCCGCGCTGAACGCTCATCGCCCATCGTCATCGCAATGCCGGGTCCCGGCTGCCGCGAACCGATGCGCGCAAACGGAATTTTGCGGCTCGCCAGCAGGCCGGCGATCTGGGGATTTTCCGAATGCGGCGGGGTCAGGATGATCCCGTCGGGTTGCAGCGCGGAAATCGTCGCGCTTAATTCGCGTTCGACATGGTCGCTGTGCGTATCGACCAGTTCGAAAATCATGCGATAGCCATATTCGGCGCATTTGAGCATGCCGCCGAGCAGCATCTGGTCGACCCAGTCGCTGCCCTGACGCGCCTGCCAATCAGCGATGGTGCGGTCGCGATCGTTGATGGCGAGGATCAGATAGCTGCGCGACCCGCTCATCCGCTGCGCGGCGAGCGAGGGGACATAGCCCAGGCTGTCGATCGCTGCCTGCACCCGCGCCTGCATCGCCGGGCGGACATTGGGTTCATTGTTGATCACGCGGCTGACCGTTTGCAGCGACACCCCGGCCGTGGCGGCAACATGTTTGATGGTCACGGCCTGGCGGCGTCTCGCCATCGATTATTTTTCCTCTTTGCCGTCCTGCATGCACGCAAGCCCCGTTTCGCGGTCATCCTTGCACTGGTAAATGCGAATCCAGTCAATCAAAAATTCGGCGGGGATCGAATTCATGACAACGCCCTTGTCATTATTTTCCTCGGACAGCCGCCCGCCGACAGCGAGGTTGGCCATGATGTAAAAGGGCTGGTCGAACGGCGCAAGCGGGTTGCCCTTGGCGCGTTTCGACGCGCTGTTCCATTTGTCGGCGGTCACGGTCCAATAGCGACGGCCGTCGAGCGAAAAATGCATCAGCCCTTGCCCCCATTCGAGCGTCCAGACGTGGAAATCATCGGACGGCAGCGATAGGTCAGGCAGTGCGACGCGCTGACTAACATGATCATTTTTCGGCGCAAAATCGCCGAAATGGACAGCGCTAAGCGTGCGGTTTTCGCCCATTTCGCCGGTGCAGGCATCGCAGCTGGCACCGATGTTGACGGCCTCCAATATGTCGATCTCGCCCGACCGCGGCCAGGGGCCATAATGGTCATTGGCGGGCATCATCCACACGGCGGGCCAGGTGCCCTGCCCCTTTGGCACCTTGGCGCGCACTTCAACCTTGCCATAGCGCCAACTGGCGAGGCCGCGCGTGCGCACCTTGCCCGAGGTGAAATATTGGTTGACTTGGGGGTTGGGCCGCGCGGCAATTTCGGGCGGGCGATCGGGACCGGTATAGCGTTCTTCGCGCGCTTTCAGCCGCAGCAGTCCGCCCGACACCTCAACATTCGCCGGCCGGCCGGTATAGCATTGGCGCTCATCATTGCCGCCGCCCCAGCAAGAAACTTCAGGCTTCCATTTGTTGGGGTCGAGCGTGGTGGCGTCAAATTCGTCGGACCAGACAAGTTCCCATTCGCTCGCGGTGGCGACCGGCTCGCCCTCGGTGCAAGAGGCCGACGTAGCGGCCAGCATTGCCAGCACCAATGTGGCGATTCGTTTCATGGAAAGCTCCTTTGACCCGCCCGGCATGCGCTGTATGACCAAGTTCAAGCGCGGCACGCAAACAAAAGGGCGGACTCCGGTCCTACGACCAAGGCCCGCCCCTGTTGCTGCCGCGCAGGCGCGGTCTAGAATTCGAAGCGCGCCAGGAAGGTGAAGCGCCGGTCGTTGCGGAACGCCGAGCGCGTGACGCGCGTACCATCGAAATCAATCACCTGACTAGTGCGGGTGACTTCGTCGAGCAGATTGACCCCCTGCACGCCCAGTTTCACCCCGTCCATCACCGTCACGAAGATCGACGCATCAAGCTGGCCCGTTGATTCCTGCCAGATTGGCGAGAAGGGGAAGATGTCATCGCGCGGCGTAATCAGGAACGCCGATCGCCAATTGTAAGCGGCACGCGCCGACAACCAATCCCTTTCATAGAAGAGCGTGGCGTTGACCGTATGCTTCGATATCCCTGCAAGCGGCTGAAACTCTGCAAATGCTCCCTGATTGTTGGCCAGATTGGTGTTGTTAAAGTCACCACCATCAACATAGGTATAGGTGATCTGCGAACCAAAACCGCCGAGCAGGCCAGGCAAGAAGTCATAGGTTTGCTGATAAGCGACTTCGACGCCTTTCAACTGCCCGTCCTGCCGGTTGTCGGGACCGTTGACTTCAACATCCAGCGACGAACCACCGGGACTGACAAAATTTACGAGATCAGTGCCATTGTCGACGATGCCTGTGATATCCTTGATAAATCCAGACACGGTGAGGGAACCGACCCGGCTGAAATACCATTCAACCGACAGATCATAATTCCACGATTCAATCGGGCGCAGGTTGCGGTTGCCCGTAAATAGCTGGAACAGCGGGCCCGATTCGAGTGTCCGGTCCGCCACCAGATCGGCCGTATTGTCGCCGATCACGCCGCCCGAACGGTATGCACCAAGGTCGGGACGGGTGATACCTCTGGACACCGCTGCGCGAAACAGCAAACCGCCGCCGGTATCGAGCAGCGCATTGAAACTGGGCAACCAATCGTCGAACACCACGGCGCGGTCGTCGAGAACGATCTCGCCCGTATGCGCCGCCGCAAATTCGGCCAGGCGCGGTGCTGACAACTGGCAAAAGCCAGGGATATTCCCCGGCGGCGCGAGCGCACAGGACTGTTGCACTTCGCTGACCTGCACCACACCGTCGCCGTTGCCGCCTGCGCCGACATTGTCGAAGAATGCACCATTGGGAAAGCCGATGAGGCCTGCGGCAACAACTTCTGTTTCGACGTAACGCAGGCCGAAATTGCCTCGCAATTTCCAGCCGTTGTCGAATTCCTTTCCATAATCGACCCGCGCATAAGCCGCTCTGGTGGTTTCAGCGACCGCCGACACCTCGGGCGTGCAGAAGGGATCGCAAGGCGAAACTTCGCCCGTCACCGCATTGTTGAAAGTGCGATTGCGGACGCCAAAGAAGGGGTTGGGCGTTTGCGAGAAAATGTTAATCTGCTGCGCCTGCTGCGCCGATGTCCCTGCCAGATATTCGCCGAGGAAATCATCCCCGCCAAAGAAGAAGCCCCCGGCACCTGCCAACGGTGTTGGTCCATTGCCGCGCTGAAATCCGTTGGCAAAGGGATTGCGCAGATTGCCGAACGCCGGGAAATCGTCGATAAACGCCCCGCCCGCGATGGCGAATTCCTGGCCCGGCAATCCTGTGAAAAAGCGCCCCGGAATGAAGCCGTTGCCGAACGGCCCCGGCCCATTGGCGCCGCATCCCGGACCCGCGCCCCATGGCGCACAACCGGCGCGGCCTGCCCAGACGGCGGACAAATTGCCCCAGGTGCTGAAATTGGTGTCACGCGTCGTCCGGTCACGGTCGGTCCAGCGCGCACCGAATTTGGCGCTCTTGAAAAAACCTTCGTCGCTGATGTCATATTCGGCGTCGAGGCGCAGGCTGTCGAGTTTGCCCTCGTTGCGGGCAATGCTGTCGAGCAGGAACCAGTAATAAGTGTTCTGCCCGCTGGTGAAATAATCCGCCGGCGCGCCCGGAGGGGCCAGAAACTCCACCTGCGGAGTGCGACCCGACGCATCGAGTGCGATATTGGCCCAGCTGTTGGTCGCACCTATGATCGAATCCTGGCGCAGGTCGGACTCGATCCGCTGGGCTTCGAAATTGATGCGGAATTTGTCCGTAACGCTCCAATCGACGTCGAAGGAATAATCCTGCGTGGTCGATTCGGTTTCGCGTTGAAAGCGCAGCAATTCAAGCGGGATGCCGCCACGCCCAAATGGATTGGCAAAAGCATCGCCGATCCGCTGGCTCAGGACGCCGCTCTGGAAAATGCCATTATCGTCGAACTGGAACGTGCTGCCCGCCGCCGGAACGGGGAACAACAGATCATCATTGACCTGCGCCAGCGCAGCCGCTTCGTCGGTGAAAAATTTGGTGTCGGCGCGCAACCATTCAAAGGTGGCGAGGAAGCTGCGGTCGGGGCTTTCAAATTGCACCACGGTCGACCAGGCTTCGCGATCACGCTCCAGTTCGGTGGTGCGAACACCTGCGCCCTTGGGTACGACGACTGTACCTGCGGGCGGGAAATTGCTCTCGTCAAACGCCGGGGCACCGCCAAAGGGCGGCAGCACCCGCAAGCACGGCCCGTCAAGCGTGGCTGCACGATAGCATGGGTCGGTTATCTGGGAGGCGTCGGTCCGGCTGATTAATTCCGAACGCGCATAATTGAACTGGACGCCAAAGGTCCCGGCTTCGGTTTCGAAGGTGGTTGAACCGAGGAAGGAACCGCCACCCGACCATTCTTCGGCCAGATCGCCGATATTGGCCTCGATCGTCGCAGCGAAATGCGTGCCCCGCCGGTCCAGCGGCTTGCGCGTGACCAGATTGACCGTCCCGGCGATCCCGCCTTCGACCAAATCGGCGGTCAGATTCTTGAACACCTCAACGCGGCCGAGCAGTTCGGGCGACACTTCGTTGAAGCTGAGGACGGTCCCCCCATTGGCCGAGAAAATGTCGCGGCCGTTGAGTTCCGACCGGACAAAGGGCAAACCGCGCACGATGACCCCGGTGCCTTCGACCGAGAAGCGATCGGGATCCGATGGCCTTTCGAACCGGCCGATGTTGACACCCGGCACACGCTGCAGCGCTTCGGCGACCGACCTGTCGGGCAGCGCGCCAATATCTTCGGACGTGATGACGTCGACAAAAGTGTCGGCATCGCGCTTGATACCTTGCGCACTTTGCAGCGAAGCGCGAAAGCCGGTGACGATGATTTCGTCTGACGTTTCGGTGACAGGCGGGGCCTCTTCAGGCGCAGCGGCATCCTGTGCCAATGCCGGCTGTGCAGCAAAAGCGCACAATGCCAAAGTCGATGCCGTGCTGAGCGCGGCAAGTCGCGACGCTCCTGCTGCTGGTGTGCGTGCCAAGCTATCCTCCTTGAAATCCCTTGCGCGGCGAATTTTCCATTCACCGTCACCTTTGACACTATCGTCGATTGAGAGCGTTCACAAGCGTGAAAATGAACGTTCACATTCGTGCGCGTTGCGATATTGTGCCAAGTGTAGCATGTGCGCAACAAAGGGTGGGCGATGGCCATTGAACATATCATCATTGTAGGTGGCGGCACCGCCGGCTGGATGGCGGCTGCCGCGCTGTCGCGGTTGAGTGTTCTTGGCAAAGTCCAGGTGACGCTGATCGAATCCGAGGCGATTGGAACCGTCGGCGTGGGCGAAGCGACGATCCCGCCCTTCCTCGATTTCAATAAATTGCTCGATGTCGACGAACGCGAGATGCTGGCGGCCGTCCAGGGCAGTTTCAAACTGGGTATCCAGTTCGTGAACTGGGGCAAATTGGGCGACAGCTATATCCACCCCTTTGGCGCCTATGGCTATCAGATGGAGGGGATTTCCTTTCACCACATCTGGCACCGCTATCATGCCGCGGGCGACAAGCGGCCGATCCAGCTGTTCAACATGGAAACCGTCGCTGCCTTTTTCGGCAAATTCGCGCGCACCGAAGATTATCAGCGCGACGACCTGCCGCCGGTCAATTATGCCTATCATCTCGACGCCGGTCGCTATGCCAAATATCTGCGCGTCTATGCCGAAAAGCGCGGCGTCGTGCGCGTCGAGGGAAAAGTTTCTGATGTCGCGATCGATGGTGAAACGGGTTTTGTGACATCGGTGACGATGGACAATGGCAGCGTCCTGGCAGGCGACCTGTTCATCGACTGCTCGGGTTTTCGCGGGCTGCTCATCGAACAGGCGCTGAAGACCGGTTATGAGGATTGGACCCATTATCTGCCATGCGACCGCGCCGTCGCGCTGCCGTGTGCGCGCGAGGATGGCAGCGGCCCCCTGCCCTACACCCGCGCCACCGCGCACAGCGCGGGCTGGCAATGGCAGGTCCCGCTCCAGCACCGCAACGGCAATGGCCATGTCTATTGCAGCGGCTTCATGGAGGATCAGGAGGCGCTCGACATTTTGCTCGGCAACATCGCGGGCAAGCCGGGGGCCGAGCCCAATTATCTGCGCTTCGTCACCGGTCGGCGCAAGAAATTCTGGAACAAGAATGTCGTGGCCTTGGGGCTTTCAGCCGGCTTCATGGAGCCGCTCGAATCGACCTCGATCCACCTGATCAACACCGGCATCAACAAGCTGATCGCGGTGCTTTCACTTGATGGCGTCACGCCGGTGCAGGAGGAAACATTCAACCGGCTGACGGCGAAGGAATATGCGCGCATCCGCGATTTCCTGATCCTGCATTATAATGCCACGCAGCGCGACGACAGCGAATTCTGGAACTATTGTCGTACGATGGCGGTGCCCGACAGCCTGACCGAAAAGGTCGAGCTGTTCCGCCACAATGGCCAGATTTTCCGCGAGGAGGATGAGCTGTTCACGGAAACCAGCTGGGCGGCGGTGATGATGGGCCAGGGCATCATGATGGGCGGCCACAATGCGATGGCCGACGCGCTGAAAGAGCCGCAGACCAGCAAGGAAATGGACGGCATCGCGCAATCGATCCAATATGTTGTCCAGCATATGCCGACCCATGGCGATTATCTGCGCCATTATTGCCCGGCGGCGGCTTAGACCCTGTTTCAGTAAGGTTGAAGCATCGGCACGGAGCCGATTTTGGCCGAGCACAAGAAGTGAGGAGGGAGCCATGCTGGTGCATGGTGACCGACGAATGCCGCAGTGATCGGCCAAAAGCGGCCCGCCCCGCAGGGGTCGTGTCAGGAAGGCCGCTGGCGGCGTCGTGCCGCTTGACCGGGCACCCAGCCCGGCCCTGCGCGTCACTCCTTGCCAGCGGCCTTCCTGACACGATGACGACGCTTCAATCTTACTGAAACAGGGTCTAGAGCCTGTCCAGAATTTCATTCACCTTTCACCACCTTGCGCGACTGTATTTTTCCAGCAAGCTCGTCTGGATAAAAATACACCGCCCGCAAATTGCCATCCGCATAGCGCTGCGCCTGATCGTTGAAGTGCGGCGAGGCGGGGTCGCTATTCAGGCCGCCCACGGTCACCGCGCGGGCGCGGACGCGGGGGCCGAATTCGACCACCGCGACAAAGCTGTTTCCAGAGTCGCCATAATAGCGCCGGGTCCCCGGATAGCGTTGTCCGTCAAACGACGCGAGCGAGCCCCATCTGGCCGGAACGAACGGCACCGGGATACTTGGCTTGGCATCATCAAATGTTCGCACGACCGCGCCGTCGAGCCGCTGGAGGCGGTTGATCTCGCCCCACGGTACGCGCCACGAACCGAAGTCCGCGTCGAGCCGCGCGATTGCCGCGTCGAGCGCCGCAAGCTTGTCGGCGTCGCTGGCCTGAGCCATCGGCACCAGCCAATATGGATTGGGAACACCGGCGGCAACGCGCTGGCGTAGCGCATCGGCCCAGAAAACCGCCAAGCTGGTCTCGGTCGAGGCCGCGCTCCAGCGGTGGTCCCACCGGGCGAGCAACGCGACCGCGTCTGCGCGCGCGGGATCGGGGCTGCGCGCCTGCGCCGCGACCAGCTCCGGAAGCTGCTCTGCAAAAAACGGGATCCACGGATCATAGGCAGCCTCGACCAGCTGATCGAGCGTGAAGCGCGCCCGCCCCGACAGCACCCGGTCCGCCGCAGTGGTGCGTGGGAGGCGACCGACCTGATCGAAATAGCGGGCATAGGCGGCTTGCCTGGGGCTGTCCGCGCCAGCCGCCCACCATGGCCCGTCGTTGACATTGAAGGCCCAGCCGTTCGCAGGATTGACGACTTGCGGCAGTTCGGACAGCGGGTGCAGCCCCTTCCAAGCGGTAGCCGCATCGCTACCGTCAACGGGCCTTGTATAGTCGAAACGGGGATCGCGCCGCGGCATGAATTGCGGCAGAAACAGCGCGGTTTCGCCCGTGTTGCTGGCGAACAGGGTATTGTTCGAACTGTTGGCCTGAAATGCCGCAACCTTGCGGAAACCCGCAAGGTCGCGGACCTTGGTGCGCAGAAAGCTCTGCTGCAACGCAGCGACCGGCTTGTGCATCAGGCTCGCGGCGATCCATTTGTCCCCCTCGGCGCGGACGATCGGGCCATGATGCGTGGCAAAGGTGCTGAACACCCGGCTGCCGATGGTGCCGTCTTGCTTGCGGTATGCCAGCGTGACCGCCTTGACGGTTACGGCACGCTGCGCCTCGCCAAAGCGATAGGTCCACGCATTACCCACCGGAGCTTTCTCGACTGTCAGGGCAAATTCGTCGACCGCATCGGCCGTGCTGGTCGTGTGCATCCAGCCCGCATTCTGGTTGAAGCCCTGGTAGATGAAGAACTGCCCCCAGGTTGCCGCCCCATAAGCGTTGAGACCCTGCTTGCTGGTCACGTGCTGCTCGGCGCGGAAGAAGAAGGTGGTGTGTGGGTTGATGAGCAGCAGCGGATGGCCGCTTTCGCTATGCGAGGGTGCGATCACAATGCCGTTTGAGCCGCCCGGATCGCGCAGCGCCAGCCCGCGTTCTTCAGCGGTCAGCGCGGTCGGACGGCGCTCATAGAAGGCCTGCAACTGACTTAGCGGGACGCGATTGATATCGCCACCGATCGAGCCTTCGGAAAAGCTAAGCGCCATCCAGGGTTCGAACCGGGTCAGCACCCTGGGCTTTACCTCCGGATGATCCGCCAGATACTGATTTAGGCCCGCAGCCCACGCCTGCATCAATTTGCGCAGCCACGGCGGGCTCTTGGCATAGTCAGCCTTCAGCGCTTCCGGATCGATCCACAGCCGTTGGCGCAGGTCCTGCCACAGCGCTTTTTCGCCTTCGGCCTCGGCCAGACGGCCAAGGTTGGTGAGGTAATTGATTTCGATCCGGTTGAAGTCGTCCTCAGCCTGGGCATAGATCATCCCGAACACGGCGTCGGCGTCGGTCTGGCCAGTGATGTGCGAAACGCCCCAATCGTCGCGGACGATTTCGGCGCTGTAAGGCGCGGCATGTGCCGCGGTGCTCAAAAGCAGCGCGGCGGCACAGAGAGTGGCAAAGCGGTGCACGGCAGGTATCTCCTCAATCGACCTGCGCGATACCTAGCCCCGGCTCTGCGCGCGCGCCAGTATAGCGATGCTGCCGGGGCCGCCGCGCACCGTGACCAATATCGGCCGCTTCGCCAGCGCCAATCTGGGGTTCATGGCGTAACCACAGGTCGCGCGCGGCGGCGATGCAGGATGATGCCGACGGGAATGCACACTGAAATCAGGCCAGCCATATACAGCCCGCTGATCGGATCGGCGGCGATAAAAGCGATCAGCAGGCCCAGATCGAGCAAGCACACCAGCGCGGGCAGGACTGGATAGCAAATCGCGCGGAACGGACGGGGCAAGTCTGGCTGTTGCCGCCGCAGCGCGAACAGTGATGCTTCATAGAGGAAGAAGGCGAAGATCGCCAAGGCCGCCGTCAGCTTGAACAGAAAGGCAAAGCCCCCTGAAAAGATGAGCATCAGGGCCAGAACTGCGGTGATGGCCATCGCGACATTTGGCGTCCCACCGGCGTTGACCTGCGATGCTGCTGGCAGGAACAGGCCGTCGCGCGCCATGCCGTAAAGGACGCGCGCACTCGACATCACGATGGCGTTGATCGCCACCACGACAATGACAATCGCCAGCAACGCCACCAGCACGCCGCCCGAGCGACCAAATGCATTTTCGATGACGAGCGCGACCGGCAGATCGGATGCCCGCAATGCCGTCATGTCGAGTGCGCTCAGCAGGCTGAGGTTCAGCGCCACATAAATTGCGGCGACGAGCAGGATCGAGATCAGCATCGCGCGCGGGATGTTGGTGACCGCGTTGCGATCCTCCTCGACGAAATAGATCGGCGCGTGCCAGCCGGTATAGGCGCCATAGATCATCTGATAGGCGGCAATGATCGCAAAAAAGCCAAAGGCCGGTGCCGCAGCGGCCATACCAGCCCCTGCCCGCGCGACGACTTCGCCAACCGGGATCGGCTCGGCGAGGAAGGCGACGGCAATCACCCCGCCAATCAACGCAACCTTGATGATGCTGCCCAGTGTTTGCGCCACCTGCCCCTCGCGCACCCCGCGCCAGTTGAGCGCGATGATCGACAGCGCAAACCCCGCCGCGACCGGCGCGCTATGCGCCGCGACATCAGGCCAGATCGTCCCGACAAAGTTGGCACAGGCAAAAGACAAGGCCGCTATCGCGGCGGTATTTGAAAGCCAGTCGGTCCAACCGCACAGCAACCCCATCGACTCCCCGAACGCCGCGCGCACCGGCACATAACTGCCGCCCGCCTTGGGAATGCTCGTGGCAAGTTCGGAGGCAACGTTGGCAGACAACAGCACATGCAGCCCGCCCAGCGCCCACAGGCCGAGCAGCATCCACACCACGGGCACTTGATCGGCCACCAGACCAGGCGTGCGCATAATGCCCGACCCGATGATGTTGCCGACACTGACCGCGAGGGCAAAGGCGATACCGAGGCGCAGCTGGAGCTGGCCGGGAGTGGGGATTGCGATGGCGGTCATACACGCACTCGTTCAGGCGGCAATTCAGCAGGAATAGCAGCCAGCGCGCGGTTAATCGCTGGGCCGAACAGCAGCGCCGCCAGCGCGCCGCTTGCTGAGATCGCTGTGTTGCACAGCCAGAAATTGACTGGCCCCATCCATTCATACAAACTGCCGATCAGCCCACCCATGACATTGGTGAAAAACAGGGTGAAATAGGTGATGCTCATCATCCGCCCGCTGATCTTGGCCGGAGCGTTCCGCGCGACGAAGGCCAGCAAAATCGGCCAATACCACATGAAGGCGATCCCAAGGCTGGAATATCCCACGATCGGCAACCAGACACCGGTGCGGCCTTCACCTGCCCATTGCGCGGCTAGCACCAACATCAAGCCTGATCCCGCCGACATCAGCGCGCCCCAGCCGATCTTGCCAATATCGCCCGGCTCTGTCCCGCGCCGCGCCATGCCCGCCCACAGCGCGATCAGCCCTGGCGCGATGAGGATACAGATGATCGAATCGAACGAAGCGAACCATGCCACCGGCACATCGCCAAAAGGTGTTGAAGGATCGACATGGTTCGCCACCCAGATCATGCCGGTGTTGAGAAACTGATCATAGGCCATTTGCGGGAACATGGTGATGGCCATGACCGCAACGACCAGCCAGACGCGCCGCCATTCGCCGCGCGTCAGCGGTGCCGACTGCGCATCAACGCTATGATGCACTGGCCGGTCAGCGAGGTGCCGCTGCCCGGCCAGATAGATAGCGCAGGCAAGCAACATCAAAACGCCTGCGGTACCAAACCCGGCCTCCCAGCCATAAATTTGTGCCATGGCGCCGCATAGCAGTGGTCCTCCCGCCGCGCCGACATTGATGCCGGTCGAAAAAATGGTGAAGCCATGGCTCGCCCTGCTGGAATCACCGGGTGCGTAAAGATGACCGACCTGCGCCGCGATATTGCCCTTAAGGCAGCCCGAACCGAGGATGAGCAGGAGCAGCGCGAGGAGAAAGCTTTGCTCGAACAGCATCACCAGATGCCCGGCAGTCATCAAGAACACGCCCAGCAGCACCGTGCGCTTGGCCCCCCACCAGCGATCGGCGAGATATCCGCCGAGCAGCGGGGTCAGGTACACGAGCCCGGCATAAAAACCGAAAATCTGGCTGGACAGGGCAATGGTCGATAATGGTCCGAACAAGGCTTCTAGCCCGGCGCGCAGGCTCGCCATGCCGACGACATTTTCAATATGCCCAGGCAGCAGCAATTCCTGCACCATGTACAACCCGAGCAGCGCGCGCATCCCGTAGAAGGAGAAACGCTCCCACATTTCGGTGAACGCCAGATAGGCGATGCCGCGTGGATGGCCGAAAAAGCTGCGGTCATCGATTAGCGCTTGCGGATTCGGTAGCGCGACCGACGCCATCTCAGCGCTCCACCTTTGCAGTGAAGGTAAGGCCAGCCCCCACAAAGCTGCACAGCGCCGCTGCGGCCAGCATCGCCGGGATGCCGCCAAAGCCATCGAGCCAGCCCAGCGTCAGGCCGCCGAGCACACTGCCCAGATTGAACACCGCCATGAACACCGCGAACTGCGTCGCGGCGATGGCGGGCGTGCAGAGGCGCATCGCCAGCGATCCGCCCGCGACCAAGCGAAGCGCGCGCAGGATTTCGGTGATGAAGATAAAACCGATGAAGACCGCCGGGTTGGCCCAGTGCGATTGCAGCGCCAGTATCGCCAGCGCCAATATGGCCGTCAAAATGGCGGCGAGCGCCAGCGCAGCGGCAGGCACGCCTTGGTAAGCGATCAATGTGCCGCCAAGGCCGGTGCCGATGGCGATGCCCGTCATCTGGCCGCCGAACATCACGCCGTTTACATGTTCAATCTCATTTTCGGGGAGAATGTCGGCGGCGAGCCCGTCGACCGCGACATCTTGGACTGCCGAGCCCATGCCGAGCGCGAAAGCAAAGACGGTGATGAGTGCGACTTGCTGAACCGCAGGGCTGGTGAACGCCAGCACCGCAAAGGTGCCGATCATCGCCAATTGCCCGAACATAATCCACGGCCGCCGACGCCCCATGGCCAAAAACGCCCAGCGGTCCATGACCACGCCATAGGCGAGCTTAAAGGTCCAGGGCAGATTGGCCATCGCCAGCACCGCGCCAACCGCCGCCGCCGATGCCCCATTTTGCGCGAGCCAGCCGGGCAGCGCGAAGTTGATGAACCCCAGCGGCAACCCTTGGGCAATGTAGAGCAGGAACAGCGTGGTGATGCGCAGGACGCGGTGCTCGTTGAGCGCGAGCGATGGCGTCGGCATCGGAAGGACAAGCGTGCTGGCCATGAGCATGGGCTCCTGAATCGGCGTCAGTTATCGAAGGATCGTCATGCTGGCTCAGCGATGGCCTCGCTGTTTCAGCATCCATGGCGCTGGGACGAAACCTTGCGCCATGGACCCTGAAACAAGTTCAGGGTGACGGAACAACAACTTCGATTCTTGCTGCGAAGAAGTCGGCAGGCGGCGGCCAGGGATTGAGCGCCGCCTGCCATGGTTCTGAAATGGGTCGCTTATTTCAGAACCAATTCCTGATATTCGATCGAGCCCATGGGTTCGCGCATCTTGCCGCGTGCAGCGGCCGCGGCCCCGGCGGCGCGATCATCTTGCGACATCAATGCATTGACCTTCTTGTTAAAGGCTTCCTGCTGCGCGGTGGTCAAATAATCCTTATATTCGACGATCAGGATCAGATCGGGTTCACCGGCGCGCGCATTGTTGGTCGCCAGCACGTGATAATCGACCACGATACCTTCTGCCTTGCCCAGCTCTTGGATCTTCTTCCACTGTGTGGCGAGCCAATCCATATAGTTTTCGAACTGGCCGGGCAGCACGTCGATGCGGCCGGCTTGCCACACGGTGCCGGGTTTGTAGCTCGATTCCTGCGCGGCGGACGGTGTGGCCAGCGCGGCGGCGACCAACAATGTGGTGCCAGTGAACAAGGCTTTCATGCTCTTCATCGTCTCTCTCCCTCGTTGATGACGTCAACGCGCCCTAGCGAACTTTATATTCGCGCAGGAGCATGCTGCTTTTTATGGTGCGATATTCGGCCCGGTTTCCCGAAGCGGCGTCGCGCTGCGCTTCGGTGGTCTTGGCCCAGGCGTCATACACCTTCTGGCGCCGTTCGCCCTCGGCCGCATCGGGCAGGCTGGTGAACATCGTCATCAGATAGACGTTCGGTTCGCCATCGCGGGGGTTCTCGTTGACGTAAATCCGATAGTCGGTGATCCACCCCTGTGATTTTGCAAATTCCTGGTTCTTCTTCCAGTCGCCAGCGATATGCATCGCATATTTCAGCGTCGCACCGTCTTTGACAAAGATGCCAGCAACATCGGCATAATCCCCGGCGACAAGCGGAAATTCCTGCGCCGCCGCGACCGTCGGAAGCGCCTGCGGCACCGTGATCGCCATGGCCGCAGCCATCATCATATTTTTCATCATCGACATCGTCTCTCTCCCAAAATACCGAGCGCTCGGGACCGAGCGGGCGGCTGCGTTACAGGAAAGCGCGCCGTGACTGCCGCAACGCAGGCACAGATTTCTAGCCTTCGGAATCGCAGTGCTGCGACCCGTCCGAGCCGATGATTTTTGGCTTTCCCTGTGCCGCGATGATGCTGGCAATGGAGGCGCACCGTCAATCCGCGCGAGCGTCAATAAAGCGTCAATAAAGCGTCAATCACGACGATGCGGCCTCTTGATCAGGTCCGGTTGCTCGGCACCGGCAGCAAGTCCGGCCAGCCATATTTGTCCCACGCCGCCGCCAGGCCGATGCGCTGGGCAAAGGGAATGAATTCCTCGTGCTGCCAGATCTGGCGGATCGGATCAATGTCCGCCCACATCGACATCAGGCACGCCATGTTTGACAGTGTGATGCGCGAACCGATGGTTTTGAACAACAAATCGGCATAGCCCATGCACACCGCAGGCATGGTAATCACAAGATGGTCTTTCTCGACCATGGTCGCGTAGAGATAATCGAGCGTGCGGCAATAGGTTTCGCGATCCTCGGCCACCCCGCTGCACACGCCCTTTGCCGCGACCAGCCAATAGGCCTCGAGCATTTCGGGCGACATGGGGGCGATGCCGGTGGGCGGAGGCACGCTGTTTTTCAGCATGAACCGGGTTTGCTGATAGGCCTCGACCGCCGCCGCATGGTCGCCCGCCGCAGCAAGGGCCACGCCCAACCAGACGGACGGAAAGCCAAGGTCCACCGCGCGCTGCGCATCGGCAATGGCGGCGTCGATATCGCCCAGATTCAGCTGCCCGGCCGAGCGCACCATATAATGGCGGCCATCGACCGGATCGCGATCAACCGCCTCGTTGAGGTAGCGCATGCCTTCGCGCGTAAGGCCGCAAAAGAGCAGCAGCCCGCCGAGGCGGACCGCCACGGCCGAATTATTGGGTTCAACCTCATAGCCCTTGAACGCCAGATCAAGTCCGCCCGCGAAGTTGTTCTGGGTCAGCTCGTGTAGACTCAGCAAGCCATAAGCCATCCCCAAATTCGGATTGATCGCCATCGCCTTGCGGACGCAATCCGCCATATTTGCCGATGCTTCGGTTTGGTTGGTGCCAGCAAGGTAAATACCCATGCGTTGATGCACATCACCCAGCAGCACCCATGCTTCGGCAAAGTTCGGATCAAGTGCGACCGCATTTTCCAGCAGCTCGGCAGCGCGCAAGAGCACCCCTTCGCCAAAGACCCGCGCGTGCAGCGCGCGCCCCTGCAGATACAAGTCATAGGCCTCCTTGCTGTGCGTCAGCCCCGCCACCAGCGGCGGTTGCATGGTGACGCCCAGTGCGTTGCCGATGGCGGTCGTGACCGCTTGCGCGACATTTTCCTGCAGCTGGAAAATGTCATCCAGCGTGCCATCATAGCGGTCACCCCATAATTCGAACCCGGTGCTGCCGTCGACCAGATGAACGTGGACACGCACGCGCTCCCCCTGGCGCTGCACCGATCCCTCGATGGCATGCGACACGCCGAGCGCCGAGGCGATGGCGGGCAGCGGCAGGTCGCTGCCGCGAAAATGAAAGGACGATGTCCGCCCTGTTACCATCAGCTGCGGCACCTGCCCCAGCGCGGAGATGAGTTCATCCGCGATGCCGTCCACAAAATAATCGCCGTCGGCGCCGGTGCCGAACATCTGGAGCGGCAGCACCGCCACGCGCGTGCGTCCGTCACGCGGCGCTGGCGGCTGCGGGCGGGGCAACGTCTTTGCGCGGATGGCCCATGCGCTGTGCAAGCGGGCGGCGGCGGCCAAATTTCGCGCACG
This sequence comes from Sphingopyxis sp., assembly GCA_013911715.1. Lineage (GTDB taxonomy): Bacteria > Pseudomonadota > Alphaproteobacteria > Sphingomonadales > Sphingomonadaceae > Sphingopyxis. The sequence goes on along the minus strand of JACEST010000029.1, from coordinate 176 downwards.
TTGCAACCGGTCGATGGTTTCGTCGATCGCAGTGGTCAGCCGGTGTTCGACCTCACCGCGATGCGCATCGAGCCATGCGGCGAAGCCCTCGCAAAACTGGATCTGATCGACCAACGGCTTGGTACCGATGGCATGGAGCGCCGCAATGACGAGGTCGAGATCTCCGACCGCCAATC
>JACEST010000028.1 GCA_013911715.1 Sphingopyxis sp. | reverse complement strand
CTTCTATCTGGCCGGCGCCACCGCCGCATTTGAAAGCGGCGGCATGGCCAATTTCCAGATTCAATTTGTTCGCCAGCGCCGCGCCGTGCCGCTCACCCGCACCTATATGGTCGCGGATGAAGCCGCATTGTTGGAAAAAGGCGCGTGCTGACTCCGCGCCGATGACAAATATGTTTGACTGACAAACATGTTTGTCTGTAAAGAGTGTTTGTCAGTGATTCGCTGACGGACAGGATGCAGCGTGGAAAACCGGATCAAGGACTTGCGCAGTGCCAAGGGGTGGAGCCAGGGCGAGCTGGCGACCCGATTGGGCGTGACGCGTCAGACGATCAATGCGGTCGAAACCAACCGCTATGACCCCAGCCTGCCGCTCGCGCTGCGCGCGGCCAAGCTGCTGGGCGTGCCGGTGGACACTCTCTTCCTTGACGATTGGGAGCCTCAGGAGTGAACGCAATGAACCTTACCCCCGAACCGGCAGGTCCGCTTGGAAAAGGTCGCGCCCCCAAATGGCAGCGCATCGTTCTGGGCGGGCTGGTTGGCGCAGCGATCGGCTTTGGCGGCGCGACGTTGGCGTTGGCGCTTTTGCCCGCCGACGCCGATCTTCCCACATTCACGACGGCGCAAGGGGCAGCGATGATGTTGGGCGTCATGGCGCTGGGCGTCGGCCTGATCAGCCTCGCCATGTCGTTCAGCCGCCGCTTTTATGAGAGCGAAAACTGGTCGCCCGAAGCCAGTCCCGAAGAACATCGCATCATTGCCCCGCAGCTGCGTCTGACGGCGGTGGCGATGCTGGCAATGGCGGCAGAGTTCGTCGCGCTGGGCCTGCCCGTCGAACCAAGCCGCGCGGCGTTGGTGGTTGGCGTGGTGGCGGTATCGCTACTGCTCCAACTGTGGGTCAATGTGCGCATCTGGCAGAACAGCGACGAGTTGTACCGCGCGGTCGTGCTGGATGGGAGCGCAATCGGCCTTGCGCTCATCCTTACCCTGCTGACTATCTGGGCACCGCTCGCCATATATGGTCTGGTCGGATTTGACCCCCTTGCCGTCATCCTGCTGGTCAGCATCGCCTGCATTATCCCCACCATCTGGTTGACGGTACAGCGCGGCTTGACACAGTAACGAACGCGCATTTAACGGGTCCTGACCCTAATTCACCTGTCGATCCATCCCCTCCCAATAGGGCGCGCGCAAATCCTTGCGCAAAATCTTACCCGAAGGATTACGCGGCAGGGCATCGATGATGTCAACCGTCTTGGGCACTTTGAACCCAGCAACCTTGCTACGTGCCCATTCGATCACGCTGTCGGGGTCGATCGTCACGCCGGGTTTGGGGACGCATATGGCCTTCACTGCCTCGCCCCATTTGGGATCAGGCACGCCAATCACCGCCACCTCCTGCACCTGCGGATGGCCGAAAATCGCGCTTTCCACTTCGGCGGGATAGACATTTTCGCCGCCGGTGATGATCATATCCTTCACGCGGTCGTGGATGTACAAATAGCCGTCCGCGTCGAGATAGCCTGCATCACCGGTCGCTATCCAGCCATCGTCGGTCATCGTCCGCTTGGTCGCTTCGGGCAGGTTCCAATAGCCCAACATGTTGTTGGTTGAGCGCGTCCACAGCTCGCCGACTTCGCCCGGCCCAAGTGCCGCGCCGCCCTCGCCCATGATCTTCAGCTCGACGCCGGCCAGCGGCTTGCCAGCCGAGCGCATCCGCACATTGCCGCGTGGATCATGATCTTCGGGCGGCAACAGGCAAATCGTCCCGGTCGTCTCGGTCATGCCATAGACCTGCATGAACTGCGCGCCGAACATCTTGAGCGCGGCGCGCAGCAGCTCCAGCGGAATCGGTGCAGCGCCATAGATGATATATTTGACGCGGCTGAAATCGACGCTGGCGCAGCGCGGATGCATCAACAGCATGTGGAGCGCGGCGGGGACGATGAAGAAGCGGGTCACCCCACCCTTTTCAACGGCATCAAACACGCCGTCGGGGGTAAATTCGGGCAGGATCACGCCCGGCAGCCCCGCCGCGAGCGCCATCACCCCCAATCCGGTCCCGCCGATATGCGCGCAGGGCATCGCGACCAGCACCGCCTCGTCATCGTCCCATTGCTGATAGGGCAGCTGAGCATCGAGCATCACCCGGCGCAATCCGAACAGGTTGAGGTTGGATAATACCGCGCCTTTGGGATTGCCCGTGGTGCCCGACGTATAAAGCTGGAGCACGGCATCATGCGGTCCGGCACCGTCAAAATCGCCGCGCGGGCTGCTGACAATCCAGGCGCGTGTCGCATCGGCGGTCATCATGTGCCGCACCCCCGGCACCTGACCCGCCAGCGCCGCCGGCGCATCATCAAATCCGTCGCCAAGGAACAGGATCCGTGCGGCGGTGTCGTTGATGATATAGGCCCATTCGGGCGGCGCCAGCCGCCAGCCGACTGGCACCATCACCACGCCCATCCGCGCCGCGGCAAAAAACAGGGTGAAATAGTGCGCACTATTCTTGCCCAGCCATGCAATGCGATCGCCCTTGCTCAGCCCCAGCGCCGCCAGCCCGCCACAAATGCGCGCGCTATTATCCTCAAGCGCGGCATAGCTTTGCACAAGATCGCCTTCGCGCAAGGCTATGGTGGCCGGGCGCTCGTGCGCCCAATGGCGAATAAATTCGTCAAATGTCGATAGATTGTCGGCGGACACAGGCACCTCCCGGCGTGACGGTGCGCTTACGGCACCTTTGCCAGTCAGGTTACGCGATGAAGCAGTGCTTGCAATGGTAAAGCGGGGCCCTTCTCGCCGCGCGCGCTCAGCCGCGCCGATAGACCAGCATCAGATTGTTCGCCGGCATCGCCACGCGGCGCGCCAAGGTCAACCCGCTGGTCATGGCGGCTGAACTTACGTCACGGGTGTTGCGCAGCCCCCACGCCGCATCGCGCGCGCGCAGGCTCGCATCAAATTCCGCATTGCTGGGCGCGGTTGGCACATCATCCTCGACGAACGGGCCATAGAGGATCAGCGGAGCACCCGCCGCCAACAGCTGCGCGGCGCCCGCCATCAGCCCCAGCGTCGCGGCCCACGGGCTGATATGCACCATGTTGATGCACAGGATGGCGTCGGCACGATCAACTGACCAGTCGGAAGCGCTGACATCCAGCAGCAGCGGCGGGCGGATATTGCCGCACCCCGTCTCGCTGGTCCAGGCGGCAATCGAGGCCAGCGCCGCGCCGTCGGGATCGCTCGGCTGCCACTCCAGATCGGGAAAGCGCGCCGCGAAATGCACCACATGCTCGCCTGACCCGCTCGCAACTTCGAGCACCCGCCCGGTTGGCGGCAATTCGCCCGCCAGCACGGCGGCGATGGCATCGCGGTTGCGCAAGGTCGCTGGCGCGTGGCGCTTGTCGGCATCGCGGGCTGCTTCGCCCGGCAGCCACGGCCCGCTGCTCATCGGCCGCGGCCATATTTGCGCCGCGCGGCGGGTTCGCGCAGCACGAGCCAGATGAGCAACCCGACGGGTCCCGCCATCAGGGTCGCCAACAATATCGGCACCTGCGCCACCCGGCCGAACCCCTTATTGTCGGCATCGCGCGCGATCCACAGGCCGGTGAACAGGTCGAACGCCAGATAATGAGTCCAGCCGATCACAATCCCCGCATCGCTGGCAAACAGCGCGCGGATGCCAGCAATGTCATAGGAGAAACCGCCCTCTCCGCCGACCACCGCGTCGCCCAGCAGCAGGCTGCCAAAACTGACAGTATAGATGAGGCAGAGTAGCCCCACGCCCAGATACATCACCAGCGACAGCAGCGCCGGTTTGCGCGGGGCGAACCACAGGATCAACCAGCCGATGATGGCAATCCCGTTGGTCAGCGAAAATATCATGTCCCAGCCCATATTGGCGTGCTCCCTATTCCGCCGCCTCGGGCAACGGCGCTTCTTTCCAGACGAGCACCGGCTTGCGCGCAGCCAGCGTTTCGTCAAGCCGCGCGCGCGGAGCAAAATGCGGTGCCGACTTCAGCGCCGCATCGCCCGCCTTCGCGCGCCGAGCGACATTGGCCAGCGCGCCGATAAACTGGTCGAGCGCCGCCTTGCTTTCGGTCTCGGTCGGCTCGACCAGCATCGCCCCATGCACCACCAGCGGGAAATAGACCGTCATCGGATGAAAGCCTTCGTCGATCAGCCCCTTGGCGACGTCGAGCGTCGAGAAGCCGTCAGGGAATCCTTCGTCGCTGAAAAGCGCCTCGTGCATGCACGGTCCGGATTTGGCGAACGGCGCGTCGAGCACATCCTCCAGGCTGCGCAGCACATAATTGGCGTTGAGCACGGCATCCTCCGCCACCTGCCGCAGCCCATCGGCACCGTGGCTCATGATATAGGCCAGCGCGCGGGTGAACATCCCCATCTGGCCATGGAACGCGGTCATTCGGCCAAAGCTGTGCAGCGACTTGCCGAAATGGGCTTGCTCAAACGCGGCGGCGTCCGCTTCTTCGATCAGGTGGATGACGCCGTCCTTGGTGCGCGCGGTATAGGGCAAGGGCGCAAAGGGCGCGAGCGCCTCGCTCAGCACCACTGGGCCCGATCCTGGTCCGCCACCGCCGTGCGGGGTGCTGAATGTCTTGTGCAGATTGATATGCATCGCATCGATGCCAAGGTCGCCGGGCCGCACCCGGCCGACGATCGCGTTGAAATTCGCGCCGTCGCAATAGACATAAGCGCCCGCCGCATGCACCGCGTCCGAAATCCGTTTCATGTCCCGCTCGAACAGGCCGCAGGTGTTGGGATTGGTAATCATCACCCCCGCCACATCCGGACCCAGCCGGGCTTCTAGTGCCGCCAGATCAACCCGGCCTGCGGGCGTCGCCGGAATATTCTCGACCTGAAAGCCAGCAAAGGCCGCAGTCGCCGGGTTTGTCCCATGCGCGCTCTCGGGAACCAAAATGACCGGACGATCGTCGCCGCGCGCTTCGAGCGCCGCCTTGATGCACAGGATACCGCACAGCTCGCCATGCGCCCCGGCCTTCGGCGACATGGCCACACCATACATGCCGGTCAGGGTAATCAACCAATGCGCCAGTTCGTTGATGACGGCCAGCGCACCCTGCACCGTTTCCTTTGGCTGCATTGGGTGAACGTCGGCAAAGCCCGCCATCCGCGCCACTTTTTCGTTCAGGCGCGGATTATGCTTCATCGTGCAGCTGCCGAGCGGGAACAGCCCCAGATCAATGGCGTAATTCTGCCGCGACAGCCGCGTATAGTGGCGCACGGTTTCGGGTTCGGACAGGCCGGGCAGACCGATGCGATCATGGCGCACCATATTGCCGAGCCGGCTCTGCACCTTGGGCGCAGCAGCAATGTCGACGCCGCAGGTGGCGTTGGTCCCGATTTCGAAAATCAGCGCCTCCTCGAGCATCAGCGCGCGGTTGCCCGTGCTCGTTGCTGGGGCAGCGCGGCCATCATTGGCGGCCATTTCGGGGCGCCAGCCGCCGGGGTTCAGCGCGCTCATGCCGCGTCTCCTTCGCGCAAAATTTCGGCCAGGTTCGCCACCAGGGTCGCCATATCCTCATCACTGGCAGTCTCGGTCACAGCGATCAGCATCGCGTTGGCGAGCTGTGGTTGGTCGGCATAGAGCCGCCCGAGCGAGACGCCGCCGAGCACTCCGCGCGCGGCCAGCTGGTGTACAATTTTTCGCGCATCGCCGCGAAGTTCGACCGCAAACTCGTTGAAAAAACTTTCATTGATGACGCGGACACCCGGCACTATGGCAAGCTGGTCGGCCAACTGGCACGCACGAGCATGGTTGAGCGCCGCCAGGTCGCGCAGGCCCTTTTCGCCCAGCAATGTCATATGAATGCTGAATGCCAGCGCGCAAAGCCCTGAATTGGTGCAGATGTTGCTCGTCGCCTTTTCGCGGCGAATATGCTGTTCGCGGGTCGACAAAGTCAGCACGAATCCGCGCTTGCCATCGGCATCGACCGTTTGCCCGCACAGCCGCCCCGGCATCTGGCGCACATATTTTTCCTTGGCGGCAAACAGCCCGACATACGGACCGCCAAATTGCAGCCCGACGCCAATCGACTGACCCTCGCCGACCACTATGTCGGCGCCCATTTCGCCGGGACTCTTGATTGCACCCAGCGCCACAGGTTCGGTCACCACGGCGATGAGCAACGCGCCCTTGGCATGGGCCGCTTCGGCCAGCGGGGCGAGATCGCCGATCCGGCCCAATATGTCGGGATATTGGACAACGACACAGCTTGTCGCGTCGTCGATTTGCTCCGCCAGCGCGTCAAGCCCCATATCGGCCTCAAGCACCGGCAGGCTTGTCGCGACCATATCGCCGGTGAAATGCGCCATGCTGCGCGCAACGCTGACATAATGCGGATGCAGCCCGCCGCTGAGCACGGCACGCGACCTCTTGGTCACGCGTCCCGCCATGCTGATCGCCTCCCAGCACGCGGTCGAGCCATCATACATCGATGCGTTGGCGACGTCACAGCCGAACAGCCGTGCCACCTGTGTCTGGAATTCGAACAGCATCTGCAACGTGCCCTGCGCAATCTCGGGCTGATAAGGAGTATAGGCGGTCAGAAATTCGCCGCGCTGGATCAGATGATCGACGCTCGCCGGCACATGATGCTTGTAGGCGCCTGCTCCCAGAAAAAACGGATGGTGTGACGCGGCCATATTTTTGCGCGCAAGGCGGCTGAAATGCCGTTCGACCGCCATTTCACTGGCGTGCATCGGCAAATCGGCAATCGGGCCGTCGAGCTGCGCCTCGGCGGGGACATCGACGAACAGATCGTCGATGCTGGCCGCGCCGATGGTCGCCAGCATGGCCTGACGGTCGTCAGGAGTGAGGGGAAGGTAACGCATAAATGAGCTTGTCTTTCAAATCCTACGTCACCCCCGCGCAGGCGGGGGTCCAACTCCTGCACGGGCAGCGCAACGCCGTGAGCGGAGGAGCTGGATTCCCGCCGTCGCGGGAATGACGAACTATAAATCTTCCACAAACGCCTTATACGCCGTCGCATCCATCAGCCCGTCGAGCTGACCCAAGTCGCTCAGCGTCATCCGGAAAAACCAGCCTTCGCCTTCGGGGTCGCTGTTTACCAGCGCCGGATCTTCCTCGAGCGCGGCGTTGCCCTCGGTCACTGTACCGTCCACAGGCGCGTAAACGTCGGATGCGGCCTTGACGGATTCAACGACCGCCGCGTCGCCGCCCTTCGTCACCTCGGCGCCGGTGTCGGGGACTTCGACAAACACAATGTCGCCCAGCTGGCTTTGCGCATAATCGGTGATGCCGACCGTCGCGGTGTCGCCGTCGACATCAATCCATTCATGTTCTTCGGTATAATAACGCGGCATTGCTTCAGCCTTTCTTGCGGACATAGCGGTGGGGAATGAAGGGCATATCGGCGACGGTGACGGCCACACGCTTGCCACGCACTTCGGCTTCCAGCTCGGTTCCAGACGCGGCGTGCGCGGCGGTGACATAGCCCATGGCGATGGGCGCGCCGACGCTGGGCGCAAAGCCGCCCGACGTCACGGCCCCCACCTGCTCGTCGCCCGCGAACAGAAATGCTCCCTCGCGTACCGGCATTTTTCCGGCGACCAAAAGGCCGACCAGCTTGCGCGCAGGCCCATCGGCCAACGCGTTCAGGATCACATCCGCCCCGGCAAAGCCGCCCGTCTCGCGGCGGCGCTTTGAGATGGCAAAGCTGGCATTGGCCTCAACCGGATTGGTGCCCACATCCATGTCATGGCCATAGAGCGGCAGCCCGGCCTCGAGCCGCAGCGAATCGCGCGCTCCCAGACCAATCGGTTTGACCTCGTTCTGCGCGCACAGCGCATCGGAAAAACGCTCGGCCACCGCGCCATCGAGCGAAATTTCGAAACCGTCTTCACCGGTATAGCCCGACCGGCTGATCCACAGCGGATTTTCGTCCCACAGGAACATTTCGGCGGTCATGAAGGTCAGCCGCTCAACCCCCGGCACGATCCGCGCCAGCGCATCGACGGCCTTTGGCCCCTGCAACGCCAGCAGCGCGCGGTCGTCGAGATGGTTCATGGTGATCGCGTCGGGCAGAAATTCGCGCAAATAGGCGATATCGTCCCACTTCACCGCGCCGTTGACGACCATATAATATCCCGTCGGCGTCCGCGTGATCATCAGGTCGTCGAGGATGCCGCCATCCTCGCCCAGCAACAGCGAATAACGCATCCGCCCCTCGGCCAGCGCCGAAATATCGCCCGGGACCAGCGCCTCCAGCGCCTCGGCCACCGCAACGCCGTCATCTTCGCCGCTCAAGATCAGCTGGCCCATGTGGCTGACGTCGAACAGACCCGCACTCGCGCGCGTCCACAGATGCTCGGCCATGATGCCTTCATACTGGATCGGCATGGAATAACCCGCGAAAGGCACCATCCGTGCGCCGCGGGCCCGGTGCCAATCGCCGAGCGCAAGCTCCTCGGGTGCCAGCCCTTCGGGCGCCAATTCCTCTTGTCTGTCGGTGTCGCTCAAGCCCGTCACTTCCGCTTCAAAGGGTGCCACAGCCAAGCTGCGCCTGATGACGCGCCGGGCTGCCCCCTCTGTCACGGTACCTGAGAGCTTTCCCCCGCCCAAATCACGCATTTGCGTCGCGCGCGGAGTTACCCCTTCGGTGCCCCGGACCGGGATCCGGGGGCTTTCCAGAGCGTCGCTATCAACCCACGCGGTCCTTTTGCCTGAGAGATTCCGGGGCGGTTGCTCCTTCGGCGGCCGAAATTCCGTCTGCTCAAATCGAACCACCAGCAAGCTGGTTGCGATTTGATGGCGAATCCGACCCTCTCCCGCGCTGTCAGCGACTGTCCCGGCATTGGCCCGCGCCTTGCCCCAAGTCAATCGGCGAGTGCACAGATCGCGTCATGTTCATGGATATGCGTGGCCGTGCCGCCAGCCGCAGCCAGCGCCTTGATCGCGGCCGCGACCTTATCCGCTGAAATCGAACGATAGCGGCGCAGGGCGCCATGCAGCAACCGGTCGGTGAGCGGCGCGGCCAGCATCGCCAACGCCTCTCCCGGCCGCGCTGGCCCCGTCCGTTCGCCGGTCAGCAAACCGGGGCGCAGAATGTCGATACGATCAAAGCCGATTGCGGCCAGCGCGGCTTCAACCTCGCCCTTGGTGCGCAGATAGAAGTTGGCGGACTTGGCATTGGCACCGACCGACGACACGCTGATGCAATGCCGCGCCCCCGCCGCGCGAGCCGCCTCCGCCGCCGCGAGCACCAGATCATGGTCGGCGGCGCGAAAGGCCGCCTGCGACCCGGCTTGCTTGATGGTGGTGCCAAGGCAATTGATGAACACATCGGCGCGGGCAGCAGCGATCACTTCGCTCCACCGGCCGGTTGGCACGACATGCACCGCAGCGCCCAAGGCGGTATCCACGCTACGCCGCGCCACGATTGTCAGCGACGCCGCTGGCAACAGAGCCGCGACCTTCACACCGACCATCCCCGTCGCACCGATGAGCAACAGCCTAGACATGCGCCAGCGCCTCCGGCACCGCTGCGCGCCCGCACAATTCGGCAAAACGGTCGATAGCAAAACGGTCGGTCATCCCGGCGATATAGTCGCCGACGTGCCGCGTGCGAGCAATAGCGTCGTCGGCCCCGGGCGCGTCCCAGCGATCGCCCATCGGCGCGCCCTCCGCAAAGGCAGCAAACAGCCCTGCCACCACCCGTCTTGCCCCTTCGGCAGCAGCAATCTGGTTGGGGTGATGATAAAGATGCTGATACATAAAGGCCTTGAGCCGACGTTCCGCCGTACCCAGTTCGGCTGAGAAGCCCACCAGCATCCGCCCCGCGGCGCGCACCTCATCAACGCTCGCCACCCCAGCCTCGGCGACCCGTGTCTGTGTTTCGGCGACAACGTCATTGACCATCCGCCCGATCTGGTCGCGCACCAACTCGCGCAGCAACCGTTCGCGCGGCGCGTGCGGATAGCGCGCCTCGACCAGCCCATAATTGGCCGCCACCCATGGCTCGGCCATCAAAATGTCGCGCGTCAGCAAACCGGCCCGCAGCCCGTCGTCGATGTCATGATTGTCATAGGCGATGTCGTCGGCAATCGCCGCGACCTGCGCCTCCAGCGAGGCATGGCTGGCGAGGTCCAGCGCCAACTCGGCATCGACCGCCGCCAGCGCCCATTGGGGGTCAGCGACCGGCCCATTATGCTTGGCCAGCCCCTCCAGCGTTTCCCACGTCAGATTGAGGCCGTCGAACGCCGGATAAGGCGATTCGAGCCGCGTCAGCGTGCGCAACGTATGGCCATTATGGTCAAACCCGCCCGCCGCTGCCATCGCCGCACGCAGTGCATCTTCGCCCGCATGACCGAACGGCGGGTGGCCGATGTCGTGCGCCAGGCACAGGGCCTCGGTCAGATCCTCGTTCAGCCCCAGCGCGCGCGCAATCGCGCGGCCAATCTGCGCAACCTCGATGCTGTGGGTCAGCCGCACACGATAATGGTCGCCGTCCGGGGCAATGAACACCTGCGTCTTGTGGCGCAGCCGCCGGAAGGCGATCGAGTGGATAATGCGGTCGCGGTCGCGCTGAAAGGCATCGCGCGGTCCGCGCACTGCATCGGACGCCTCGCCATGTCTCCGTCCCCGGCTTAGCGCCGGAACCGCAGCGCAGCGCGCGAGGCTGCTCATCGGACGGGGGTTACCACTTCCCCGGCCTCGCTCGACCATTGGAACGCATCGCCGCCCGCCTTTTTATAGGCCGCCAGCCATGTCGCCGCTGCCTTGGCGCTGGCAAAGGGACCGACCAGCAAGCGGCGCGTGCGCCCCCATTCGGCAATCGCGCCCTTTTGGCTCTTGAATTCAGCGGGATATTTCTTGGTCAGCCGACCAAAGTCGGTCTGCAATGCCGATTGATTGGCCCCCGCCGCCACCTGCACCCAACTGCGCGCAGGATGCGCCTTTTTCTTGTCGGCCTCGGCCTTGGCCTTGGCGTCGGCTTCGGCCTTGACCCGCGCCGCTGCGACCTCGCGCTTGCGTGCGTCAGCCTCGGCTTCGGCAGCGCGTCGCTGCTCCGCTTTGACTGCCTCGAGCGCCGCCATATCGAGCGCGCCGGGTGCCGGGGCAAGCTCATTGTCAGGAACGGCCAGCCCGGCCATCACCGCCGCCAGGTCCGCGGATGGCCCTGCGCGGCGCGGCGGCGGCGGCGCTGCGGGCAATGCTGCGGTCGGCACCGTCGCCGGAGCAGGCGTCGGTGCAGGGGTCCGCGTCGCGTTGGCCGGGGCAGGCACAATAGTCGGCACCGGCCGCGCGGCAATCACCACGGGCGGCGGGGTCGGCTTTGGTGTAGGCGTTGGCGCTGGCCGCGCGGTGCCCGGAATGCCGGGCTTGGTCCCGCCCGGCAGCGCGCCGAAATGGGCGGCAGCGGCCTTTTGTGCTGGGGTCAGCCCGGGCAAACGGGCGAGGAATGGGATGATGTTCGACGCCATCGGCCCCGGCAACGTTGCCTTGACAATCTCTTGCGCTTCGGACTGGCGTCCCGCAAAGGCATAGATCATCGCGCGGGTGCGCCACGCCGCACGGTCCTGGCTGCGCAGTTGCGGCGTCAGCACCTGGACGGCGCGATCAACCTGACCGCTGATTCCCAGCGACAGCGCATAACGGCGCACCGTTTCGGGGTCATTGGCCTGCGACAGCACGGCTTCATAGTCGCGCTGCGCATCGTCCTGACGCCCCAGCAAATCGAGCGCAAGCCCGCGATCGGACAGATAGCTGCGTTCGGGCGCACCCAGCCGCGCTGCATTGGCGAACAAATCCAATGCCTCGGCGGGCCGCTCAAGCTGCACCATCGCCGACGCGGTCAGCGCCGCCACCGTGCCATCGGCGGGTCGCAACTGTCCTGCACGGGTCAGGAAGCCAAGCGCGGCCTGCGGATTGTCAAGGGCCAGCGAGGCGCGGCCGGCATCGATCAGCGCGGTCGCATCGGTGCGGTCGTTGCCGATCCGGCCCATCGCTGAAGCCAGACTGGCCTCGGCATCGCGGCGCTTTTCCAACGCCGCTTTGACGATCGGGTCCGGCTCGGCGACCTGTGCGCGCGCGGGCGGGACGCAAAACGCACAAATTGCCGTCGCCATCGCCAGCGCCACCGCGCCAGACTGCCTCAGCGAAGAATTGATCATCGCTTCCCTTTACCGACGAACCGGGCGCAACGGAACCGCAATGGTCGCACCAAGCACGCGTTCCGTCGCGTGATGGCGGCGGTTACTGGTTATTCTGCCGGTTCAGAAAGCGGGGGATGTCGACGCCGTCACCGTCGCCTTCACCTTCTTCTTCGGCCTTGGCGGCGGTGCCGCGCGACAGCCGCGACATGCGCTCGAACAAGGTGCCGCCCGTGGCCGGGCGCGGCGTCAAGTCGCTGTCGTCACCAGCGCCTAGCGGCGGTGCAGGCGACGCCGCATAGGCCGACGGCGCATAGGGCGACGGCGCGCTGTCGACCGGCGTTTCGGGCGCACCCAGCACCAGCTCGTCTTCTCCGTCGTCTTCGATTGCCATGGGTTCAGCGGCGGGTTCAACCTCGCCGGTCATGTCGTCATAGCTCGCGACCGGCGCGCTGGTGCCAACCGAAAAGCCCGGCGCTGCGTCGGCTGAATGCTCGACCATGTCGCTCGCTTCGGCGACTGGTGCTTCCTCAGCCACGGGTGCGGGCGCTTCGACGGCAACCGGCGGCGGTGGGGTCATGGCGGGACGGACCGTCGGCTGAAAGGCAAAGCTGCGGCTGGGCTGGGCCGCAGGGGCGGCCTGCGCGCCGCCGTCGATGCCTGTTGCGACCACCGACACGCGAATCTTGCCATCAAGGTTGGAATTGAACGCGCTGCCCCAGATGATGTTGGCGTCGGGATCAACCAGCTCGCGGATATGGTTGGCGGCCTCGTCGACTTCCATCAGGCGCATATCTTCGCCGCCGGTGATCGAGATGATGACGCCCTTGGCGCCTGCCATGCTGACACCGTCCAGCAGCGGATTGTTGATCGCCTGCTGCGCAGCCTCGAGCGCGCGATTGTCGCCCTCGGCCTCACCCGTGCCCATCATCGCCTTGCCCATTTCGCGCATCACGCTGCGCACGTCGGCGAAATCCAGGTTGATCAGCCCCGGCATGACCATCAGATCGGTGATGCCGCGCACACCCTGTTGCAGCACTTCATCCGCCATGGTGAAGGCTTCTTTGAAGGTGGTGTTCGGGTTGGCGACCAGAAACAGATTCTGGTTGGGGATGATGATCAGCGTGTCGACATGGTCCTGCAGCTCGGCGATGCCCGCCTCGGCCGAGCGCATACGGCGCGACCCTTCAAAGCTGAACGGCTTGGTGACCACGCCGACGGTCAAGATGCCGCGGTCACGCGCAGCCTTGGCAATCACCGGTGCCGCACCGGTGCCGGTGCCGCCGCCCATGCCCGCCGCAACGAAGCACATATGCGCGCCCTCGAGCGCTTCTTCGACCACCGCGATGGTTTCCTCAGCCGCCGCACGGCCGACTTCGGGGCGCGATCCGGCGCCCAGCCCCTGGGTAATATGCGTGCCGAGCTGAATCCGCCGTTCGGCGGGCGAGGCATTAAGCGCCTGCGCGTCGGTATTGGCGACGATGAAATCGACCCCTTCGACCCGGGCCGCGATCATGTTGGCGATGGCGTTGCCCCCTGCCCCGCCGACGCCGATCACCGCGATGCGCGGTTTGAGTTCGTCCACCTGCGGCGGGCCGATATTGATGCTCATCTGTCTAGTCTCCCCACAGCGACAAATTGGAAATTACGGCGCTGCAACCCTTGGAATGTCATTCAGCATTGCACGATTGTTTCAGGCTTTTCACGAAAAAAATTAACTGTTTTGGATGGTCGACCATTAAAACCCGCTCTTCAGCGCTGCAACCAGTCGGCTCAGCAGCGCGCCGGCGGGCGCGCGCACCACATCCTGCGACATGAGCGGCATGTCGCGCAGGTCAAAAGGGTCGGTCGCAGCATAGATGGCAAGGCCCGCCACGGTGGCAAAAGCCGGGCCGCTATGCGCTTCGGGCAGGCCGACTAGCCCCTGCGGCTTGCCCACGCGGGCGGCCCGGCCCAGCGCGACCTGCGCATATTCGGCAATGCCTTTGAGGTCGGCGCCGCCGCCCGTCAGCACCACCTGCCGCCCGATGGGGCCGACAAAATGCAATTCTTTCAAGGTCCGGCCAATTTCGCCCATCATCTGGTCGAGCCGCTGACGGATCACCGCGACCAGCTGCGCGCGGGTGATGCGCGGCTTGTCGGCGCCGTCGGGTGCGCCGGGGTCGATGTCGATGACTTCGACATTATCACGGGGACTGGTGAGCGCCGACCCGTAAAAGCTTTGCGCGCGCTGCGCCTGACTGCGACGGATACCAAAGGCCGAGGCAATGTCGTCGGTAATGTCGCCCGCGCCGAACGGCAGCGACGCCAGCTCGACCAGCATCCCGCCGGCAAACAGCGCCACGGTCGTCACCGCCCCGCCCAAATCGACCAATGCAACGCCCAGATCGCGTTCTTCCTCGCTCAGGCACGCCAATCCCGCCGCCATCGGTGCCGCCACGACCGAGCGGACATTCAGATGCGCCGCGCGCACCGCCGCCTCCAGATTGCGCACCGGCGCGCCATCGGCCATGATGACATGAATATCGACCGCCAGCCGGTCGGCATGCAAGCCAATCGGGTTTTTGACGCCGTTCAGCCCGTCGAGCGTATAAAGTGCGGGCAGCGCATGCAGCACCATGCGGCCTTCGGGATCGATGCCTGCGCGTCCGGCGGCGAGCAGATCGTCAATATCTTCCTGTTCAATCCGATGACCGCCGAGCTCGCTTTCGACCGGCGCAATGTCGCTGGTGAGCCCGCCCGAGGAAAAGGCGACCCACACATCTTCGATATTCAGCTCGGCGATGCGCTCGGCCTGCTCGATCGCCTCACGCACCACCTGTTCGACCTTGTCCATATCGGCGACATAACCGCGCCGCACGCCGCGGCTTTCGCGCTGGCCGGTGCCGAGCACATGCAGCTTGCCGTCGGCGCCGACGCCGGCGATCAGCGCGGCAACTTTCCATGACCCGACATCGAGCGCGGTAATCAGCTTGTCGATGCGCGGCGCGGCCATTGGTTCAGGCTTCCGTATCGATAACTGCGACCACGCTGGCAGCAGCAGGTTCGGCGGCAATGTCATTATCGACCTGCCCCTCGGGCGGCAGGCGCAGCACGAATTTCGCCGGATCGCGCATGTCAAAACGGATGATGCCGCGCCCCAGCAGCCGGTTGCTGCCTTCCATATGCGTAAAGCGCGCCAGCGCCAGCTTGGCCGCCTCATCGCCGGCGGGCAGCGACAGCGTCTCGCCGCTTTCAAAGCGCAGATCCCAGCGGCGATTGCCGACCCAGGTCGCGCCCGCCAGCAGCGGTTTGAGCGACTGGCTGTCTTCGAGCAATGCCGCCAGTTCGCGCGAGCGGCGGTTCGCGCCGGGACCAATCAGCAGCGGCAGATCGGGCATGGTGGCAGCGGTCACGGGTTCCAGCACCACACCATCATCGTCGATCAGCGACAGGCGGCGGTTATGCTGCCACACCGCCGCGGGTGCGCGTTCGACGACGTCGATCACCAATGTTTCGGGCAAGCGGCGCGACACCCGCGCATCTTTAATCCAGCCATATTTGAGCAGATCGGTGCGCACGCCGTCGAGGTCAACCGCCGCCATCGATCGGTTCTGCTGGCTGAGCGCAATGTCATAGACTTTGAGGTAATCGATGCGGTTCGCCCCGACGACCTCGACGCGTTTGACCTGAAAGCCCGCGCGCGCCACCGCACCCGCCCATTCGTCATGCGCCCAGGCGGTGACGCCGCCAAAATGTGCGGCAAAGCCCGCCGCAACAACCAGCACGCCGCCGATGATCATGTTGGCAATGCGCTGCAGCGTCGCCGGGCCAATCGGCAGCACGGCAATGATCTTATCCAGCCGCGACGGTCCGCGCGCGCGGCCGCGCGGCGCGGTGCGTACCGGGCGGCGCGCCGGCGCCTTGCCGCGCTTGACCTTCGCCTTGGTCATAATGCTTCCTCCACGATCCGTTCGACCAGTTCGGCATAATCAATGCCCAGATAGCGGGCCTGTTCAGGCACCAGGCTGAGCGGTGTCATTCCCGGCTGGGTGTTGGTTTCCAGCACGAACACCCCGTCCTTGCCCAGTTCGTCATCCCAGCGAAAATCGGTCCGCGACGCGCCCCTGCATCCCAGCAATTGGTGACAGCGCAGCGCGAGGTCCATCATATAGGCGGCAATATCACCCGGCACCTCGGCGGGACAGACATGATCGGTCATGCCGTCGGTATATTTGGCGTCAAAATCATAAAAGCCGCTCTTGGGCTTAAGCTCGGTCACGGCCAGCGCCTGCCCGCCGAGCACCGCCACGGTCAGCTCGCGCCCCTTGATAAAGGGTTCGGCGAGCAGCTCGGCAAAATCCTGCCACGGCCCCGCCGCTTCGCGCGCAATCGGATTGCCGTAATTGCCGCTGTCGGTGACGATCGCCACCCCGACCGATGATCCTTCGTTGACCGGTTTGAGCACATAGGGGCGCGGCAACGGGTCGCGCTCGAACAGCGTTTCGGACTCCACGATATGCCCGCCAGGCATCGGGATGCCTGCGGGCACCAGCCGCTGCTTGGTCAGCTGCTTGTCGATGGCGATGACCGAGGTGACCATGCCGCTGTGCGTGTAGGGCACACCCATCAGGTCGAGCATTCCCTGCACCGTGCCATCTTCGCCTGGCGTCCCATGCAGCGCGTTGAACACGACGTCGGGCGCGGCCTCGGCAATCCGCGCGGCGACATCGCGCCCCATGTCGATCCGCGTCACCCGGTGTCCACGCGATTCGAGCGCGTCGGCGACGCCATTGCCGCTCATCAGCGACACCGACCGCTCGTTCGACCAGCCGCCCATCAGCACGGCGACATGCCATGGGCCGCGCTTCATTAGCCCCTCCCCTTCAGGGGAGGGGTTGGGG
>JACEST010000027.1 GCA_013911715.1 Sphingopyxis sp. | reverse complement strand
GCCGAAAAGGCGATGCCGCGGTCGCCGATCAGCGTGCCGGGGTCATAGCCGCGCCCGACGGTGAAATTGCCCGCCGAAAATTCTTCGTACGCCAGCAGCGGATCGTCGGTCCACTGCCCACGCGGAAGCAGCGCCAGCGCGAAGTCAGGTCGCGGGCGCCATTCGGCTTGCGTCTGCCAGCGGACGAGGAAGGCATCGGGCTTGCCCTCAATGCGCGACAGCGGGACCACGCCGGGGGCGAGGCAGCCAGCGCCGAACGGCCCGGGGCAGGGGTCGCTTGCGCCCAGCCCGCTTATGCCTTTGCGAAATTCGGTGCTGCTGCCGAAATACCAGCGCGGCTCGGCGCTGTTATAGCCGTTGCGCCCCGCAACCGAGGCTGGGTCGATATGGCTATGCTCGCTGCGCAGCGTCAGCACACGCAGCCGGTCGCGGTTGAGCGGTGCGCCCGCAAGACCAATGTTCTGGTCGATGAAATCGATGCCGCCCGTCACCGTCCAGCGTTCGGCCTGGCTGAGGCGGATCGGATAGGCGGCATAGGCGCTGATGATCTGGGTTTCGGACCGGATCGGCAGGCCGGGCAGTTCGGGCCGCGTCCACGCCTTGGTATAGTTGGCACCGAGCCGCAGGCCGTCGCCGCCGAGGCGCATTTCATGGCCGAGCTGAAGGATGCGCTGCTCGCGCGCATCGCCCGACACATAAAAGCTGATACTGGTCTGGTCGCCAAGGCCGGTGAGGCCGTTGAAGCGCGCACGCGACACGAGGCCGAGAGGTCCGACATCTTTGGTCCCATAATTTTGCGCGTTGAAATCGAGCAATATGGGTGTGCGGCGCACGATCACTTCGCCGATGACTTCGCCTGCCACCGTGCTCGGGCGCAGCGTCAACCGTGCATCAAGCCCCGGTATCTCGCGCGCCAGCAACAGCGCGCGCTCGGCCTCGACCAGATTAAAGACCGGCTGGTCCTCAAGCTTGGCCAGATAGCGCGCGAGCAGCCCTTCATTCGCGCCGGCATCACCGCGCACCTGCACACGCGACAGCCGCGCGGCGAGGATGTCGAGCTTGACCACGCCGCCTTCGATGGTCTGTTCGGGCACGCGGATCGCAGCGAGAAAGCCTTTGCCGCGCAGCATCGTCGCGGCGCGGTCGCGGATATCGCAGATGGCCGACACCGGCACTTCGGTGCCAACCAGCCCGCGCCAGCTGGCGTCGAGCATCGCGGGATCGATCGGCCCGCCGCCCGAAAATTCGACGCGGGTCAGGGTGAAGCGGATGGAGGCAAATTCGGGGTTGGCGAGCGGGCAGGGCGCGCGCTCGATGTCATCGTCGGCGGTAATCGCCGATTCGGTCGAGGGTGGCGGCGAAGGGGGCGCGGGGCGCAATATTTCCTCGCGCGTCGGCGCGGCCTGCAGCGCGGAGGCGGTGGAGGGCAGGCCGAGCGCGGCGATGGCAGCGCCGGTCAGCCATAATGCGTCCCGGCCTGCCATCGTCCTGCGCTGGTCCGCCAATGAGGCCGCAACGATGGTCATTCATCCCCCTTTGGCCCCGCCCGGGGCACCGCTTATTCGGTCCGGTGTCAGCGCGTCCGTGGAACGGCTGTCGACGGTGCGACCCAAAGGGTGACTGGCCCTGCGCTTCCGGCAGCGGTCCATCTATTCGTACGGCTAGCAGAGCGCCCCTGCCGATTCAATGCTTTGCCACCGGACGCTCAGCCCGCCATCCCTTCGTCCTCGGCCATCGTATCGACCAGCCGGTCGAGCTGCGCCGTGCAGCCGCGCTCGAGCAGCTTGGCGGCGATATCGTCGGGCGTTTCGGGCAGGCTGTCGAGCAATTGGAAGCGGATCGAAACCGGCTTGTCCATGCCCCCGCCGCTCAGGCGATAGCTGCTGCCAGCGGTCAGCGGCAGCGTTGCCCCTGGCCAACGGCGATAGGCCTGGCCGTCGAGGAAGGCGATGGTTTCGGCCTTTGCTGCCGAGCCCTCGGCCTCGACGCGCAGCGAGGTATCGCCGTTGATGTCGGGGCGCCAGAACAGCAGAGCTCCCGGGTCGGCGACGCAGAAATTGCCGCCCTTGCGTGCATCGATCAGCCACAAATTGGGCGCGCGAATATCGGCGACGGCCATTTCGGCGTCCCCCGGCCCGCGCGTGGCCCCGCCGCGGCGGCGCAGCGCACCGTCGCGCGAAATCATCTGGCTCATTGTGGTGCTGAGAGTCTGGTTGGCGGCGACGGTGGCCGAGCTGTTATGGACGCCGGGCCGCGCCAGCGTGCGTGTTTTGCCCTTGTCGAGCAGGACGACACGGTCGCCGGACACCAGCGTGATTTTCTCGTTGGCGGCCAGTTTCTTGCCCACCGGATACTTGGCGGCCGAAGGGCCCGACGAACGCACGATCATCGATTGGGCCAGCGCGCTGGTCGAGACGCAGGCGGCGGTCGCGGCGATAGCTGCGGCAATCAGACGGCGGTTACGAAAGAACATAGGATTCTCCATCTCCGGTTTGCTCCAAACGATCTAGCAGGAACATGATGGCTGGTTCCTGACTGAGTTTCGCGCGCAGCGCTGTGGCCTTGGTCACATAGCCGATTTTATCGCCATTGGCATGCGCGGTAACCATAGCGGCGATTTCGGCGCGGGTTTCGCGCGGCAGATCGGGGCGCGGTTCGTAAACATCGACCGGCTGGCTGCGCCCGCGTAGCGTGATGCGGCCGAGGGGGATCAGATCGTCGCGGCCTGCGCGCTCGGCGGCCTCGCGGCTGAACAATACGCTCGATTTCAGCGCCTTGTTGGCGGCCTCGAGCCGCGATGCGGTGTTCATGCTGTCGCCGAGCGCGGTATATTGGATGCGTCCTTCGCCGCCGAAATTGCCGACAATCGCATCACCGACGTGGAGGCCGACGCGCGTCTTGCCAATGGGGGGCACGCCAACGCCCATTTCGGTGCGGAACGCCTCACCCGCCTCGAACATCGCGCGCGCGGCGTTGGCGGCATTGGCGGCATCGTCGGGGCGACTGATCGGTGCGCCCCAGAAGGCGACGACGGCGTCGCCGACAAATTTGTCGATGGTGCCGCCGTGGGCAAGGACAACGTCGCTTAAACGGTCGAGATAATCGTTGAGCAAGCGCGCGACCGTTTCCGGCGTGATAGCGTGACTGAGCTTGGTGAACCCCTCAAGGTCTGAAAAAACGCAGAAAATCTCACGCTTCTCGCCGTGCAGCGCCAGCCGTTCGGGGTCGCGCAATATTTCGGCGGCAATATCACGCGGCAAATATTTCCCCAGCGCCGATTGGGCGAAGGCGCGTTCCTGTGCACCGATGGTGCGCGATGCCGAACCAACGGCGGCGAAGGCGAACAGCCAGCCGAGCGCCCAGCCGAACGCAGGCAAATTAAGCGTGTCAGTGCCGATGCTCTGCAGCCAGAACGGCAAAATGATGAAGCCGCCAAGCTGGCCTATCATCGCGGTCGTGACGAGCCAGGCCCTGGCATCAATGAGGCTGCTGAGCCCGCCCGCGACGACCACCAATATCGCCGTGGTCCACAGCACAGTTGACGACAGAGGCACCGGCCAATCGGCATCGAGTTGTTGTTTGAGCATGTGGGCGTGAATTTTCATGCCAAACATGGTGGTGCGTTCGCCGACTTGCAGATCGGGGAGGCGCGACAGCGGCGTTTCGAAGCGGTCGACGTCAAAGACATTGCTGCCGATCAGGACGTAGCGGCCCTTCACCGAGTCGGTAAAGGCGGCGAGCATTTCATTATCCATTTCCAGCCCGAAATTGTCGATGGCGAGCTCAGAGAAAACGCCTACCTCGTCCCCTTGCACGGCCTCCAGCGGGATATGGTAGCGGATCGCGCCTTGATAATTGCGCTTTTCGGGGTCAACCGGTGCCATCGCGTTGGCCAGCAGCGGTGGCAGGCCAGGCGGACGGTCGGGCCAGCGGCGCATCGTGTCGTCTTCATCAGGCACAAAGCGCACGCTGGCCGGTTTGGTGCCGGTGCCGGCGACTGCCGTGACAAAGGATTTCAGAATTTCCTGTTGTTCGAACAAGATGGCGTTTGGTGTGTCCGCCTGCTCCAGATAGGCGAGCCAGGTTGGCGTCTTCATGGCGCGCAACTGGGCTTTCAGCGCGGGGTCTTCGGGGCGCGGCGAATCGAACAAGATATCGATACCGATGGCCTTGGCCCCCATGCGGTCCAGATTGGCCAAAGCGCGCGTCAAAATGGCGCGGTCCAGCGGCGAGCGGATACCCGTGTTGAGCAGTGTCTGATCATCATAGGTGATCAGCAGGATGCGCGGATCCTGTTGAACGATTGGAGCCATCAGGCTGGCGCGCGCATCGTAAAGCGCGCGTTCGGCGTCGCTGAGCAACGGCGTTTGCCAGGTGAAACGGGCGAGCAGCACCGCGAGGATCAGAAACAAGGTGGTGACAATCAGACGGCCAAGCCCCAACTGGCCGATCAGCCGCGTCAGCCTGCGGCGCAGTGAAACGGTTTTGGCCGCCAAACTGGTGTCGTTGTCATCCATCGGTGTCGGTTGCTTACCGCGCGCTTTCTGTGCGGGCGGCACCCGGCACCAGCACCTGCTGGCCGTCGCCGACAATCGCAAAGCCCGACCAATAATAGGGGTGCGAGGTGCGTGCATCACGCATCAATTCGCCCTGCGCTGCCCACAGCGCATCGGCGATGCCCGTGCCCGGCGGCGCGCTGAACAGCCCGCCGATCAGCCGCTCGGTGGCGCTATAATCGTCGGGCACCGGCCAATGGCTGGCGATGACCGAACGACCGCCGGCGCCGATGAAGGCGCGGACCAGCCCGTCGAGCGCCGTGCCGCCGCCGGTCGTCACCCCGGCCTCGCGGGTTGCCGCGACGGTGGCGGCGCCCGCCGTGTCGCACGCCGACAGGATGACCAGATCGGCGTCGATGCGCAGGTCGAAGATTTCGTCGAAACTGAGCAGCCCGTCCGAGCCTTCGCCGCCGAATGAGGTCAAGAGCGCTGGACGCGCCGGGCAATCGAGGCGCGGTGCGGTGACGAGGCCGTGGGTAGCGAAATGAAGCACGCGATAGTCGGCAAGGTCACCATAGCCCTTGACCGCCGTGTCGGTGAACCCGGCGCTGGTGAGCAGGGTTGATTGATTTTCGCCGATCACCGCGCGCGCGCGCAGCAGCTCGCGCGGCGCAATCGGCTTGTTCCATTCGGCGACCGGCCAGGCGCAATCCTCGGCATAGCCGCCGGTGACCGAGCGCGTGCGCGCGGTTTCGGGCCGCGCGCTGACGGGCGCATTGTCGCCCGCGCCAAAATATTGACGGGTGGCGCGCGACGGCGCGGCGCGGCGGGCATTGCGAAAGGCGAGCGGCGAGACAGCAGTGCTGGTGCGCGCGGTGCGGCCCAGAAAGGCAAGTTCGCGCGCGTCAAAGGCATCGGCCTCGGGGTCGGCGAGCCGCGCATTATAGGCGGCGAGCCCTGCGTCGCTGGTCAGCAGAAGTCCCAGCGGCAGTTGCAGCATTGCGCCATCGGCTTCGTAGATGATGTGGCGCGCCGATGCGACCTGTGGTGCCGTCGGTCCGAACAGATCGCCGAACAGGTCATAGGCGGCGCGGGCATCAAAGGGATAGGTAACGATGCTGCCATTTTCGCGCGCGGCGATGCTGTTGCGGATGGCGGTGACGCGGCGTTCGAGCGTCGGGGCGTCGAGCCCCGCAGTCCAGATTTGCGCGGCGTTTTTGTCTGCGAGCATTCCGTAAACGGCATCGCCGACGACCAGCGTTTTGGCATAAATCTCGCCGTCGGTGAGCATCGCTTGCAGCTCGGGCAGCGTCAGGCTGGTCTGCTCGATCGCCCGAAACTGCGGAAAGGCCGACAAAGCGGTCAGCGTTTCGGTCTGCTGCCGGGCGAGGCCCGCGATCCGTGCCGCCACTTCGCGGCGCAGCAACAGGACATCGTCGCCGGGCGGCAATTGACCCAGCCGCGCTTCCTCGACGCGGGCGCGCTCGACATCGCGGGCCAGGTTGGTCGCCTGGCGGAACAGCCGTGCGCCTTCGGTGGTGCCGCTTGACAGCTCGCGCGCCAATATTGCCTGGGTGTCGGCGACGCCCGGGCGCACCAGCAACTGGCTTGCCACAAAGAAATCGCCGACCGCCGCCGGATCGCTCGCGGCACGTTCGGTGAGCAGGTGAAAATAAGGGGCCATCTGGTTGGTCATGCCGGTCAGCGCGCGGCGCTGCGCCGCCATCGCGCCGACAACCGTGCGATAGAGGGCGAGCGCCTCGTCCTTGCGGCCCTGACGCACCATGAAAGCGGCATGGCGCGCGCGCGCCGAGGCGAGCGCGGCGGTTTCGGGATATTCGCTGCCGAGCAATGTTACCGATTCAACGAAGCGCGCTTCGGCCGCAGCACTATTGCCGAGCGCTTCTTCGGCGAGGGCGATTTCACCGAGCATCTGGCTGCGCAGCCGGACGATCGAGGTGACCCGGCCTTCGCGCACGGCAAGGGCGTCGTTCAGCCCCTGGAGCTGAGCTGCCTTGGCGGCGGCGGCATTGCCGCGCAGCCGCTCGGTCGTGCCGCCCAAATGCAGCGCCTGTGCGTCGATTATCTGCGCGCGTTCCTGCGGGGTCAGTTTTTCTTCATCCTCCGACTGGCGCAGGGCGCGCCCGCTGGCCCCGCTGTTGAGACCAGCGACGGCGACCGGCGTCAGTGCGACGCCGTTCTCCGTCGCGACCACCGCCGACGGTATCGGCGCGAGCGGCGCGGCCAGCAATTCGGCCGCAACATCCAATTGGCGCTGGTTGAGCGCGTGGATGGCACGGTAATTGCGGCGCAGTCGCTGCTGGACAATATCGGCGGTGGGGATTTTTGCGACCTCGTCGAACAAGCGGTCGGCTTCGGCAAATTCGCCAAGGTTCGAACGCTGGAGCGCGCGGTTGAGCGTGAATTCGGACGGATCGATCGCCGCGTCGGCGGCGCTCAATTCGGGGCGACGGCCCAAGGCTTCGAAAAATTCGGCGGCGTCGGCATAATCGCCGCTGTGGTTGCGGCGATAGCCTTCGCCGAGCGCCTGATCGATGTCGATATTGCCAGCAAGATCGCGGGCAAAGCCGTCGCTCGTTCCCGCTGACGTGGTCGCGACGCGGATTGGGCCGACGGCGATGCGGTTGTCAGCGACCGACGCCAGCGCCAGTTTGAGCGCGTCGGCATAGGCCGTATAGCCCTCGACCACGAACAGGTCGTCGCCGCGCTGAACCGTTGCGGTCTGCCAGCCGACATCGCCCGAGCCGATGCTGCAATTGGCAAAGCTGCGGCAGGTAAGGGACGCTGGCCGCGCGCGCGAAATTCGTGCTTCGGCCCCCGCGACATCAGTGCGCAGCAGGCGTAGATAACCAACCGGCTGTGCGGCGTCGCGGCACAGGATCAGCCAGCTGCGCTCGAACATGCCCGTGGCAACGCTGTCGCGCAGCGTGGTTTGCACTTGGCACAGCGTGCCGGTCGAATCGCCGATAGGGAAGCTGTCGCGTAGCAGCGGGCCGGTGCCCTGCGCGGCGGCGGGCGTCGCAGCTATAGCCAAAACCGCGGCGCAAAGGGTCGCGAAATTGATTTTGCGGCTGCCGGGCATGGCGTTCGTCCCCCAAAAGGCTGATAGACACGCTTTAACCCCGTTCATCGGCGCTTTGGGCGTGATGCAAGAGGCAGCAACCCGGTTTTTCTTTTCAGACTAGCGCCAACTTGGCGCAAAGGGAAGTGATCTGCCGCACAGCATGTGCGCCGCGCCCGATGCGCCTTGCGCCGGGGTCAGCCAGCGCCTATTTCAATAGCATTCAGAATTTGACCTGCCAAAGGACTGACATGACAACATTCGGCGACCGCGAACGCGCTTTTGAAGCCAAGTTCGCCAATGATCAGGAATTGCAGTTTAAGATTATCGCCCGCCGCAACCGGCTGCTTGGCGAATGGGCGGCTGAGCGCATGGGGCTGACCCCCGAAGAGCGCGACGCCTATGCCAAGGCGGTCGTGCAGGCCGATTTCGAAGAGGTCGGCGACGAAGATGTGATTCGCAAGGTCACTGGCGACCTCACCAGCGCCAAGGTTGAGGTGACGGACGGCGAAATTCGCGCCGCGCTCGAGGCGATGTCGGTCGAGGCGCGGCGTCAGTTCTTGGACATTGTCTGACAGGAAGCGCGCGATGGCCATGGCCGCCGATACAATTGAAGCAATGATCCGCGCGGCGATTCCCGACGCAGTGGTAACGATTACCGACCTTGCCGGGGATGGCGATCATTATGCCGCGCATGTCGTCAGCGCCGCCTTTGTAGGCCAAAGCCGCGTGGCCCAGCACAAGGCGGTCTATGCCGCGCTCGGCGGGCGCATGGGCGGCGAATTGCACGCATTGAAACTCACCACGGCCGCTGCGGCCTGACCCCAGATTTTTCCAGGAGCCAAAGATGACCGACAATGCCCAGACGCGAATCGCCGAAATGGTGGCGGCATCGCCCGTGATGCTGTTCATGAAGGGCACGCCGCTGTTCCCGCAATGCGGTTTTTCGAGCACCGCCGTCGCCATTCTTGACCATCTCGGCGTTGCCTTTAACAGCGTCGATGTGCTGCAGGACATGGAAGTGCGGCAGGGCATCAAGCAATTTTCCGACTGGCCGACCATTCCCCAGCTTTATGTGCAGGGCGAATTTGTCGGCGGGTCCGACATCATGATGGAAATGTATGAAGCCGGCGAGTTGCAGTCGCTGGTGGCGGATTTGCCCAAGGCGGAATAGGAATTCGCGCGAAATCAATCCGCATTTGCCGTTCGTGCAATGTTTGCTGGCCAAAGCTCCGGCCTGCGCCGGAGCACAGGTAGAATTGTCGTGGCGTAATTTGCTGAGGGGGACGGGGCCGTTGGGCCGCGCCGTCCCCCCTCACATATGTGGGGTAAGTGGGATGTTCCCTTGCGAGTGATGGCGGGTGGTCCCAGGGACCAGACTGTTACCACCCGCCGCTTGTTTTGAGCGGATCACTCAGGAACATATGATACTATACAATCGCCGTGCCAAATGGGCCAAGTCCAGCTTTGCGGCGGGTCACGATGGTTGGCGAAAGGTAAACGCCACTATCGGGTGTAAGCAATCCCGACACATCATGGCAGATTTGCGTTCATCGCGCGTTCAGTGTAGCGATTACATCTGTAGTCGTGAAGGGGATGGAGCATGGCCGACCGAGTCAGCGAAGCCGAACTGCAATTGCTTGCTGCGCTGTGGGATCGCGCGCCCCAGTCGGCGACCGAGCTTGCTGACAGCGTGGGCACCGCCAATGGTTGGACACTCGCCACCGTCAAGACGCTGATCGCGCGTTTGGTGCAAAAAGGCGCGGTCGATGCCGTCGCCGATGGACGCCGTTTCCTCTATTCGCCGCTGCTCGCACGCGATGCGGTGGTGGCGCAGGAAAGCGAGCGGCTGGTTGACCGGCTGCTCGGTGGGCGCGTCAGTCCGCTGGTTGCGCATTTGGCCGACCGAGCGGCGCTGAGCGACGAAGATATTGCCGAAATCGAGGAAATCATCCGGAGGCTGAAGCCATGACGGGGGCTTGGATCGGAACTGCGACGATGCTGTGGGCCGAAACATTGGCCATGACGGCAATGTTGATTGGTGCGGTGCTGTTGGTGCGGCGTCCGGTGGCGCTGCTGTTCGGCGCGCGTGCCGCTTATGCCTTGTGGCTCATCCCGTTGCTGCGGTTGATACTGCCACCGCTGCCCGGCGGAGTCGTCGTGCTTGAAACGGCGCCGAACGTTCCTGAACTGGCCGTGGCAACGGGTCCGCACGATGCTGGACCGATACCGCTGCTTGATTTGAGCCTGTTGGCCGACGCGCTGCCCTATATGTGGGCGGCGGGCGTGATCGGCGTGCTGGCGCTGGCGATCTGGCGGCACCAATTGTGGCAGCGCGCCGTGCTGGCCGATGCCACGCCGCTTGAACCCATTGGCCGGGTGCGGCTGGTCATGAGCGCCGCCGTGGATGGACCTGTGGCAACCGGACTGGTCCGTCCGCTGATCGCAGTGCCAACCGACTTTTTCGCACGCTACAACAAGTCTGAACGCGCGCTCGCGATCGATCATGAACTGGCGCACCATCGCGCAGGGGATTTGTGGGCGAATTCCGCCGCGCTGGTCGTGCTGGCCGCGCAGTGGTTCAATCCGTTCGCCTGGGTTGCGTTGGGTGCATTCCGGTTCGATCAGGAAGCGGCCTGTGACGCCCGCATTTTGGGCGCGGTTGCGGCGCCCGAGCGCCCGGCCCAGGCGCAACATTATGCCCGCGCGATTGCGAAAAGCCTGGCCGGACCACGGTTGGTGCTCGCCGCGCCTATGACATCGGGGAAAGCCGTGAAGGAGCGATTGCAAATGTTATCAACTGATCCGCAAGGGGGCCTGCGCCCGCTGCTTGGAAAGCTGCTGGTGGGAGGAACGGCATTTGCCGCGCTGGCGCTGACCGTTTCGACGCTGCCGAACCGTGTGGTTTTTGCGGCCGAGCCCGAAACCGCAGCGGCACCGACCGCGCCCGAGAAAAAGGTCGAGCGCGTGGTGATTGTGCACGCCGATGGTGATGACACCGACACCGACGCCCCTGCCGATGGGGCAAAGCGCGAAGTGAAACGCATCGTCATTCACGGCGATGGCGATGCCGAAGGCAAGCCACGCGTTATCATGTTCGACGGCAAAAATGTGGCGTTCAATGCTGATGAAATAAGGATTCCGTCGGGCGCGAATGGGCTGGCCGCGTCGCTCTTTGGCACGAACAGCGATGATTTGCGGGCCACGCTGAAAGAGCAAGGCATTGATGATGCCAAGGCAGACGCCATCGTCAAGCAGATGGAGCAAAAGCGGGCAGAGGCATTGCGTAAGCAATTTTCCTGGGCCGAGGGTCATGCAAAACTGGCCGAGGTGCGTGCAAAGCGCGCCGCCGCCATTGCCATCGCGCCGTGCCCGCCCGAGCAAGGCCAGCGCGTGATGATCGACCGCGAAAGCGGCACCGACGGCAAAGTGAAGGTGCGTATGGCAGGATGCGGCGGCGCCGAAATCGCCAGGGAAAAACAGGTAGAAGCTTTAAGAAGGGCGCGTGACCGTATGGCGGCGCAAAAGGACGGCCACGGCATGAGCGCCGAAATCCGCGCCTCGGTGGTCGCCGACCTCGACAAGGCGATTGCCGAATTGGAAGCGGAGAAGAAGTGAGCGGCATTAATCCTCCCCGGAACGGGGAGGTGGCCCCGTAGGGGTCGGAGGGGCCACTGTCGGGGTGGCGCGATGACGGAAGGCAGTCCAGGCCTTCACCCGGCCCCTCCGACGCTTCGCGCCACCTCCCCGTTCCGGGGAGGATTTTGGGTGTTTGCGCCCCTTCCCCTTTGCCTCTCCCAATGCCACATTGCTTGAGTGACCGATCCCCGCCCCTGGCCCGACAGCATCCGCGCCGGCGAGACCGAGCAGCATGATCCGCTGGTCCGCCGCGTGCTGGCCCCCAATCCATCGCCCTATACTTTCAGTGGCACTCAAACCTGGCTGGTCGGGGCGGGCAAGGAAATTGCCGTGATCGATCCGGGACCAACCTGCAGCGGCAAGAGCGTGGGCGATCCCGGCGATGCTTGTGGTGCGGGACATGTCGAAGCCATATTGCGCGCGGTGGGCGATGCGCGGGTGACGGCCATATTGTGCACCCACACCCACCGCGATCATTCGCCCGCCGCCGCGCCATTGAAGGCCGCGACCGGCGCGCCGATTATCGGCTGCGCGCCGCTGGCGCTCAATGACGATGGACCACGCGCCGATTCGGCGTTTGACCCCGATTATGCGCCCGACCGCGTGCTGGGCGATGGCGATGCGGTGGCGGGCGACGGTTGGACGCTGACCGCCGTGGCAACGCCGGGACATACCTCGAACCATCTTTGCTATGCTCTCGAGGAGAGCAGCGCATTGTTCACCGGCGATCATGTGATGGCGTGGTCGACCAGCGTGGTCAGCCCGCCCGACGGCGACATGGCGGCCTATATGGCCAGCCTGGCCAAACTCTATGACCGCGCCGACCGCATTTATTTTCCCGCGCACGGCCCGGCGGTGACCAAGCCCAAACAGCTGGTGCGGGGAATGCTGGGCCACCGCAAACAGCGCGAGCGGCAGATTTTGAACGAACTGGGCAAAGGACCGCGCGCGATTCCCGCGATGGTCGCGGTGATGTACAAGGGGCTAGATTCGCGGTTGGTGGGTGCTGCGGGCCGTTCAGTATTGGCTCATCTGCTCGACCTGAAGGCGCGCGGCTTGGTCGCCGATGGCAGCGATATTTGGAGTTTAGGCGCATGAACCGCAGCCGCAATGCGTCGCTGATCGCTCTGGTCGTCGTGGCGATATTGGCAGGTCTTGCCTTTCTGGGGTGGGATCTGGTCCGCACCGCCATGGCGCCCGCCAAGCCTGAAACGATCGTGTCGGCCAGTCTTGAATCGCTCAAGGAACAAAATATCCTCGTGCCCTTTACCGCGCGCTTTGTTGCCGACCCGACCAGCCGGGTGCGTACGCTGGGCCTGACCGCGCAAAAGACGCTGATCGTGCCGGGGATGGTGCGTTATGAGGTTGATCTGGGCGCCATGACCGCCGACAATCTGGATTGGGATGCAGAGGCCAAGGCGCTAACAGTCACGCTCCCGCCGCTGCGCGTCTCGGCACCCGAAATGGACCCGGCGGGCGCGGTCGAATATCGTGACGGCGAGTTGGTGATGGCGGTGACTGATGCCGAGAAAATGCTCGACGATGCCAATTGGAAGGCCGCACGCGCCGAAATATTGACGCAGGCCAAGGGCGCCACGCCAATGCGGTTGGCCCAGACCGCCGCGATCAACGCGGTGCGCAGCAATTTCGCGTTGCCGCTAAAGGCCGCTGGCGTTGACGCTGAGGTGACAGTGCGCTTTAATCGATAAGCCGGGGTCGCGACCGGGAGCAAGCAATGCAGATCGAAGCACCATTTGCGGCGACCCGCGCGCCGGACGCCGAGGCGCGTTTCTATTTCAAACTGGCACTGGCAATGGCGGCGACAGTCGTTGTCGGCTTCAGCTTTCATCTGGCGATGGGGCGGTCGCGTTTTGACGCGCCGCTGGTGGTCCACGCGCACGCCGTTGTCTTCATGGGCTGGGTCGGCATCTATGTGTTGCAGAATTGGCTGGTCGCGAGCGGCAATGTCGCGCTGCACCGGCGCATGGGCTGGCTGGCGGTGGGCTGGCTGGCGCTGCTGATCTGGTTCGGGACCGCCGTTACTATGGCCATTGTCCAGCGCGGGGCAGCACCTTTCTTTTTCCTGCCGCAGCATTTCCTGATCGCCAATCCATTGTCGCTGCTGGCATCGGTCGGCCTGGTTGCGGCGGCGGTAGCGATGCGGCGGCGCAGCGACTGGCACCGGCGGTTGCAGCTTTGCGCGATGGCGATGCTGATGGGGCCGGCGTTCGGACGCTTGCTGCCAATGCCGTTGCTAACCCCCTATGCCTATGAAATTGCGTCGCTGGTTGGACTGGCCTTCCCCCTGATCGCCGTGTGGCGCGACTGGCGGCAGGGCCAGATCCATCCGGCGTGGGCGTGGGGTTTGCCGGTGATGCCGCTGGTTTTGCTGCTGTCGCTGGTGCTCGCCCATTCGCCGGTGGGCGATGCCATCTATCGCGCGGTGACGGCGGGTACGCCGGGGGCCGCGTCAACTCCGCTGGATTATCCGCCGCCGCCGGGACCGCCGCCGAAATAATCCTGCGCAGAGCTTGCGGCGAGGCCTGCGCAGGGGCATTTAGCGTCCAGCTTTCCCCTGCTGCTGGAGCATAAGTGCCATGACTGCCCCGATCCGCGAAAATCTGTCCGGTGTCGATATCGTCGCCGAAATTCAGCGGCTCAAGAAAGAGCGCAATGCGGTCATTTTGGGCCATTATTACCAGCGGCCCGAAATTCAGGACATCAGCGACTTTGTCGGCGATTCGCTCGAATTGTCGCGCAAGGCAGCGGAGACCGACGCCGATGTCATCGCCTTTTGCGGCGTCAAATTCATGGCCGAGACGGCGAAGATTCTCAGCCCGCAAAAGATCGTCGTTCTGCCCGATATGGACGCCGGGTGCAGCCTCGAGGACAGCTGTCCGCCGGAACAATTTGCGCGCTTTCGCGCCAAACATCCCGACCATATTGCGCTGACCTATATCAATTGTTCGGCCGAGGTGAAGGCGCTCTCTGACATCATCGTCACCTCGTCGAGTGCAGGGGCGATCATTGCCCAAATCCCACCCGAGCAGAAAATCATCTTTGGCCCCGACCGGCATCTGGGCGGCTATCTCAACCGCAAATTCGGCCGCGACATGCTGCTATGGCCCGGCGTTTGCATTGTCCATGAGGCGTTTTCGGAAACCGAACTGCTCAAGCTCAAAGCCCAGCACCCCGGCGCGCCGGTCGCCGCGCACCCCGAATGCCCGCCGTTCATCGTCGAGCACGCCGACTATGTCGGATCAACCAGCGGCATTTTGAAATTCGCCAAGGAAATGGGCGGCGACACGCTGATCGTCGCGACCGAGCCGCACATCATCCACCAGATGGAAAAGGCGGTGCCGGAGAAAAAATTCATCGGCGCGCCGGGGGCAGACGGCAACTGCAATTGTAACATCTGCCCCTATATGGCGCTGAATACGATGGAGAAACTCTATTTTGCGCTGCGCGATTTGCAGCCGCGGATTGAGATGGACGAGGAGTTGCGGGTGAAAGCGAAGCGGTCACTCGACCGGATGCTGGAAATGGCGGGCGCGACCGTGGGCAAGGGGGATTTGGGGGGACGGTGAAGATCACTGGCGATTGAGAGCTACGTGCGCTCGACCTTCTTCTTCCAAACCGCGCCAGTGGTGAAAGTTTTCCCAGGCACTGATCGCGATCCAACTTTTTCATATCCATTGCCAGTCATAACCTCTGCAACGAATGCCCCGACAGATTGCTTGGCGAAGTTGCGTTCTTTGGTGCCGGTGCATTCATACGTTTGGAGCACCTCAGCCACTTCGGAGACGAGGGCTGTGACAGCTGGGAAGCCTTCTCGTGAGAAAGCAAAAAATTCGATGTCCCGATTCGTACGGAAAACCAGTGCCTTGAGCGCCCGGCCCAGCGGAGTTTGCTCGAAATTGATGAACTGACCTGACATTGACTGTTCTCCTTTTGCAACCTTGATAAACGCTAGGTAGCGTATTTCTAACCTTGGTCAACCACGAAATTCACAAGGTTGCGGTTTTATCGTGTTCAGCTGTTGCTGTTTAGCTGATTTTGCAATGATCAGAAGAGTATGGAGATTGAAATAGTGCATCAAGTGCACTATGTCCTATACCATGGTCACCCTAACACGCGGCGCAAACTGGAAGATTTCCGTTTATGGCCGCGAGCATGGGGTGCCGCATTTTCATATTGAAGGTCGCGGTTTTCGGGCTTCGATCGGGATTGCGACACTGATGGTCATTGTCGGGCACGTGCCCGCGCGACCGTTGAAAGAAGCGCTGGATTGGGCGGCAAACCATCAGGCTGAGCTGCTGGCCACATGGCAGGAGTTGAACGGATGAGCGGTGATCACATGCGCACATTGGCAAGTGCCGAATTGCTGCCGGATAGTGGGCTGCGCCTCTGCTGGTCCGATGGGATTGAGGCGGACATTGCAATGCCGAAGCGATTCAAGGCGGTGGGGCAACCAGTGATTGGTGACTGGGGGCATAGTCTGGAGTGGCCGGACGGCACTGAACTGGGTGCGGACAGCCTTTGGCTCGACACGTTGACGGCAATCGGGCGCGGCGATGCGCGGCAATTCCTTGAATGGCGGCTGCGCAACGGTTTGTCGCTCACAAAGGCTGCCGAAGCGCTGGGCCTCGCGCGGCGGACTGTCGCCTATTATTCGAATGGCGACCGTCCGGTTCCAAAAGCGATCCTGCTGGCCTGCAAGGGCTGGGATGCCAGCCCGGAGTTGCGCAAGGCTGCCTAAAGTCGCCGACTCACCCCCGCCCGCCTGAGTCGTCATGACGTCACCCGTGCAAATGAATCACAAGATTCCACGCCCGAATCCGAATCTTTCGCTCGCGAATCCGCAAATTGCATCTGCCCGATTTATCCACAGCTGGAATGCGGTTTGGGGCAATTTGATGACGATTCCTTTTGGTGAATCGCGGGGGTCGTGAGACCTTCAAATCGTCGGGAGCAGCGAAGAGCGAACCCGCCCCAAGACGTCGCAGGTCCGCAAGGACAGACGCCGAGTTGAGGCACGGAACGAACCAAGCAGCGAACGATAACTCGGCGGATGGTGAGCGGCGATTCCCACGAAGAGCAGCCAGCCGGAAGCAGGGACGAGGTGCAGACCGGACAGCAGGTCAGCGAAGGTCGCAAGACAATCGCAGGACGCAGGACGAAGGGCAACTCAGGTGAGGCCGGCCCCCGCGAGGGGGCCGACCGATCCACCGCCGGGACGGGCGGCGCCGATAATCAATCGGTCAAGCGAGGCAGCGAGGGCGAAAGCCCGGACGGTCAAGGCTGATCGGGGCGATGTCGGAGGGTGCCGGAACCGGATCAGTGGGGGTTGGCAGCGATGCCGGCCCCCATTTCGCGTGCGCTCGGCGTCGGCTGTCTGGTTCTGCCAGGCTTTGCTTTGGCGCAATCGGCGCGCCGCTGTCCGCGCCCAACAAATTTTTGCGCCCATGTGAGATCTGTCACAACCGCTTCCGATTCGGCGGCCTAAGGCCGTGCTTGCGACCCGGAGTGGTTCCCATATGGGGCCGTTCCCACTGCCCCGGCATTGGCCAATCCGTGCCAGCGCCGGGGCATTTTTCACGCAATACTCGCATTTGCCATGCAGGTCGCTATGATGCCGCCGCGCCGTCTATGGTTCTGCCCCGGGCGGCAACAAAAGTGCCGGCACATGACCCGGCACCAGCAGGAAGGACTGAAATCATGGACTTTATCATCGCGCTCGTCATGGGCGGAGTGATCGGCTGGCTGGCCAGCATCGTGATGAAAACCGACGCGCAACAGGGCATTTTCCTGAACATCATTGTCGGCTGTGTGGGCTCAATCCTAGTCACCTGGAACTGAAGTTCATTATATAATATATTGATGCCTTCTATGGTAGGAGGCGGTGATGGCTGGGAAGTTGGCTCGGGGTCGC
>JACEST010000026.1 GCA_013911715.1 Sphingopyxis sp. | reverse complement strand
GTGCTGGGCTGGGGGGCCGATGATGGCCTTATCCCGTCCAACCCCGCCGCCGGGATCAAGCCCGTGCAACTGCCCAAGGTCACAGAGCTGCGCAGCCGGGTGCTGGAGGATGACGAAGCGCAGATCATCTTGTCCGCGTCGCTGGCGGGGAAGCATGGCCGGGAAGCGGACCACTTCACCGACGCCAAGCGGTGGGTGCCGTGGCTGCTTTGCTATTCCGGGGCGCGGGTGAACGAGGTGGACTTGTAACGGTTTTGCGCCGGTCACCTGAGCGTTTAGAGCTCGCAACAGGAGACCGACGAGATGATCAAGCATTCAGAAGAGTTCAAGCAGGAAGCAGTGCGGATTGCACTGTCCAGTGGGTTGCCGCGCGAGCGTGTTGCAGCCGATTTGGGCATTGGTAAATCGACGCTGGGCAAGTGGATTTCGCAGTACCGGCCAACCGATCTGGTATCAGCGCCGCAGGCTGATATGGCGCGTGAGAATGAGCGGCTCCGCCTAGAGAACCGCGTGCTTAAGGAGGAGCGGGACATCCTAAAAAAGGCCACGCAGTTCTTCGCGAGCCAGCGGTCGTGAGGTTCGCGTTTGTGGAGAGCTGGCGTCACTGCTGGCCTGTGGAGATGCTGTGCCGGGTCATGCGGGTCAGCCCTCGGGGTTATCGTTCGTGGCGATCACGACCGATCAGCCAGCGGGAACGCACGGACATGGCTGTGCTGGCGCACATCCGGGAGCAGTATAGCCTCAGCCTTGGCAGCTATGGCAGACCGAGGATGACGATGGAGTTGAAGGAAGCAGGGCTCGCAGTTGGCGAACGCCGCGTTGGCCGACTGATGAAGATCAACGGGATCAGGCCCGTTCGCACCCGCCGACACAAGGTGACCACCGATAGCAACCACCGCCTCGGTGTCGCTCCCAACCTCTTGGCCGGAGATTTCCTGGCCAAAGCTCCGAACCGCAAATGGGCTGGCGACATCAGCTATGTCTGGACGGCAGAGGGATGGCTCTACCTTGCAGTGATCCTTGATCTGCATAGCCGGCGTGTCGTGGGCTGGGCCGTGAGTGATCGAATGAAGAAAGACTTGGCAATCAGGGCGCTGGAGATGGCGGTGCGGCTGCGCAATCCACCGCCTGGCTGCATGTTCCATTCCGATCGCGGCAGCCAATATTGCTCCTACGATTATCAGAAAAAGTTGCAGGCCTACGGCCTGCGTCCATCGATGAGCGGCAAGGGTAATTGTTACGATAACGCCTCCGTCGAGACGTTCTTCAAATCGCTGAAAGCAGAACTGATCTGGCGGCAGAGCTGGCCAACGCGGAGGCAGGCGGAGGCTGCCATCTTCCAGTACATCAACGGGTTCTACAACACCCGCAGACGGCATTCATATCTGGGCGGCATCAGCCCGCTCGCATTCGAGGCCAAGGTGGCATAGTGAGATCGGTGACCGGCGCAAAACCGGTACATGTCCAAGGTGACGCAGCTTCGCAAAGAGGATGTGCAGATCACCGGCGGGGTGCCCGTCATGCTTATCACCCCCGATGCGGGCACGGTGAAAACCAAAGAGGCGCGCCGGGTGCCATTGCACTCGGACCTTATCGCACAAGGCTTTCTCGCCTTCGTCGCTGCCAGCCCGGACGGCCCGCTATTCTATGACCCCGCCAAGCGCCGCAAGGCCGGTGCGCTCAATTCCCAAGCGCGCAAGCAGGGCACGAAGCTGGCCGAATGGGTGCGGTCGCTGGGCGTCACCGTGCCGCAGCCTAACCATGCGTGGCGGCACCGGTTCGTTACCTTGGCGCAGCGGCATGAAATGAGCGAACGTGCCAGCATGGCGATTGTCGGGCACTCCCCCGGCAAGCAGCACCAGCGATATGGCGACAATGAATTGCCGGTGCTGGTGCGCGAGCTGGAGAAGATACCCGCGTTCAAGCTGACAGCCCCGTAACGTCAGGCGTCGCGCGTGTGGACGTCTTGGCGGTCGTGGAATGCGGTGGTTATAGTTCGGCGGATCGCATAAAGTCAGCCAAGCTGGAGTTAGTTGCCCGCGCGATCCTGAGCAGATTGAGCACTGTCACGTTCCGCTCGCCGCGTTCAATCTTTCCCATGTGACTCCGCTCAATTCCTGAGGCGTCTGCGAGAGCTTCCTGCGACATAGCCTGAGCCTTCCGCGCAGCCCGCACAACCTCGCCAAGGCGCTTTAGCGCGCCATCTATATCGGCTTGACCTGATACCCTCGGCATTCACTAGGCGTCGCTTCATGAGTGCTTGACGGCCACGGCATTTATGACCCAATTGCCGTTCTCGGATTTGCGCATATGGGGAAGCCAACATGGATACGCTGACGGTTTTCGTGATTGTTCTTGCGCTTGGATTTGTGCTCCTTCGCGGTCCCGTCAAACAGATGCGCATGGGAAACCACCTCACAAGGATGACCAACATCCTCGAAGAGGTTGAGGCAACTCGCCATATCCTGCCCATTGGAGCTGGCGGTGGCATCGACAGCCTACCTTTGTCCCGGCAAGTTGAGGCAGAGCGAATTTTTCAGGAAGGCATAGCCTATCTGAAATCCTTTCCGCGCCACGAGGTTACCAAAGCCTTGGCAAAAAATGCGGTCTTGGCAGAGCGAATGGGGCGACAGATTCGATACATTGCCATCGGCAGGTTGTTGGATATGCTGGAGCAGTCGGGCGTGGCACTGAGCGGGCAAGATTTTGCTAAGTCATATACGTAGCGTTAGAACCAGCCTGCCCAGCGGAGTGCTTGGTCTAGCATCGGAAACTCGGCGCGCGCATTTTCCAATTCGCTGTGATTGAGCGCAATGAGGTTGTGCTCGTGGTGACCGTCTGGAAAGATGACCTCTAGCCTTCCAGTTGGCCACCACCGCGCGGTTAGGCCATCAAACACCCGCTCGTCATGCTCGCCAGCTGTCTCACGCCGCGCGCGCTCTACAGTGTCGAGGTAGCCGTCCCGGCTCTGCTTTTTGACGGGTGATAAGCCTGCCTTCATTCGCTCGAAGTTCTCGCCTCCCTGGTTTAGGTGGCAGCGGTAGCAGGACCGGTCGCGCACTCTGCGCTTGCCGCTGTCGCACTTGGGGCAGGGTTGGTCCAGCGTCACATAATATGCGCTTCCCTCAATGAACGCAGCGAAGCGCTCTTCATTCGCAACGCGCTGCCCGAGCGCCTCACGGAAGGCAGGGTCGGCCAAGCAGATTGCCCTCTGTTTCGCGTCGAGCTTGTTTGCGCGCGGCTGGCATTGATGCAGCGCAAAGCGGGGATCATCCTGCCGCCCAACTGGTCCGATCTTGCGTGAAATTGCGTTTCTCCTAGTGCACACTTCGCCCCATGTATGTGGCGCGCGGAGACGGAGGGGGGGCTTGGAAATCGGGGTGAGGTCATGCGAATGACCAAATCCCCCTACTACTGCGTAGATAAACAGGATCGTTGGTCAGCG
The DNA here is from genome assembly GCA_013911715.1 of Sphingopyxis sp. Classification (GTDB taxonomy): domain Bacteria; phylum Pseudomonadota; class Alphaproteobacteria; order Sphingomonadales; family Sphingomonadaceae; genus Sphingopyxis. The sequence continues at coordinate 14,172 of JACEST010000026.1, read as the reverse complement.
ATGGCCCACCACCCTCAAAATTGTTGACAGGGCGATTGTTCTGCCATGCCGCTTTATCGATGGCACCTCGCCGTTGCGAAATACAGAAAAGCGTTTGCCATTCCACATCACGTGACTGCCGTCCTTCGAGATACGGATCGAGAGCTTGTAGTCATCATACTCTGGCGGATTAAAGTGCCGCACAATGCGGGCTTTGATGGACGACAATGTAAGAAGGTCGGCAGGATTGGTTGAAATGCCCCTTTTGGCTAACAGGCTGGACAAGTGGCGCGTCTGCCATTTGTGAAGGCGGCGGTTCATGAAGTCCTTGCGAATCCGGAACGTGGGGTATTTCTCTTGAAGGCTCCGAACTACTTCCGTGTTTGGGCGGGTTAGCAGTCTATCTGGCAGCTCAAGCCACCCCATGACGATGGCGGCTGGTTCCTTATACAAACCCGGCGGGGCCTTGCGGAACGCCGAAACACTTACCTTGACTCCATATCCTTGCAGGCGCGGATTGCTCGACAGCGCGCTCGCAAACTCTTGGTCGGCGGCGATTGACAATTTCTCAGCCAACGCATTTGCGACGGCTCGTCCGTCGGCGGCTGCCATCGCTGGTGCGCGCGCTTTAGCGGCTGCGGCGATGGCTTTGCTGAATGGCAACGGCGCGGTTTGATCTTCCTCTGAACGATATTTTTGCATTTACTCAGATTCCTAAAGCCTACTTGCTTGGCGTCCGTCGAACAAGGCGACAGGTCAATGGAAATCTAGCCGATGCGGAGCGCGCGTCGGTGATCCGCGATAGCATCGGAGAGTGGGGCAGACACGACCACGGTGGGCACCTCTGCCAGCCCCTTGCATTGCGTTGCCGGGGGCAAAGGAGGTGCCGCCTCCCTTGCCTCTATATCGGCCATGCGGATGCGCCACAGCTTGCCCAAGCGAAAGCCGGGGAGATCGCCGCTGCCCAGCATGTCATAGACCAGCGTGTCGCTCACGCCCCATCGGCGGGCAAGCATCGCAGGGGTTAGCAGGGCCGGGGCCGCGCTCACTGCGGCAACGCTGCGCAGAGGGCAGCCCGTTCATGCTGGAGCTTGGCAATGATATGGTCGATGCTTTGGAGCACGAGGGCACCCGCCGCAGCGAACTCCCCCGGCTGGCAAGGTTCGCCTTTGCGCAGCCGCGAATAAAGGCGCGGGTCACCGACTGCGAAAAAGCCAAGGTCGGTGGCGGCGATGGTGCCTTCGCGGTCCAGATAGCGCAGCGCAGCGGACAGCATATTCTCTTGTGTCATGGGTAGGGTTTCCTCCGTTCGTGGGAGGGCCTTGCTGCGCCGCTGGAGAGGCAGTTGTCAATCCGGGTTTGCAAATAAATGTCTTTTTCTCATATACTTAGGAGCAATACTGGCATGAACCTTTGGCGATTTAAGCGCAGCCTAACCCCGGCACCGGGAAGGGCAGCGGGCGGGGTTCATGCCGGATGCGGGCAGGTGCAGTAACAGGCTGCTTAGGCGGGCAGCCGCGCCAACAGATTGCGGACGCTGGAGGGGTGCCACTTGCCGCCTCGGCGGGTGGGGACGCCACGAGCGTTCAACTCCGCTGCGATGGCCGGTAGGCTGGTTGCGCCGCCTGCTCGGATACGCGCAATCTCCGTAGCGAGGCGGGCCGCGAAACCGTCTGCCCCCGCTTTAATCTCCGTCACTGCCGCCAAATTGCCCTTGCCTGCCCTACGGAGCGCAGCAGCACCGTTCGGATTGCCCAGGCGCTTCATGCCGTGCTTGTAAGGCTCACCGTCGCGCCGCAGCCATGTGCCCCTCGCCTTTGCCGCCTGTAGGGCCGCGCGGGTCCGCGCAGCTATCCGCTCGCGTTCATCCTCATTGATGACAGCAAGTAGCCCGATGGTTAGCCGGTTGACGTCCGGGTTGTCTGCGCAGACGAACTCGACACCGCTGTTGCGGAGGTGGAGAGTGAACTCCGCGTCGCGGCTTAGTCTGTCCAGCTTCGCCACGACTAGCACCGCCCCCATGATTTCGGCGTATTGCAGGGCAGCGTCCAATTCCGGGCGGGTATTGTTCTTCCCGCTTTCGATCTCGGTTCGTTCGTCGATCACTTCCCAGCCCCGGCTATCGCAGAGCGCCCGGACGGCATGGCGCTGCGCCTCTAGGCCAAGGCCAGAGCGCCCCTGCCCCTCTGTCGAAACCCGGTAATATGCGACAACCCGGCACATGACGGCACCCTTTCAAAATAGCGTTACGTTGGTTAGGCTATTTTGTAAGCCGGGATTGCAGCTTGTCAATCCCCGGATTGTGGCGACGGTTTCCAGCGGATTGCGGTGGCTGCCCTCTGCGCCGACGAGGTGCGCGCTGGACAGGGGCCGGGGCGGACATTGCATCGCTTTGCGCGCGGGTGCAGCCCCTACCCCCCCCCACGGGGGAAATTGGCACACACATGGTCGTAGTTGCCCTCTCGCATAAGGATGCTATTTTCTGACAGCGGCAAAGGGGTTTAGATGACGGAAAGTATCGCTAATCAGTTAGAGCTTTTGACAGGCGTGACCCAGCTTTACGACGCAGGTCGTCATATCCACGGCCTTGATATTGCCGCACGATTATCCGTCATTGTTGAGTGGCTTAATTCACAAGAAGGGGGCGTTTTCATAAAGGATCGTGGGATCACGTTCAAATCTTATGCACTCCCACGTGGCCCACGTGCCGACAAGGAAGGCTATCATGCCTTGGCCATTGTGAACGTATCAATGCGCGCGCCCGGATATGATTTCAAGGCCAGCTTCACTCCGCTATTTCTAAGCGAAGGCTCTCCTCTATCGAAGGACTATCGCCCTTATCCATTTGTGCGAATGAACCTCGGCCAATGGAAACGGCAAGCGGTGCTCGCGTCTGCGAAAGGGAAAGGGGCAACCCTGAACCGTGAAAAGCTGATAGAGCAAATGCGAAATAAGGTTGGCGGCTCGCATCCCGCTAGCGACCCTTCACAAATATACGCAGAGGTTGCCGATGAAATGGGCCTAGGACTTTACGCCGTATATGGCATGGCGGAGCAGCGACAGACGCTTCCCTTTACCCCTACGGCCCCTTTTGCAACTGTGCGCCAGATCGCTTTCGAAATGGTCGCTAGCCTTAAGCCATTTATTGGATAACGAAGCCACTCGGCGGCGTAGGTCAATAGGCTTGCTGCCTCGCCGCACGATTGACGTCATCGACCGCATACCCAATGCTATCAATTGCACGTTCGACGTCTGTGATGCGATGGTCTAGGAAGGATACTGATAGCCCCAAGGCCACTATGGCGCAGAGCGGCAGGCCGTATCGTAGCCATCTGTCGGCACTTGCAGGACCGCCATTACAAGCGTCGCCCGTAGGCATGCGTAGCGCCCGAACGGCAATTGCAGCAATGAGTGCAAAGCCGACGGCGGGAATGAGCTTTTCGTCAAACTCCAAGCAATATGCGGCAAGCAACAAGCCGAACGAAGCCCAAAGAATTGCCTCACCCCAAACAATCCGCGCCATACTCAATTCCCCCTTGCCTCTGGGAGCAAGGTAACGATTGTTCATGACTTGACTAGAGCTGCCTAAAAGGCTTGCCCCGACTACTCCAATCGACTACTCCAAGCGCGTTAGGTAGCTGTCAAAACCCCTTGGTTTTCCGCCATTTTTCAGCGAGAGGGCAAAATCCTCTTCTGGGCACCATCGCTTCTTCCGGACATGTCCGCAAATGTCCGGAAAAGTGCATGAAGTCAGCTGCTTTTGCCGGTTTCGACGTCCGCCGGCGTCCGGGTGAGTTCGTTGCAATTGACGGTATCTGACGGTATTTTTGACGGTATCGAAACCGGCAAAATAGGTGCCGTCATGCTGACAAATCTGGCAGTCCGAAAGGCAGTTGCGCGCGACAAGCCCGTGCGCCGTTCAATCTCACGGATCGCAATCCCCTCGCGGAAATGCCAGCGCCGGATTACACTCAATAATGCCATATCGATCACTCCATGTTGCCTCCAAACCGGCGTCCAGAGGTGGTTCAAACATGGGCCAGTTCTCGACGGAAATTTATGACCCTCCCGGGTCAACTCTCAGCGGCAATCAACAACCGGGGTTAGTCGAGCGGAGTGCCGCACAGGATCTGGTTCTTGCCGGCGCTCTTTGCGCGGTACATCGCCTTGTCGGCAGCGGCGAGGGCGTCGCGAGGGTTGGAATAACTCGTCACTTCGACAATCCCCGCAGAAAAAGTGACATAGCCGATGCTTTCGCCGTTGGAGCGATTGCACAGCTCAGTCTTGCCCAATTGGATGCGGATTTCATCCAGCCGTGCTTTGGCGGCTGCGAGGTCCATCTGGGCGAGCAGGACGACAAATTCCTCGCCACCATGACGCGACACAAAGCTGCGTGTCGAGACAAGGCTGGCCAGTTCCTGACCGACCTTGCGTAGCACGCGATCGCCCGCATCATGGCCGTGCACGTCATTGATGCGTTTGAAATTGTCGATGTCACAAAAGGCGACACACAAAGGATAGCCACCCTTGCGAGCCCGTTGAATCTGGTGACCAAAATGTTCCTCGAACGCGCGGCGATTGGGCAAGCCGGTCAGCGCATCGGTTTCCGAAGCCAGCTTGGCCTGTTCCAGCCGCTTCTGAAGACCTTGGCTATGCCGTTCGCTCGTTTTCATGGTTTCGACCAACTCGCGTGTCTGTTCAATCATCTGCTGGGCAAGGCGGGCCAGCGCTTCAGGCGTTGTGGTATGGGCAGCATCGCGCGTTGCCACGTCACTAAGCTTGCTTTCATAACCTTCGGCGGCAAGCCGCGTTTCGCGTGTGCTGGAAGCAAATTGACCAACCTGGCATTCAAATTCTGCGATAAGCTGATCAAGCTGCGAGCGATTCTGCTGCGCATGATCCATGTCCATCTGTTCCAGCCACTGGTCGTTGATCGCCTGCCCGGACTGTTTGCGTTCGGCGAGGCGACATCCCAGCCAGCTGTCGCGCGACCCGACCAGATCGTGCACCAGCATAAGGCGGCGACCCGTGAGGTGCAGGTCGTGCGCGATAAAAAATTCACAGATTGTTTCCAGCAAATGCTTGCGGGCCTGCGCGGCCAGGCTGGGACGTCCGCCAGATACGGCTTGCGCCGACAAATGGCCGCCCATGGTACCACGGCCTTGCCCGAACAGCCGCCGCGCGCTGGTCATGATGAAGGATTGGGTTTCGGTCATCGAAAGGCTGTCCCTGCTGTTCCTGTTTCCATTCCACAGCACGCCCGGTCGCTAGGTCGCCTGCTGCATTCGCGTGCTTAACTTGGTCAGCGCAGCCGCCTTGATCTGACACACACGTGCCGCGCTAATTTCCAGAACGGCTCCGATTTCGGCGAGATTAAGCTCTTCGTGAAAGAAAAGCTGAAGCACGAGCTGTTCGCGCGGATTCAGCGTGGCGAGAAATTTCGACAAGCGGGCGACCAGATCGCTTCTTTCTGTGGCATCATCGGCACCGATCTGGCCGATGTCGGCAAGAAAGGCTGCTGGTCCATCAGGCTCATCGAGCGAAACTGGCGCTGCGCGGCTGCCCAATTGTTCAAAGGCAAGAAAATCGGAAGGATCCATGCCCAGTTCGGCGGCGATTTCGCTGGTCACTGGCGCGCGGTGCAGATTTTGTTCCAGTCGCTGCCGCGCCTGACCGAGCTGGCGCGCTGCCGACACTGCTGCGCGTCCAAGCGGGGCTTCGCGGCGGACATGATCGACCATCGCACCGCGCACCCGGATTGTGGCATAGGTGGCAAAGCTGTGACCCTGGTCCTGATAGGTCCGGCTGGCTTCGATCAGCGCCATCATTCCGACCTGAACCAGATCGTCCAGTTCAATCGAGCGCGCGGCGCGGCCATAGACCAGCCAAGCCAATTTGCGGACCAATGCCTGGTGCGTACGCACCAGATCGGACGGTGCGGTAGCATAGCCGACAGGCCTGCCATTGGCGACAGGTGCTGAGGAAAATTGATCCATGGTTTCATTCTTCATCGCTTGCGCTCCCGTTCAGCGAAGATCCTTGCGACAACAGCTGGCGCTCTGCGGCCCCGATCGTCGCAACGATTTCGGTGGGTTTGGCCGGCGGCAATTCGAGGTAAGAAAGCACCGTGACTTCATGGAATGTCGAGCGGACCAGTCGCGCCAGCGCGGCCCGGCACAGCGGCGACACCACCACGGCGAAACTGCCGGTCGAGACCATCAGTGGCGCGACGGCTTGGCCAATCTGGTCAACGATGCGGCGCGCCAGTTCGGGTTCGAAGGGGGTTTCCGCTCCCGCATTGGTGCGCACGCCCTGAATCAGCAGCATTTCCAGTTCCGGGTGCAGCGTAACCACCGGCAGCGGCAGCCGCGATGGCACGATCGTCTGGACAATCAGCGCACCGATGCGCTGGCGCACCGCTTCGACCAGGTCGCTGTCGGACAGTGGCTGGCCAGCCACCGCCACCATTGCCTCGGCAATCTGACGAAAATCGCGCAGCGGCACCCGTTCGGAGAGCAGTGCGCGGCCCAGCGCCGCAATGCGCGGCAAGCTGTACGCCTGCGGCGTCAGCGCCTGAGCCAGTTGCGGATAAGAATGTTTGAGGTGGTCGACCAGCGCTTGCGCATCGTCGATTCCGAACAGATCCTCTGCCCCACGCGTGATGCAGTGGTTGAGGTGGGTGGCGATCACCGTAGCCGGATCGACCACCGTGTAACCCGCCGCAATCGCTTCGGTCTGGGCACTGCGTGCAATCCATGTGGCGTCGATCCCAAAGGTCGGATCCTTGCAGGGCCGCCCGTCTATCGGCCCGGTTGCCGCGCCCGAATCCAGTGCCAGCAGCTCGCCGGCAAACACTTCATCTTCCCCGATCACCACCCCGCCCACCGAGATGCGGTAGCCGTTACCGGGCAGCGCCAGATCGTCGCCGACGCGCACCGGCGGCACCACAAAACCCAGCGCCTTTGACAATTGGCGGCGAATGCCGGTGACGCGCGCCATCAGCGGCGCGCCCTTGCGGTCATCGATCAGCGGGACCAGCGCGTAACCGACGTCGAGTTGGCAAGTGGCCGCTGCGCTGACTTCGTCCCACGCAATCAGATGCGGATTTTCCGCCACCGGCGATTCATCGATCACGGGTTCGGGCGCGTTGGCCAGGCGGCGGCAGTGCCAGCCGAGCGCCAGCGCAGCCCCGGCGGCGGGCAACATCACTGTTTGGGGCATCGCCGGGACCATTGCCAGAAGCACGAAAATGCCCCCCACCGCGAACCACACCTGCGCCGAGGCGAACTGGCGGCCTATCTGGCCTCCCAGGTCAAAGGGCGAGGCGACACGGGTGACGATGGCCGCAGCCGCAATCGACAGCAGCAGCGCGGGAATCTGGGCGGCCAGTGCATCGCCGATGGCCAGCGTGACATAGGCGCTGCCCGCTTCGGCGGGTGACAGGCCATGGCTGAAAATGCCGAGCAAGAGGCCACCAATGATATTGACGAACAGAATCAGCACACCGGCGATGGCATCGCCCTTCACGAATTTGGATGCGCCATCCATCGATCCGTAGAAATCGGCTTCGGTCGCGACCTCTTGCCGCCGCGCCTTGGCTTCGTCCGCCGTCAACAAGCCTGCGGCAAGTTCGCTGTCGATTGCCATTTGCTTGCCTGGCAAGGCGTCGAGCGTGAAGCGCGCCGACACTTCGGACACGCGACCTGCGCCCTTGGCGATGACAATCAAATTGATGATCATCAGCACAAAGAATACGAACAGGCCGACGATATAGTCGCCGCCGATCAGCACTTCACCAAAGGCTTCGATGACATGGCCGGCGGACGCCGCACCTTCATGACCGTGCATCAACACGACGCGGGTGGAGGCCACGTTAAGCGCGAGGCGAAACAGCGTCGCAAGCAGCAATACGGTCGGAAAGGCCGAAAAGTCGAGCGGGCGCGCCGCCGACAGCGCCACCATCAGCACCGCCAGACTGATCATGATATTGGCGACAAAACCTATGTCCAAGATGGTCGGCGATACCGGCACCACCATCAGGCCGACCAAAAACAGCAACGCCATGGGCAGCAATAGCACAGAGACCGCGCGGGCCGGGGTGTACGCCGCGGGGGTCATCCGGCGCGGCCCTGTGCGGATAGTGTCGCCAGTCGCCGGTAGGTTTCAGCCGCAAAAGCGAGCGACAATTTGCTGGGCATGGGTCGCATTTCGAGCAGCGGCAAGGTAGCGCGTTCGCCATTGGGCAAGTGGCGGCGTGCAACGCTGTGTTCTGTAATTGCGACGGGCGGAGTAGCGCGGGTCAGTGCGGTTGCGGTGCCCCCTTCGTCCAGTTTCTGGCGAAACAGATTGCGGATGGTGCCAAGGCTGCGTGGTTCACCGGTGGCGGAATAGAAAATGCTGCCATTGGCTGCGGCCGCTTCGGGCAGCAGGGGGGCGGCGGCCTGATCGGGATTGTCCTTCCAGGCATTCACGAATTTGACCGCGCCAGCCGCACCAAGGAAGTGGGCCAGATAGAGATCGACATCGTCCGGCACCCCCCCTGTTCGCGCCATAAGCAAATCGCGGTTGTCGGCAGTGAGCATAGCCGCCATGCTGGTCGCAGCGGCTGGATCACCGCGCAGCGCCAGCACGGCCGCGCGCTGCCCCGGGTCGGCAATGTCATAGCGCCCCGCCGAGTTGCGCTGAATGGCATCGGCGGCCCAGCCATAGCCATGCGCACCGCCATGCCGGTGCAGCGTGGCAAGCCAGGTCTGATTGGTGAATTGATAGAGGCCGTGCGCCGAGCTGGTGTGCGCCTGCGCCGACGGATCGAAATTGCTTTCCACCCGCGCGACATCGATCAGAAAGTCGAAATCGACGCCGGTGCGCTGCGCCACATCCGCCACAATCGCCGCGACCTGAGGCCGGGTGCCGGGTGCCGAGATGGGCAAGGGGAAATTTGACATCGATTGGGTTTCCACAATTGTGGCAAACCTTCAGCAATCATCGTGCCATTTTCGCTATGAGATATTTTTTTCTTTCTTTTCAACAGTATCGATGCGATGTCAATTGCCGCTGACCGCGTAGGTCCGCCAGACTGTCAATGCGCTGACGCGTCCATCCGCCGTGCAAATTAACCTCGATCGCCATGGCGTCCAGCCTGATCAAGAGATTGGTGAGTGTCGCATGATCCGCATTGCGGGATCCAGTCATCGCTGATGCGTCCAGCGCGCGCACCGCGACCGCCAGCGCCTCGCTGGCCGCAAATATGGCCGGCGCATCCGCAGCGCGGATCGCCGTGTCGAGAGCGTCCAGCGCGGCTTCGACGGCAAGAATGGGCGCGTTCATGTGGTGCCCGGTGCTGCCAGCGCATTGGCAATCGCCAGCGCCGTCGCCGCCACATTGATGGGATAGTCGCCGCTGCTGATTTTTTCGCGCAGCGCAGCCACGCGCGCCACATCAATCGGCGGCGACTGACTGGCGATTTCCGCAGCCATGGCCAGAACATCGGATTGCGGGGGGGTATTCGGCAGGTTCGGGCGCACAGCCGGGATGGCCGCGCCATGCGTCGCGACACGCGGGTCAATCTGCCTCGCCGTCCGACCAAGCGGGCTAACGGCCTCCATCCTGACGTTTTTTTCCAACACCGCAGGTCTCCATGCGAAACTGGACGCATCGACGTCCATGATCATGGCACCTATTAACGACTTCTAAAGCGATTGATTAAGCGGTGGCGTCGATATTTGTTTTTGGGTCAGGGCCCTGACCAGTCGACGAGCATCGCCTGGCCCGGTCCGAGCAACCGCGCCTGGAGCATAGTCCTGCTGCCTTCGGCCCGAACCGGAATGACATCTCCTTCGCGGCCATTGGCTGCGGCCACGACGCTGTAAATCAGTATAAAGCCATCGCGCTGCACGCGCAGCCGCACAGGATCACCGCGTTTGACGAGCAGCGCCGCCGTGTCGTTGACGCCGACCGCCAATTGCCCGGCCGCCAGTGCGATGCGAACGCGCCAGCCGAGCGGCAGGCAACGTGCCGCAAGCGAATTGGCGTCCACCACTTCGATGACGGCCAGTTCCGGGCAGCGTGGCAATTTGATACGCCGATCAACTGCGGCGGCGCGTTGACCCTGCGATGACGCCAAAATGGCGGCCCGCTGATCGATGACATCAAGATCTTCGAAATTTTGACCGTTGGTGGGGGCGGTCGAAATCGCCAGCCCGGCCAATAGGCTGATCACGCTACTGGTTGGCATTGTCCCTGTCCTTTCCTTCAACTGACTGAGCTCGTCGGTGGCCGCCGCAGTATTGCAAGAGCCGCTGCAGGAACCGTGCCAGTCTGCCGCCACACTGGCATTGCCGGGTTGGTGGCAGGCGCGACGTCAAATTTTTGGCAGAGTCTGGGTTGACGGCCGAGTGGCCCGCGCAGTGATCAGACAACTATCTGATATTTTGATCTTTTAGTCAATTGGCACGATAGCTGCTTGGCTGTGGGCGTTGTCAAATCATTCCGCCCGGCGCCGTCAAGGGCAGCGAGGCAGGTCAGAGGAGAGCGACATGAGTATTGATCGTGCCTTGGGCATCCATGCCACTACCCTGCACTTGCGCAACCAGCGCATGATGCTGCTTGCGTCCAATATCGCCAACGCGGCGACGCCGGGGTTCAAAGCGCGCGACATGGACTTTTCCGCCGCCTTGGCCGCTGCCGAAAATGGTCAGCCGATGACCGCAGCGGTGCGTTATCGCATCCCTGTTCAGCCTTCGCTGGACGGCAACACGGTCGAAATGGCGACCGAGCAGACCGCCTATGCCGAAAACGCCATGGCGTATCGCGCCAGCCTGTCTTTCCTGAACGGACGCATCAACACGCTGAACCGCGCGATGAAGGGAGAGTAGGATGCAAGCCGGATTATCCGTTTTCGACATCAGCGGCCGCGCGATGGCGGCGCAAATGGTGCGGCTGAACACAACTGCATCGAACCTGGCCAATGCCGGTTCGGTGTCGGGCAGCGAGGCCAGCGCCTATCGGTCGATGAAGCCGGTGTTCCGCACGCTGATGGACCAACAGGGCCGCGCCACCGTGAGTATCGACCAGGTGGTTCACTCGCGCATGGCGCCGTCAAAGCGCCACGACCCCACCAGCCCGATGGCCGACGCCGACGGCAATGTGTGGGTCGCCGCCGTCGATGCTGCCGCCGAAATGGTCGAGATGATCGAAACCGCGCAGCAATATCGCAGCAATGTCCAGGCGCTCGAAACCGCCAAGGGGCTGATCAACGAAACTTTGAGAATGGGACAGTGACATGGAACTTCGTTCAACATCCCCGGTCGATTTGGCCACCGCGCCGCTGGCGTCCCGGATTGAGGGCACGCAGCTGGGCCAGGGCGATTTTCTGCGCCTGATGACCGCGCAACTGGCGCAGCAAGACCCGTTCAACCCGGTCGACAACCAGCAAATGGTGGCACAGATGGCGCAGTTTTCAAGCCTGGCCGGTGTTTCCGAAACCAACGACAAGCTGAGCGCCATCGGCGACCAGTTGCAGGCACAGACCGAATTGTTGACGCGGCTGAGCGAATTGGCCGCCAATTTTGCCGCAGGCGCGGCGCACTCCCCCACCGACCAAGCAAGAGGATAAGAGCATGACATTTTATACTTCCCTGTCCGGCCTTAAAGGTGCGCAGACCGACATGTCGGTTATTTCGAACAATATCGCCAATGCCGGTTCGACCGGTTTCAAGCGCAGCCGCGCGCAGTTCGGCGACCTGTTCGCCGCATCGCCAACCCAGTCGACGCGCACCATCGCGGGGCAGGGCCAGCGGTTGATCGGTATCAACCAGCAATTCACCCAAGGCACCCCCGAGGCGAGCGAACGCACGCTCGACATGGCGATTGCCGGCGAAGGGATGTTTATCGTCAAAGGCGATCCGCCGCGTGAGGCCGTGACCTATACCCGCAACGGCGCATTCTCGGTCAATCCGGCGCGTGAGGTGCTGGATTCCACTGGCGCGAAGCTGCAATTGCTGCCGGTCGATGCCAATGGCAATGTGACCGATCGCACGCTTGGCGGCCTGTACGATTTGGTGCTGCCCGTGGCTTCGCCGACCGACCCGACGGCATCAATGGTCAATATCTCGGTAAATCTGGAAGGTTTGGTCGTCGCGACTTTTGCTGACGGCACGGATCAGACGCTGGGTAAAGTAGCGCTGGCGACATTTCCGGCGATGGAGGGTCTGCGGCCGGTGGGCGACGCGCACTGGCAATCGACAGGCGACAGCGGACCACCGTCGATTGACGGTGCGACCAATGGCCCGATGGGCGCGATCCGTTCGGGTGCGCTGGAACGGTCCAACGTCGACATCACCGAGGAACTGGTCCTGCTGATCGCCGCGCAGCGCAATTTCCAGGCCAATGCCAAGGCCATCGAAAGCGCGTCGAATATCACCCAGAGCATCATCAACATTAACTGATGGGTGGACGCGACCGTTAACGGAGGGTGATCATGGACCGCCTTATCTATACCAGCCTGACGGCAATGCGCGGCAGCATGGCGCGCCAGACCGCCGTCGCCAACAATTTGGCCAATGCCCAGACCACCGGTTTCCGCAGCGAAATCGCCCGGGCGCAGGCGCTGTGGCTGGATGGACAGGGCATGGATGCGCGTGCCTTTGGCGTCGAGGAAGTGGTCGGAGCCGACATGCGCCCCGGCACGGTGTCGGCCACAGGCCGCGACCTCGACATCGCGCTGGGCGGCGATGCGTTGCTGGCGGTGCAGGCCCCCGACGGGTCCGATGCCTATACTAGGCGCGGCGATTTGCAGCTTGCACCCAGCGGGCTGCTGACCACCGGCGACGGCCATCCGGTGCAGGGTGAAGGCGGTCCGATCACCCTGCCCCCGGCCGACAGCATTTCCATCGAAGCAGATGGCCGGATTTTGATTGTGCCCGCAGGCGGCGATGCGACGCAGCCGCAGGAAGCGGGCCGGCTGCGGCTGGTGACCCCCGCCGGGCTGGAGGTTGTCAAGGGCCTCGACAGCCTGTTCCGGGCCGAAGGCGGCGGTGTGCTGCCCGATGACCCCGATGCACATCTGGTCGCGCGCTCGCTGGAAGGATCCAACGTCAACCCCACCGCTGCACTGGTCGAGATGATCGAGGCCAGCAAGGCGTGGGACACACAGCTTAAGCTGATCGGCAGCGCGCGCGACCTCGACAACGCCAGCGCCAGCCTAATGCAGCTGCCCAATTAAAGGAGAGATGACATGACCTTTGGAGCCTTGCACGTCGCCCGCACGGGCCTTGATGCCCAGAATTTTCGCATGCAGGTGATCGCCAACAATCTGGCCAACGTCAACACGACCGGATTCAAGCGCGACCGCGCGAGTTTTGAGACGCTGGGGTATCAGTTGATGACGCAGCCCGGGGCGTCCGCATCGGCGGAAAACCGCTATGCCACCGGCCTCAATCTGGGTACCGGGGTCCGCATTGCGGGCACAGCGCGCATCGACACGCAAGGCACCGTCAGCGCCACCGGCAGCGCGCTTGACCTTGCCATCGATGGTGCGGGCTTTTTCCAGGTGCAACTGCCCGACGGCCGGATCGGTTATACCCGAGCTGGTAATTTCAACCGGTCGGCGGAAGGCTTGATGGTGACCGGTGACGGCAAGCCGCTGGAACCTGCCATCCAGATTCCCGACGACGCCACCAATGTATCGATAGCGCCCGATGGCACAGTGTCTGTGACAGTCGCAGGCCAGGCCGAAGCCACTGAAGCAGGCCGGATCGAACTGGCCCGTTTCGCCAACCCCGCCGGATTGCTGGCCGTGGGCGACAATATCCTGGTCGAAACCGCAGCATCGGGCGCGCCGCAGGTCGGCACCGCCGGCGAAGACGGCCGCGGCATGCTGCGCGCCGGAATGCTCGAAGGGTCCAACGTCAATGTCGTCGAGGAACTGGTCGACATGATCGAGACCCAGCGCGCCTACGAAGTGAACAGCAAGATGATCCAGGCCGCCGACGAGATGATGAGCAATGCGACACAAACCCTGTAATCTTTTGGCCGTTTTGGCGCTGGTCGCGATGGCGCTAGCGCCTGCCGCAACCGACGCTAAGGACAAGCCTGCGCCCGAGGCTTTTGCGCCAAGCGAACCGCTTATTGCGCCGGCGCCTGCGGCCAGCGGGGCCATTTTCGGCGGCAGTTTTACCCCGCTCACGTCGGGCG
>JACEST010000025.1 GCA_013911715.1 Sphingopyxis sp. | reverse complement strand
TCGCACGCGCGCGCCGACAGCAATTTGGCCTCATCGGTTGAATCGGCGATGCGGCGCTGATCGGCCTCGAGCGCGGTCGCGATTTCATCGAGATGGCCGAGTTCAGCGAGCTGGTCGCGCATGTGCGCGGTGGCGCGGTCGATGCGCCCGGCGGCCTCAACGCAGCCGACCACCAGATCGCCGCAATCGCCCGCGACCGATTGGTCGAGTTGCGGCGTGGCGGCGGCGATTTTGTCGAACTTCATGGCGGGACCCCGGGCTTTTTTTGATCTTGCTGTCGTCATGCCACGCAATGGTTAACGCGGCGCTAAGCATCCGCCCTTGCGGCGCAGCCCGCGTCGCTTTACGTTCACGTCAAGTCAAAGGATCGCGCCGATGTTTTTCAACTTCCTCGACGAATTGCGCAGCGCGGGCATTGCCGCGAGCCTGCAGGAGCATCTGCTATTGCTCGAGGCACTCGATGCTGAGGTTATCGAGCGCACGCCCGAGCAATTTTACTATCTCAGCCGCGCGGTATTCGTAAAGGACGAGGGCCAACTCGACCGCTTCGACCAAGTGTTCAACAAGGTCTTCAAGGGGCTGCTGACCGATTATGGCCAAAAACCCGTCGATGTGCCCGACGAGTGGCTCAAAGCCGTTGCCGAAAAATATCTGACACCTGAAGAGATGGAGGCGATCAAGTCGCTGGGCAGCTGGGACGAGATTATGGAGACGCTGAAGCAGCGGCTTGAGGAACAGCAGAAACGCCATGAGGGCGGCAACAAATGGGTCGGAACCGGCGGCACCAGCCCCTATGGCAATTCGGGCTATAACCCCGAAGGCGTGCGCATCGGCGGCGAAAGCCAGCACAAACGCGCGCTGAAAGTCTGGGAAAAGCGCGAATTTGCGAACCTCGACAACACCAAAGAGCTGGGCACGCGGAATATCAAAATTGCGCTGCGCCGCCTGCGCAAATTCGCGCGCGAGGGCGCAGCGGACGAGCTCGACATTCCCGGCACCATCGACGGCACCGCGCGGCAGGGCTGGCTGGACATTGTGATGCGGCCCGAGCGGCGCAATGCGGTCAAGCTGCTGCTGTTCCTCGACGTCGGCGGATCGATGGACCCCTTCATCAAGCTGGTCGAGGAATTGTTCAGCGCGGCGACGGCGGAGTTCAAGAATCTGGAATTCTTCTACTTCCACAACTGCCCCTATGAAGGCGTGTGGAAAGACAACAAGCGCCGCTGGTCCGAACGCACCCCGATGTGGGACATCCTCCACAAATATGGCCATGATTACAAGCTGGTGCTGGTCGGCGATGCCAGCATGAGCGCCTATGAGATCACCCATCCCGGCGGGTCGGTCGAGCATTTCAACGAGGAGGCCGGGCAAGTGTGGCTCCAGCGGATGACCCATGTCTATCCGGCGTCAGTGTGGCTGAACCCCGTGCCCGAGGCGCATTGGGGCTATACCCAGTCGCTGAAAATGATCAAAACGCTGATGAATGACCGCATGTATCCGCTAACGCTGGCGGGGCTGGATGCGGCGATGCGTGAGTTGACGCGGAAGCATTGAGGGGGACGATGCGCACCTATGAGCGCGCAAATGCGAGAAGCGGTTCTATAACGTGCCCATCTGCTGCACGTAATGCATCAAGGTAGTGCTGCCGCGCCGCACCAGGTTCAATCAGATTGACCTGACCCCACGAAAATCGGGCTGCGTCCATTTGCACGGCGAAAAGGTCTGCAGCCGTGCGCGAGAAGCGCCCATTGCCGTTGGGAAACGGGTGAATCTGGGTAATCCGGTGATGAAAGCGTAGAGCGATTTCGTCGGGAGGATAGGAGCGGTTCTCCGCCCAGTAAGACGCTTCGCCCAGATGTGCGTGAAGATCAACGGCGATCATGAAGCTGTCGGAGCCGATGCGCCGGTTGTTCTCTTTTGAATATTCGCCGGCCCATTTCCAGACTTGACCGAACATGCGGCGGTGCAGTTCTCGGAGAAACGCCTCGTCCAGCACATTGCGGTTCCGGCTAAAGGCCCAACGCTCGCCCTCGGTGATATTGATTTGCTCGGCTTCATTCAGTTCACTGCGCAGGGTAATGTATGAAGGGATCAAACCCTGCCGTTCTTCATGGGTCAGCGGGGTGTTGCCGTCGTCCGCTTGGAAAAGATCATGCGTCAAGGCTTTTCATCCCAGAGCCGCGCCGGTGCACCGCGCAGCAGCTCTTCAACCAAGCGTTCGCGTTCCTGTTCCTGATCGGCACGAACAAGGCTTTGGTCTTCCAGTGCCATCGTGTGGCTGATGCGCGCTAGTTGCCGAGTTGCAACTTCGCGTGCGCGCGTGCGCAGTATCTCGTCGATGGGGCGTTTGGGAACGAGCGCATAAACCAATACGCAGTCCATCGCTTCTGCGGCTTGTCGCAGTTTTTTGAGAGAGATCGTATCTGCGGCTTCGCTCTTCTCCATATCGACGATGACGGATTGGACATTGCCCATGCGTTGCGCGAGCTGGCGCGTCGTCAATCCCAATGCGTCACGCATGGCTTTCAGCCAGCCGCGCGGCGGTCGAGTCAGATTCATCTCATCACGCAGCGGCGCAAGCCGTCGTTCGAGATGCTTTCTTCCGAGGGCGTTCATATTCATGATCGGCTCCAGTCGATTATGCTCTATCTTCTTGATCGCCTAAAAACGATCATTAGTCAAGTTTATGATCTCCTGTAACCGATCATAGCTGATTTCTCTGATCGATCCTGATCGATCAGAGAAATTATGTCGCCTGACGCAAAATTGAATGTGTCGCGGCGCAAACATGCGCGCAATGACGGCGTCAATAAAGCAGCAGCCCCGCCACCTCGTCCCGCCACGCCGCCTCATCCGCCGCCGTCAGCGCATCCAGATCGCCAGGCGCTGCCCCCGCATCATCGACCCATTCCCTCAGCCCCGGTCCGCCGTTGATCACGTCGATGGCCAGCCGCCCAAAGGCATATTCATAGGGGAAATCGCGCCACAGGGGGTAGTCGGGATAAAGCCGCCGGACGGCTTTGAAGCCGAGCGCCTGGATGCGCCACGGACGGAAGGCATTGTGATCGTAGAAAACCCCTTCGGCGTGAATGTGGACGCCGTGGCACAGTTTCCCCACATGTTTGTGGAAGGTCGGCTCGAACCAGATTTCGCGCAAGCCGCAGCCGGTGAGCCATTCGGGCGCGAGGCGGCGCATTTCGGCGATAACTGCCGATGCGTCGATGTCGGGCGCACCGAAGAGTTCGAGCGGGCGGGTGGTGCCCCGGCCCTCGCTGAGCGTCGTGCCCTCCAGCATCACTGTCCCGGCATAGGCGCGCGCCATGTTGACGTTGGCGGCGTTGGGGCTGGGGTTCACCCAGATGCGGCTCGGCGGCCAGCCAAACCCTTCGCCATCCGGCTCCCAACCTTGGCAAGCGATCACACGGTAATCGACGTCGAGGGCGAAGTGGCGGATGAACCAGTGGCCCATTTCGCCGAGCGTCAGCCCGTGGCGCATCGGCATCGGCGCGGCGCCGACGAAGCTTTCTTGTCCCGCCAGCAGCGTCAGCCCCTCGACGGGACGGCCCGCCGGGTTGGGGCGGTCGAGCACCCACACACTCTTGCCAACTCCCGCAGCGGCTTCGAGCACATAGAGCAAGGTCGTGACATAGGTGTAGATGCGGCAGCCGAGATCCTGCAGGTCGATCAGGATGACATCGAAGGTCGTGAGCGACTGGCCGGTCGGGCGGCGATGCTCACCGTAGAGGCTGAACACGGGGATATTGTAACGCGGGTCGGTGAAATCGGGCGATTCCATCATATTGTCTTGCAGGTCGCCGCGCACGCCGTGCTGCGGCCCGAACATCGCGGTGACATTGACGCCAGCGCCGACCAGCGCGTCGAGGCTGTGGGTCAGGTCCGCGGTGAGCGACGCCGGATGCGCGAGCAGCGCGACGCGGCGGCCCTTGAGTTCGCCAAGGAGCGCGGGGTCGGCGAGCAGGCGGTCGATACCGAATTGGACAGTCATGCCGCGTCCGGTGCCGGAAGGTGCAGCGCAAAGCAATCGGGATGATGGAAATCGGGCGGACCTTCCGCTGGGTGAGCGAGTGCCCAATAGCTTTTGGTGCCATCACTTTCTTCGATGACGGCGGCAAGGGCGAGGTGAATATCGCCGGGTGGGAGGCTTGGGCCCGAGCCAACCTCAAGCACATAGGCCTCACCTTCGCGCAATCCCAAGATTGCGGGGTGGTGCATGGGCGCATTGCGCATATTTACCCGATAGCCATCGAACACATAGGCCGCCCATTCGCTTGACGGCGAAAAATTATACTCGGTGTACCCGTCCGCGTCGGCCGATTTCACAAACAGCTCGAAACAGGTGGTTCGCCAAAGCTCGTCTGCCCGGGTTGGCATGACTGGGCCAGGATCAACCAACGTCTTGGCACACTCGACCCGATACTCGATCATCAACTCTGCGGTCCCGGACAAAAATCCGCTGACAGCCTGCACTGATGTCGGAGGCGTGTGCGGATGCGGCGTCAAAGAAAAGGACAGCCCTTCGACAAGCTCAGGGCGGACGGGGTGGGGGGTTGGGTCGGTGCCCTGAACCAAGGCTGGTGAAAAAGCCGCATTCTCCCCCTCCCCCGTCTGTCCTGGCTCCCGGCGGGTCGCTGTCGAAGGATCGTTCTTTCCCTTGGCCAACATCGAAATCCTGTCCCAATCCCCGCGGATCAAGGCCAGTTTCTTCGCGCGGCTCCAACCTTTGATCCGCCGCTCCGCCTCCTTGGCTTCATGCCGCGTTGGAAAATCCCAGCTCCAGACCAGTTCAACGGGCAAATGGTTCGCCGTGAACCCAGCAATCAATCCGCCCTGATGCTGCCCAATGCGATATTCCAGATTATCGGTATGACCAACATAGAAGGCCCCGCCCCGGCAGTGCAGCATGTAAGCCCAAAAGGTCATGCTGGCGGTGTAGAAGAAAGAACAGCCCTTCGACAAGCTCAGGGCAGACGGTAATGGGTTTGACCTTGATCGAAGAAATCAATTGACCTCAACCCCTGTTGAGCTTGCACAAGCGCGCCGAACCCAGTCCGAATCACCTGTGAAAGTCCGCATGACTCACCCCCGCTCGCCTGCCCTGCCCTTCACGGTCGCCTGCGTCGGCATTGGCCTGTTTTCGGTCATGGACGCGCTGATGAAGGATTTGTCGATTGCGCTGGGCGCCTACAACGCCGTGCTGTGGCGCTGTCTGATCGGCGCAGCGCTGGCGGGCGCGGTGTGGGCGGCGCTGCGGTCGCCGCTGCCGTCGCGCGAAGCATTGGGGCTGCACGCCGTCCGTTCGGCATTGGTGGCGGCGATGGCGGTGAGTTTCTTTTGGGCGCTGGCGCGCCTGCCGCTGGCCGAGGCGATTGCATTGTCGTTCATCGCGCCGCTGATCACGCTCTACCTCGCCGCCGTGATGCTGGGCGAAAAAGTGGGGCGCGATGCCATTATCGCGTCGCTGCTGGGGCTTGCCGGGATGCTGGTGATCTTGTCAGCCAAACTGGGTGCCGATGGACAGGTGCGCGATGCGATGGCGGTCGGCGCCATCCTGTTTTCGGCGGTCGCCTATGCCATCAACCTGATCATCGCGCGCAAACAGGCACAGGTGGCGAGCCCGACCGAGATTGCCTTTTTCCAGAATCTGCTCGTCGGCCTGATTTTGGCACTGGCCGCGCCGTGGGGGGCGGTGCTGCCATCGGCCGAATGGGGGCCACATCTGCTGGGCGCGGCGCTGCTCGCGACCATGTCGGTGTTCCTGCTCGCTTGGGCCTATGCCCGCGCCGAGGCGCAGCAGTTGGTGGCGGTGGAATATACCGCCTTTCTGTGGGCGGCGGCGCTGGGCTGGGTGTGGTTCGGCGAAGCTTTGGCATGGCAGACGGTTGCTGGAACGGTGCTGATCGTCGCTGGCTGCATCATCGCCGCGCGCAAGAAGCCGCTGGTTGATCGGGTCGAGCCGCTGCCCGCTTAGCGCAAAAATTTCTAAGTCCCGTCCATGTCAGGCGAAGTCGAGACACTGCGCGGGCACGCACCACCTTTCGGCTTCGCTCGAGGCGAACGGAAATCTGCTATCGCACCCGCCGCCCGGTCCACACGACGCGGCCAACCAGCGCCACCGCGTCGGCGGCCAGATCGGGCCAGCTAGGATAGAGCGGATTGTCGCTCTTCACCGAAATGCGCCCCGGCACCGGCAGGCGCGCGACGCGCTTGACCATCAGCGCATCGTCCATCCGCAGCACATAAATGCCATCGCGCAGCCGCGCCGCCGTGTCGGCCCCATCGACAAGGATGTCGTCGCCATCATTCAGCGTCGGGGCCATCGAATCGCCCTCGACCGAGATGATCGACAAGGCGCGCGTGTCGGCGCCGAGCCGCCGCAGCCAGCGCGGGTCGAAGGCAAAGCCCGCCTCGACACCTTCGCCGTCGACCGTCGCGCCTGGACCAGCCGATGCGCCGACCGCAAGCTGCGGCACCAGCAGCATCGCCGGGCCGCGTGCGCGCGGGGTCGGCGCAGCCACAGTTGCCACTGGTCCGCCCAGCATGGCGTCGGGAACATCCAAAAAGGCGGCAATGCGCCGCCGGTCCGCTTCGTCGAGCCGGCGCGGCGTGCCGCGTTTGATATATTGCTGAATATAGGCGGCGTTGCGGCCGATCAGCCGCGAAATGCGCTGATAATCATGACCGCGGTCGCGGATCAGATGGTCCAGCAACGCGCGGGGGTCAGACGGCAGGGACATGACGGCTTCCTTCTGCGGAACATCATACAGATAGGATTTATCCTAGACAAGTAGGAAAATACATAGCAATAGGATGTTTCCTATCTGATCCGATTCGTTTGGAAAGGCAATTGCATGACCAGCCCCCTCAGCCATCGTGTTGACCGGTTTCTGAAAGCGAGCGGCATGCCGCCGACGCTGTTCGGCCGCCTTGCCGTGCGCGACCCGCGACTCGTCGGCGATCTGCGCAACGGGCGCCAACCGGGGCCGCGCGTGTCGCACAATATAGAACATTTCATGAACAAATGGCAGAAGGAGGGCTCATCATGCTGATGCAAAGCGGAGCGATGGCGATGGCGCATGACGGGGCGGTGCAGAACAGGTTGCACGGTCAACTGGTGGCGCTGCTGCCCCCTGCCGCGCGAATCGTGGCGCACGGCTGGCGGCCATGGGCGAGCGCCAGTTTTGCCGGAGCGCGCCATTGGTTTGATGTGCGCCCCGATGGCGACGATGACGCCGCCGCGACCGCGCGCCTGCTGGCGCGGCACGAGTGGGATTTGGCGAACTGCTTTGTCGCCGATGTCGCGTTGCAACTGGACGAAGCGGGCAGCGGCGATTGGCGGATCGAACTGCTGACAGTCGATGATTGACGGCCCGATGACTATATTTCGCATCATTTGTCCTTCCCGCGAAAGCGGGAACCCAGGGGCGACCGACGCCCCTTCTGGCCCTGGGTCCCCGCTTTCGCGGGGAAGACGCAAAATTGTCGTTCAGCCCACCGCGCGCTGGTTCATCCGCGCCAGCGTGCTTAGCGCGGCTTCGAGCGCCAGATCGACCGGGGGCGGCGATGCTTCGCCGCCGTCGCCGCGCTGGCGCATCACGCCGGCTTCGAGCCGCGCGACCATTGCGCCGAGGCTGGTGTCTTCGCTTTCGGGCACGGCGGCGATGCTACTCGCATCAGTGAAATCGGCGAGTTCGAGCATTTCGTCATCGGTCGCGTCGATTGCTGGCAAAATTTCGTCCATGGCCATGTCATTGGCGGCGTCGATCATTGGCATGGGCCTCAACCCGGCAGCGGGCAAATCGCGCAGCGCGTTGATCGGGGCGACCTGCGGCGCATCGGGATGGATGTCGGCGCTGCGGCGGCGGGGGACACTGGGTGCAGCTTCGTCCAAGCCCGCATATTCCGAGAAATCATGGGCGGGTGCGGGACGCCGAAAATGCGCCAGCCACGCCTGCCCCGCCGGGGTCGCCAGCGCGAGCACAACCGCGGCGGCGAACAGCATGGCGATCACGCCGAGGCCGATTCCCACGCCAATGCGCGCGGCATGGCCGAGCGGTTCGATGAAAATCGGGTGCAATTTGTCGAGATACAGGTTCCAGCAGATCGCCGACAACCACGCCATCGGCATCATCAGCGCAAATGACAATCCCAGCGCAAAGCCCGCAAATGCAGCGGGTGCAGTCGGCCGCAATCCGCGCAATACGCGCGCGAGCGTGCTTCCCTGCGGCCTTGCTGCTGACACTGCTTCCATCGGTGGGTCCATATATGCCGCTTTCGCGGCCAAAACGCTCATGCCGCCCTCGCCCGTTGCCGGGGAGCCAGCATTTTGTGGTAAACAGGTTCATAACGCAAAATGTTTGACGACCAGTTACGTTCGGATTCGACAAAATTGCGTGCCAAAATGCGTCGCTTTTCCCATCCCGAGCGGTCGCCGAGCAACTGGCCCAGCGCATCGGCGATCGCCGCCGGGCTGTCCGGCGCGAACAAACTGCCCGTCACGCCATCTTCGATCAGCTCGCGATGACCGCCGACGTTCGATGCCGCAACCAGCTTGCCCTGCGCCATGGCTTCGAGCGGTTTGAGCGGGGTGACAAGTTCGGTCAGCCGCATCGCCTTGCGCGGATAGGCGAGGATGTCGATGAGCGCGTAATAGCGTTCGACCTGATCGTGCGGGACGCGGCCGACGAAACGGATGCGGTCGGCAACCGGCGATGCCGCCGCCTGCGCCGCCAAGACGTCGGCCATCGGACCGCCGCCGACGAGCAGCAGTTGCGCTTCCGGAGCGCGCGCGGCCAGCGCGGGCATGGCGGCGATCAGATCGTCGATGCCTTCATAATCATAGAAACTGCCGATATAGCCAATGGTGCCGCAGCCGCGCAGCCCCAACTCGGCAGCCAATGCCTCGTCGCGCGGCGGCGGGTCGCCAAAGAGATTGAGATCGACGCCGTTGGGCGAAACGAGAATCTTGGTGGGATCGATGCCGCGCGCCACCAGATCGGCGCGCAACCCTTCGCAAATGACCGCGACGGCATCGGCGCGCCGCACTGCGTGCGTTTCCAGCCCGCGCGTCAGGCGGTAGCGCAGATCGCCTTCGGTGCCGCTGCCGTTGCCCACGGCGGCATCCTCCCAGAAGGCGCGGATCTCATAGAGGCAAGGCAAACTGCGCGCCCGCGCCACGCGAAGCGCAGCAAGCGCATTGAGCACGGGCGAATGGGCGTGGAGCAAGTCGGGCCGCCATTCGTCGACCAGCGCGTCGATACGCCGCGCCAGCGCATCAATTTCGCGCCATTCGCGCAAGGGACTGGGCGCGCTGGTGACCACGGACGTGCGATAGAAATCAAGTCCTTCGATGCATTCATTGTCTGGGCCGGGCAGCGGATGGCGCGATCCGGTGACGCCCGCAACCGCCCAGCCCTTGGCGAGCTGCGCCTTCATGATCGCGCGCGTGCGGAAGGTATAGCCGCTGTGCGCGGGCAGACTGTGGTCGAGAATGTGCAGGATGCGCAGCATAGGGCAAATCTCTGCCAGACAAGGCTTAACGCGGCGTCAACCGCGATGGGTTAGGACGAACCGCATCAGTCACACCTCCCGTTCGTGGTGAGGAGGGACTGAGCTTGTCGAAGTCCCGTCTCGAACCACCTCGTGCTGATCCTTCGAGACGTCGCTTCGACAAGCTCAGCGGCTCCTCAGGACGAACGGAGAATTTGGAAGCCCTCGAAACCCGCATGGTCGACAATTTCGCCATCCTCCTGACCCACGGGCTGCTGGCCTTGGCGCTGTGGCGGTTGCTGGACCGCGCCGACCTTGACCATGAAGTCAGCGAGCGCGAGCGCTGGCAACAGGCGCAAGACGGTTCGCGCGATGCGTGACCTGTTTCTCATCGCGTTCCTGATGGCGTTCATCGGCACCGGCTTTCGCAAGCCGTTCCTGTTTGTTCTGGTCTTTTGCTACATCGACATCGTCGCGCCGCAGAAGCTGTCCTATTATCTGCTCAACAGCATTCCGGTTTCATTGATCGTGTTCGGGCTCGCCATCACCGGCTGGCTGGTCGCCGATAACAAACGCGATGCGCGATTTTCGGGGCGTCAGATGTTGCTCTTGGCGCTGCTTGGCTATTGCGGGCTGACCACGCTCAGCGCCGATTTTCCCGTCGAGGCGCAGGATAAATGGGCGTGGGTGTGGAAGGCGCTACTATGGGCGATTTTCCTGCCGCTGACGCTGCGCACCAAATTGCGGATCGAGGCGCTGGCGCTGGTCATGCTGTTGTCGGCGGCATCGATCGCCATTGCGGGGGGGATCAAAACGGCCGCTGGCGGCGGCGGTTATGGCTCGCTGCAGCTGCTGCTCGATGAAAATTACGGGCTGTACGAAGGCAGCACCATGTCGACCGTGGCGATCGCGATCATCCCGTTGATCCTGTGGATGCGGCGGCACGGCACCGTGTTTCCGCCCGACTGGCGCGTGTCGCTGTTCTGCTTTGCGCTGGTGTTCGCGTGCCTGTTGCTGCCGGTGGGGACGCAGGCACGCACCGGCCTGGTGTGCATCGCGGTGCTGGCCATATTGTCGCTGCGCGCGGTCAGGCATCGCATGCTGTATATCGGCAGCGCGGCGATGCTCGCGCTGGTCGCCGTCCCGTTCCTGCCCGACAGCTATACCGCGCGGATGGAAACGATCCGCGACCACCGCGCCGACCAGTCGGCCTCGACGCGCGTCGCGGTGTGGGCGTGGACCTGGGACTATGCCAAGGACAACCCCTTTGGCGGCGGGTTCGAGGCCTATCGCCAGAACGAAATCCGCGTCGACAAACTGGCGACCGGCGATGCCAGCGCCGCGCCCGAAACCTATGAAGAGCGCGCGCGCGCCTATCATTCGAGCTATTTCGAGATGCTGGGCGAACAGGGATTCCCGGGGCTCGCGCTGTTCCTGGCGCTGCACGTCAGCGGCCTCTTTATCATGGAGCGCATCCGCCGCCGCTACCGCGCCACGCGCCGCGCCGAGGAACAATGGATCGCCCCGCTCGCCACCGCGCTCCAGCACGGCCAGATCATCTATCTGGTCGGATCGCTGTTCGTCGGCATCGCGTTCCAGCCGTTCATCTATATGATGATCGCGCTGCAAATCGGCCTTGCCTCCTATGTTCGGCGACGCGAGCAACAGAGCAGTTGGCGGTCGCAGGGACGGTTTATCCGCCAGCCGGCATGAGCGCGGCCGCCGCGCCGCGCCAGTTACCGACGCTGACGGGCCTGCGCGGCATCGCGGCGTTGGCGGTGCTGTTCTATCATATTCGCGCCAGCATGGGCAGTTTCGCGCCCGAATGGATGATCGCGCTGCTCGGTCATGGCTATCTGGCGGTCGATCTGTTCTTTGTCCTGTCGGGATTTATACTGTGGTGGACCTATGGCGCGGCGTTCCGTGAGCAAGGCCGCGCCGCGACCCTGCCATTCATCGTCCGCCGCTTTGCCCGGATTTTCCCGCTGCACCTCGCCATCATGCTGGCGATGATCGCCTTTGCCGGCGTGCTCGTGCTGAGCGGCCGGCCGCTGGAGCCGCAATATCCGCTCGGCGATCTGCCCGCGCATCTGCTCCTCGTGCAAAATTGGGGGTTCAGCGACCGGCTGGCGTGGAACGACCCCGCCTGGTCGATTTCGGCCGAGTGGGCAGCCTATTTGCTGCTCGCGCTGGGCGGCACGGCGGCGGCGCGCCTCGGCACTGGGGCGCGGCGTTTTCCGCTGCTTACGCTCGCCATTGCCACAGCGATCGGCACATGGTTCGCAGCGACTGGGCGCAGCGGCATCGGCGCGGACATTCCCGCGACAGGCCTCGTCCGCTGCCTTGCCGAATTCGGCATCGGTGTGCTGCTGTGCCAATGGTGGAGCGAAAATCGGGATTGCCGCGCGCTGGTCCTCGTGACGGCTGCCGGGCTGGCCATACTCGGCACCGCACTCATCGTCAGTGGCGTGTCGCAGCCCGCGGGGGTGCCGCTGCTGATGGCTGCCATCGTCACCATCGCGCTCGAAGCATCGCTGTCGCCGCGCCCGCTGCTCGGCGGTCGCACGGCGCAGTGGCTGGGGCAGATCAGCTATGCGCTCTACCTCACCCATTTCTTCCTGTGGATCCTGTTCAAACTGCTGTTTGTGACCGATCCTGCGGCGGTGAGCGCGCCCGCCATCGCCGCCTTTGTCGCCGCGACCTTGCTGTCGGCGCACCTGCTCCACCGCCATATCGAGCTGCCGGGGCGGCGCTGGTGCCAGCGCGTCGGAGATGACCTGCTGGCCGCACTGCACGCCCGCCGCGCGCGCGGCTAGGAGCGCCGTTTGCAAGAGCGCTTGGTTGGGCTAAGCCGCCATCCATGACCTCCCCTGCTTCGAAAGTCCCACCCCCGCCGGCCACCACCGCTTGGGACAGCATGGCCGCCAGCTGGCAAGCCATTGCTGGCTGGTTCGATGATCATTGGGGCGATATTGCCGCCGCCGCGCTGGCCGCGCTGGTGCTGTTCGGGTTGCTTTACGGTTTCCGCATGGTGGCCCGGCGGCGCGGGGCGCGTACGCCGACCGAGGCAAGGCTGACCGATGTGTTCCTGCGCACCGCCGCGCGCACCAAAACGCTGCCGCTGATCATCGTCAGCCTGTGCATCGCCATCCCCTATACCAGCCCGCCCAGCGCCGTACGCGGTCTCATCAGCGTGCTGCTGACCATCACGCTGGCGCTGCAGGGCGCCGCGTGGCTGCGCGACATCTTGATCGGCGTCGTCCAGCGCCGCGCGAGCGAGGGCGGCAGCGAAACGCTGACCAACGCGCTGCCGATCATGCGCTTGCTGATCAGCGTCGCCCTGTTCACCATCGCCGCAATCATCATCCTGTCGAACATCGGGGTGAATGTGTCAGGGCTGCTCGCCGGCCTCGGCATCGGCGGCATTGCCATCGGCCTGGCGGCGCAAGGCATTTTCGCCGATCTGTTTGCCGCGCTGTCGATCATTTTCGACCGGCCGTTCAGCAATGGCGAGACGATCCGTTACGACCAGACCATCGCCACCGTCGAGCGCGTCGGGCTGAAAAGCACGCGACTGCGCTCGATCAATGGCGAGCTTTTGATCATTTCGAACACCAATTTGCTCAGCAAGGAAATTGGCAATTTTGCGCGGCTCGAGCGGCGGCGAATCAACTTTCACTTTGGCGTCATCTATCAAACGCCGCCTGACAAATTGCGCGCGCTGCCCGCGCTGATGGAGCGCATCGTGACAGCTGCGGACCATCAGTTCATTCGCGCAGGCTTTCTGGCCTTTGGTCCATCGAGCCTTGATTTCGAGCTGGTGTTCGATGTGATGAGCGAAGATCTGGAGGTTGTGGGGCGTGGCCGCACGCAGGTGGGCATCGATCTGTTTGAGGCGATGGTGGCCGAGGGCTATGAAATCGCCTATCCCACCCAGACCACCTTCACTGCCGCCCCCGACGGCACGATGATTCTGCCCTTTTTCGATCCCTCGCTCGAGGCGCAGGACAAGGGCAAGGCGCGCTGACGCTACGGCTCTGTGCGGGCCACGCGCATGGCTTGCATGGCGCAGCAAAAGGCCGCAATACGCCCGCCGCAAAGGGCCCGCAAGCAGAGGGAATGGATGATGACCGGCATCACACCGCAAGCATTGGCAGAGCGTGTCGGGCAGCCGCTTGGTGTTTCCGAATGGGTGCAGGTCGATCAGGACATGATCAACAAATTCGCCGACGCCACCGGCGATCATCAGTTTATCCATGTCGATCCCGAACGCGCCAAGGCGACCCCCTTTGGCGGCACCATCGCGCACGGGTTTCTGACCCTGTCGCTGATGCCCTTGCTCGCAGCAAAGTCGGACAACCCGCGCGTCGCGGGCGTGAAGATGGGGGTCAATTACGGCAGCAACAAGCTGCGCTTCCTCGCGCCCGTCCGGTCGGGCAAGCGCGTGCGCGCCCATTTCAAATTGCTCGAACTCGAAGAAAAGCGCCCCGGCCAGTGGCAGCAGGTGCAAGAGGTTACAGTGGAGATCGAAGGCGAAGACAAACCCGCCCTGATGTGCGAATGGATCAGCCAGTTTTTCGTTTGACCTATTACCCCCCTCCCCTTCAGGGGAGGGGCAGTGAGACTTGGCGGCTTGCCGCCTAGTCGCAGCGGGGTGGGGCCACGCGGCCTTGCACTGCTCTGACAGACCCCACCCCAACCCCTCCCCTAAAGGGTAGGGGCTATATTGAGGAGAATCCCCATGCGTGACGCCGTTATCGTTTCCACCGCCCGCACCCCGCTCGTCAAGGCGGCGCGCGGCGCATTCAACAACACAACAGGTGCCACACTCGGCGCCTGGTCGATCAAGGCCGCCGTCGAACGTGCCGGACTTGAGGGCGGCGAGGTTGACGATGTCATCATGGGCTGCGCCGTGCAGCAGGGTTCGACCGGGACCAACGTCGCGCGCCTCGCCGCGCTGCGCGCTGGCCTGCCCGTCACCGTGCCAGGCATGACCATCGACCGCCAATGTTCGTCGGGACTGATGACCATTGCGACCGCCGCCAAGCAGGTCATCATCGACAATATGGACATCGTCGTCGCGGGCGGTGTCGAGACGATTTCAAAGGGCGTCGGCAGCGGCAAGATGTTCATCGAGCCCGACCGCGAGCTGCTCGAAATGCATCCCCACGTTTATATGCCTATGATCGGCACGGCAGAGGTTGTCGCCAAACGCTATAACATCAGCCGCGAGGCGCAGGACGAATATAGCCTGCAATCGCAGCAGCGCACCGCCGCCGCGCAGGCCGCAGGCAAGTTCGACGACGAAATCATCGCCTGCACCGCGACCATGGCGGTAATGGACAAGGAAACGAAGGAAGTCTCCTACCACGAAGTCACCGCGACCAAAGATGATTGCAACCGTCCCGACACCACGCTCGAAGGGCTCGCCAGCCTGAAACCCGTGATGGGCGAAGGCCATTGCATCACTGCAGGCAACGCCAGCCAGCTGAGCGACGGGTCGTCGTCGTGCGTGGTGATGGAGGCGAAGGTCGCCGAACAGCGCGGCCTGACCCCGCTCGGCCGCTATGTCGGCATGGCGGTCGCGGGCACCGAGCCCGACGAAATGGGCATCGGCCCGGTGTTCGCCATCCCCAAGCTGCTCGAGCGCACCGGCCTCAAAATTGACGACATCGGTCTGTGGGAACTCAACGAAGCCTTCGCGGTGCAGGTCATCTATTGCCGCGACCGGCTAGGCATTCCGGGTGAGCTGCTCAACGTCAACGGCGGCTCGATCTCGATCGGTCACCCGTTCGGCATGACCGGCGCGCGCTGCGCCGGCCACGCGCTGATCGAAGGCAAGCGCCGCGGCGTCAAATATGCCGTCGTGACCATGTGCATCGGCGGCGGCCAGGGTGCGGCTGGATTGTTTGAGATTTTTTGAGGCTTACGCGACGGACTGTCCACATCGTCGTGCTGAACTTGTTTCAGCATCCATGGCGCTATGCAGCAACTTGGCGCCATGGACCCTGAAACAAGTTCAGGGTGACGCTATTATAGGCATGAGTATTTTACCCCACAGGCGCATACCTCGGCCCCGTACCCTCGCGCGCAGCCTTGTCACCGGGGTTATACAGCGCACAGCGTTTCAGGCTCAAACAGCCACA
The DNA here is from genome assembly GCA_013911715.1 of Sphingopyxis sp. Taxonomy (GTDB): domain Bacteria; phylum Pseudomonadota; class Alphaproteobacteria; order Sphingomonadales; family Sphingomonadaceae; genus Sphingopyxis. The sequence continues at coordinate 2,098 of JACEST010000025.1, read as the reverse complement.
CCCGATACAGCCGTCAAGGTTGGCGCGCGTGCGCTCCAGCGCGGCAATGCGCGCATCGATCCGCGCGCGCAATGATTTGCTGATCCGCGCCCAGTCGGCGGCATTGGGGGTGCGCTCGCCGGGCAGCCGCACCAGCTCGGCGGCAATTTCCTCGAGGCTCAGCCCCATGCCCTGCGCGATCAGGATGAACGATATGCGGCGAATGTCGGCGCGCAAAAAGCGCCGCTGGTTGCCGCTGGTGCGCAGCGCCGCGACCAGCCCCTTGGCCTCGTAAAAACGGATCGCCGACACCGCAACGCCGGTGCGCGCGGCGAGGTCGCCAATAGTAATCAGGTCGCGGCGGTGCTTCATAGGCCTCCCTATCCCCCAACCCCGTTCGTCCTGAGCCTGTCGAAGGACTGTCCTTGTCTTTGACCATAGCAAAAGAAAGAACGGCCCTTCGACAAGCTCAGGGCGGGCGGACAAAATAAATTCTTGACCTAAACCTAACTTGAACTTGCATCAAGGGCAAATGCGATTCGCACCATAGCCAGCAAAGGACCGAAATATGCCCGCTCTCCGCCTCGAACATGTCAACCTGACCGTCAGCAACCCCGACCGCAGCGCCGCGCTGCTCGCCGCCATCTTCGGCTGGCACATCCGCTGGCGCGGGCCCTCGCAATTCGGCGGGTCAACGATCCACCTTGGCGACGATAGCAGTTATGTCGCGCTCTACACCGGCCCCGATGGCCAACACGCCAATGTGCATTGGGAAAAGGGCGTCCCGCTCAACCATGTCGGCGTCGAGGTCGACGATTTGGATGCCACCGAAGCGCGCGTGGTTGGCGCCGACCTCGCCCCCTTCAGCCACAGCGACTATGGACCTAGCCGCAGCTTTTACTTCTTCGATCATGACGGGATTGAATGGGAAGTGGTAAGTTACTGCCGAGGCAATCAAGGATTTTAGTAGACGCTGCGGCCCAACGTCTATGTGTTATCCGGATTGCCATTCCCGCGACCGCGAATGATCGAACCTACCGCCCCAAGCGCTCCAGCTCCAATGAACGTTATGGCCAACGGGGTGTTTCCGATATACCCGCTAAACATTGCGCAAATAATCAACAGGCTTAGTGCAAGAAAGCCAAACTTCCTCCCATCGTGCATATCCTTGATGTCCGCCTCTAGCGCAGTTCTTTCCATCTGTTGGCCATGCAGGAGGTTGTTCTCGGCCATCGACACGATTCGATCGGCAGAACCGGGGCAAATCTCTTCATACTCTCTAAGGTGTTTTGGATGAGCAATTGGTCCCGAGAAGCGCTCACTTTGGACCAAGCTCACCATCTGAGCAATGATCTGGCCTTTTTGTGGTCCAGAAACTATCGACCCGATTCGTTTGCTGACTTCTTCCGCAATCTTGTCGGAGATTTGGGAATCAAGCTCCTGTGTTGCTTTTGCCGGAACGTTGTCGGTCGATTTTGCCAAGGTGTCCCCCGTAACTCTCTTCAGCCACTAGCAACGCATTGCCGACTCCACGCCACGCATGGCCTATTGAAGAGTTAACAAAAGCAGAATGGCGGTACTGACTCGGCACAAAAAATACAACGTGCGAGGCAAAGCCCTCGTACACACCGCGCCTGAACGCACTGGATCGAAATTTGCGAGCTGCCTTTTTCACGATTTCCATATAGCCATCCTCCCGCAGCGCTGCAATGGTCACGAAACTACGTTATAAGCAAGAAGGTTTCATCAGAGTGAACCGCCGGATGAAAAATCACGCGTGCGCGCGGATCCAATCTTCGAGCACCGGCGCGATTTCCTCGCGCCATTTGCGACCGTTGAAAATGCCATAATGGCCCACGGTCGGCGCCATATGATATTTCTTTTTTGTCGCAGGCAGTTTTTTGGCCAGCGTCAGCGCCGCTTTGGTCTGGCCCAGCCCTGAAATATCGTCGCGCTCGCCTTCGACCGCCAGCAGCGCGGTGTCGGTGATCGCCGCCGGATCGACCAGCTTGCCGCGATAGTTAAACTCGCCCTTGGGCAGCAAATGGCGCTGGAACACGACATCGACCGTCTGGAGGTAAAACTCCGCCGTCATGTCGCACACTGCGCGATATTCGTC
>JACEST010000024.1 GCA_013911715.1 Sphingopyxis sp. | reverse complement strand
CGCCATCCCGAAGCCCCCTATCCCGCCGCGATCAAGAGCGCGGCCAACGCCAACCACGACGCGCCTGCCGAAACGCCTGCGGAAGAAATCGCAGTGGCCGATGCGGCAGTCGATGGCGCGCAGGAGTCCGAGGCATGAAGGTCAAGGTTCAGACCATTGACGGCAAAGCCGGCAGCGATGTCGAGCTGAATGAAGCCGTGTTCGGTGTCGAGCCGCGCGCCGACATTCTGCACCGCGTCGTCACCTGGCAGCTTGAAAAGCGCCGTGGTCCGGCACGCGCCGCCCGCGAACGCAGCGAAGTGTCGCGCACGGGTAAGAAGTTCGGTCGCCAGAAGGGCGGCGGTACGGCACGTCACGGCGACCGCCGCGCGCCGATCTTCATTGGTGGTGGTAAGGCCCATGGCCCGCGTTCGCGCAGCTTTGGTCATTCGCTCAACAAGAAGATCCGTACGTTGGGCTTGAAAATGGCGCTGTCGGACAAGGCGCTCGGCGGCAAGCTGTTCGTGATCGACAGCCTCGAGCTCAAGGACGCCAAGACCAAGGTTCTGGCGGGCAAGCTCGAAAAGCTGGCTTTCGGCCGCGCGCTGTTCATCGATGGTGATGCGGTTGAAACCAGCTTCGCGCTGGCCTCGGCCAACCTCATCGGTGTGGACGCGCTGCCGGCGATTGGCGCCAATGTTTACGACATCCTGCGTGCCGACACGCTGGTGCTGACCCGCGCTGCGGTCGAAAAGCTGGAGGCACGCTGCAATGGCTAAGGCAAAAACCATCGATGCACGTCATTACGACGTCATCCTCGCGCCGGTGATCACCGAAAAATCGACACTGCTCAGCGAAAACAACGCGGTGGTGTTCAAGGTGTCAGAAGAATCGACCAAGCCCGCCATCAAGGCCGCGGTCGAGGCGCTGTTCGATGTCAAGGTGCTCAAGGTCAACACCATGATCACCAAGGGCAAGACCAAGCGCTGGAAGGGCAAGCCCTACACCCGCAGCGACGTCAAAAAGGCGATTGTGACGCTGGCCGAAGGCCAGTCGATCGACGTCACGACCGGCGTTTGAGCGAGGAAACGGAACAATGGCACTCAAATCCTATAACCCGACCAGCCCCGCCCAGCGCGGGCTGATCCTGGTCGACCGGTCGAAACTGTGGAAGGGCAAGCCCGTCAAGGCGCTGACCGAAGGCAAGTCGAAAACCGGTGGCCGCAACAATATGGGCCATGTCACGTCGCGCGGTATCGGCGGTGGGCACAAGCAACGCTATCGCATTGTCGATTTCAAGCGTCGCAAGTGGGACATGCCGGCCACGGTCGAGCGCATGGAATATGACCCCAACCGCACCGCCTTCATCGCGCTGCTGCGCTATGAAGACGGCACCCAGACCTATATCCTCGCGCCGCAGCGCTTGGCCGTTGGCGACACCGTCGTCGCGGGCAAGAAAACCGACGTGAAACCGGGCAATGCGATGGAACTGGCGCAGATGCCGGTTGGCACCATTATCCACAACATCGAAATGAAGCCCGGCAAGGGCGGTCAGATTGCGCGTGCCGCCGGCACCTATGCGCAGGTTGTCGGCCGCGACCGTGGTTTGGTGATTGTTCGCCTAAACTCGGGCGAGCAGCGCTATATCCGCGGCGACTGCATGGGTTCGGTGGGCGCGGTGTCGAACCCCGACAACGCCAACCAGACGCTGGCCAAGGCTGGCCGCACCCGCTGGGCTGGCAAAAAGCCGCTGACGCGCGGCGTCGCCAAGAACCCGGTCGATCACCCGCACGGCGGCGGCGAAGGCCGCACCTCGGGCGGCCGCCATCCGGTCACCCCGTGGGGCAAGCCGACCAAGGGTGCCCGCACCCGCAACAACAAGCGCACCGATGGCATGATCATCCGGTCGCGCCATGCGAAGAAGAAGAGGTAAGCCATGGCACGCTCCGTCTGGAAGGGTCCGTTCGTCGACCTGCACCTGCTGAAAAAAGCCGAAGCCGCGCCGGAAGGCAGCAGCGCGCCCATTAAGACCTGGTCGCGTCGTTCCACCATCCTGCCGCAGTTCGTCGGGCTGACCTTCAACGTCTACAACGGTCGCAAGTTCGTGCCGGTGTCGGTCAACGAAGATATGGTCGGCATGAAGCTGGGCGAATTTGCGCCGACGCGCTTCTTCCCCGGCCACGCCGCTGACAAGAAGGGCAAGCGCTGATGTCCAAGGAAAAAGCCCCCCGCCGCGTTGCGGAAAATGAGGCTCTATCGGTCGGCACGCAGATTCGCGGCTCGGCGCAAAAGCTGAACCTCGTTGCTGCGCTGATCCGTGGCCGCCGCGTCGAAGACGCGATGAACGTGCTCGCCTTTTCGAAAAAGGCGATGGCGGTTGACGTGCGCAAAGTGCTCGCCAGCGCCGTGGCCAATGCCGAGAACAACCATAATCTCGACGTTGACGCGCTCGTCGTCAAGGAAGCCAGCGTCGGCAAGTCGATCTCGATGAAGCGTTGGCACGCCCGCGGTCGCGGCAAATCGACCCGCATCGTCAAACCGTTCAGCCGCATCCGCATCGTCGTTCAAGAAAAAGCAGAAGAGGCGTAACATGGGCCAGAAGAGCAATCCGATCGGCCTGCGCCTGCAGGTCAACCGCACTTGGGACAGCCGCTGGTTCGCCGAGGGCGGCGACTATGGCCGTCTGCTGATCGAAGATCTGAAGATCCGCCAATATATCTTCAAGGAACTGCCGCAGGCCGCCATTTCGAAGGTGGTGATCGAGCGTCCCGCGAAGCTGTGCCGCGTTTCGGTCTATGCTGCACGCCCCGGCGTGATCATCGGCAAGAAGGGCGCCGACATCGAAAAGCTGAAAAAGGCGCTCGGCGCTTTCACCAGCAGCGAAGTGTCGCTCAACATCGTCGAAATCCGCAAGCCCGAAGTTGACGCCAAGCTTGTGGCCCAAGGCGTTGCCGACCAGCTCGAGCGCCGTATCGCGTTCCGCCGCGCCATGAAGCGCGCGGTCCAGTCGGCGATGCGTCTCGGCGCCGAAGGCATCCGCATCAACTGTGCGGGCCGTCTCGGCGGCGCGGAAATTGCGCGCACCGAATGGTATCGCGAAGGCCGGGTGCCGCTGCACACGCTGCGCGCCAACGTCGATTATGCCGAAGCCACCGCGCACACTGCTTATGGCGTGTGCGGCATCAAGGTGTGGATCTTCAAGGGCGAGATTCTGGGCCATGACCCGACGGCAACCGACCGCCTGATGCTTGACGCGCAGACGACGGGCGTGCGCCCGGCGCGCGACGATCGTCGTTAAGGACAACTGACATGTTGCAACCGAAAAAAACCAAGTTCCGCAAGGCGTTCAAGGGCCGCATCCATGGCAATGCCAAGGGTGGGACGGACCTCAACTTCGGCTCTTACGGGCTGAAGGCGATGGAGCCTGAGCGTATCACCGCGCGTCAGATCGAAGCGGCCCGCCGCGCGATCAGCCGCGCGATCAAGCGCCAGGGCCGTTTGTGGATTCGCATTTTTCCCGACCTCCCCGTGTCGTCGAAGCCCGCCGAAGTTCGCATGGGCAAGGGCAAGGGTTCGCCGGAATTTTGGGCCGCGCGGGTGAAGCCGGGCCGCATCCTGTTCGAGCTCGACGGTGTGCCGGGTCCCGTCGCCGCGCTGGCGTTCGAACGCGCCGCGATGAAGCTGCCGATCAAGACGAAGGTCGTCGCCCGCCTCGGCGATACCTCGCATCTGGAGGGTTAAGGTCATGGCAATGGAAAAAACCTCGGACCTCAAGGCCAAAACCGACGATCAGCTGGCGGAATCGCTGGGTGAGCTGAAGCGTGAAGCCTTTAACCTGCGCTTCCAGGCCGCCACCGGCCAGATGGAAAAAGCATCGCGGGTGAAGGAAGTCCGCCGCTCGATCGCGCGTATCAAAACCGTCCAGACCGAGCGCAACCGCTCGGCGGCGAAGTAAGGAGCACCCAGATGCCGAAGCGCATTCTGACTGGCACCGTGGTGTCCGACAAAGGCGACAAGACCGTCGTCGTGAACGTGGAGCGCAAGGTCAAGCACCCGCTCTATGGCAAGATTATTCGTCTTTCGAAAAAATATCATGCCCATGACGAGGATAACGCATTCAAGGCTGGAGAGACCGTCCGCATCGAAGAGACGCGGCCGATTTCCAAGCTGAAGACGTGGCGCGTGCTCGACCGGGTCGATACCCGCGCGACGCCGAAAGCCGCCACCCCCGCTGCCGAAGGCTGACGCCCGAAGCACTTGATTTTGATGGAACCGCCGGGATGGCCCGGTAGGCCGAATAGGAAGGAAATGCATCGATGATCCAGATGCAGTCACAGCTGGAGGTCGCTGACAACAGCGGCGCCAAGCGCGTCCAGTGCATCAAGGTGCTGGGCGGCTCCAAGCGACGCACCGCGGGTGTCGGCGACATCATCGTCGTGTCGGTGAAGGAAGCCCAGCCGCGCACCAAGGTGAAAAAGGGCGACGTCCACCGCGCCGTTATCGTGCGCACCCGCAAGGATGTGCGCCGCGCCGACGGCAGCGTGATCCGCTTCGACGGCAACGCCGCCGTGCTGATCAACAAGAATGAAGAGCCCATCGGCACGCGTATCTTTGGCCCCGTCGTGCGCGAATTGCGCGGGCGTGGTTTCATGAAGATCATCAGCCTGGCGCCGGAGGTCTTGTAATCATGGGCATGGCAAAGATCAAAAAGGGCGACACCGTCGTCATCCTGTCCGGCAAGGACAAGGGTAAGACCGGCGAAGTGACCAAGAGCCTGCCGAAGGACGGCAAGGTCGTGGTCGCTGGCGTCAATATCATCACGCGGCACAAGAAGCCGACCCAGACCAACCCGCAGGGCGGTCTGGAGCGCAGCGAAGCGCCGCTCGCCGCCTGCAAGGTCGCGATTGCCGATCCCAAGACCGGCAAGCCGACCCGCGTGCGGTTCGAGGTCAAGGACGGCAAGAAGGTCCGCGTCGCCGTCAAGTCCGGGGAGACGCTCAATGGCTGACAAATATACCCCGCGCATGAAGTCGCTCTACGATGACAAGATCGTCACGGCGATGACCGAGAAATTCGGTTATAAAAATGCGATGGAAGTGCCGAAGATCGACAAGATCACGCTCAACATGGGCGTGGGCGACGCGGTCCAGGACAAGAAGAAGGTCGAAACGGCCGCTGCCGAAATGGAACTGATCGCAGGCCAAAAGCCGGTGATCACCAAGGCGAAGAAGTCGATTGCCGGCTTCAAGCTGCGCGAAGGCATGCCGATCGGTTGCAAGGTGACGCTGCGCCGCGAGCGGATGTATGAATTCCTCGACCGGCTGATCACCATTGCGATGCCGCGCATCCGCGATTTTCGCGGCGTGTCGGCGAAAAGCTTTGATGGTCGCGGCAATTATGCGCTCGGCCTCAAAGAGCAGATCATCTTCCCCGAAATCAACTATGACCGCATCGATCAGGTGCGCGGCATGGATGTGATCGTAACCACCACCGCGCGGACGGATGACGAAGCCCGCGAACTGCTCCGGCTGTTCGGCTTCCCCTTCCCCATCGAAGCCCAGGAGAAGGAAGCGGCCTGACCCCAGGGGGTCAAGCCGGCTTCCTCTGACCGTCAAGGAAAGAGAACTTAAGTCATGGCGAAACTGAGTTCCATGAACAAAAATGAGCGTCGCAAGAAGCTGGTGAAGAAATATGCCGGCCGCTATGCGAAGCTGAAAGCGATGGCGAAAGACCAGTCGCTGGGCGAAGGCGAGCGGATGATCGCGCGCCTCAAAATGGCGGAAATTCCGCGCAACGGGAACCCGACCCGCATCCGCAACCGTTGCGAGCTGACCGGGCGTCCGCGCGCATATTATCGCAAGTTCCGGCTCTGCCGCATTCAGCTCCGCGATCTGGCCAACAAGGGCCTGATTCCCGGTGTCGTGAAGTCGAGCTGGTAAGGATAGACCAAGATGGCAATGACCGATCCTCTGGGTGATATGCTCACCCGCATCCGCAACGGCCAGCGCGCGAAGAAGGACAGCGTCCTGACGCCCGCCTCAACGCTGCGTGTCCGCGTGCTCGACGTGCTCCAGCGCGAAGGCTATATCCGCGGCTACAGCGAAGAATCGTTGGGCGCCAAGGGCCAGCACAAGGGCCTGCGCATCGAGCTCAAATATTTCGAAGGCCAGCCGGCGATCCAGCATGTCGCCCGCGTGTCGAAACCGGGCCGCCGCGTCTATTCGGGTTCGAAAGAACTGCCGATCGTGCGCAACGGCCTTGGCATCACCATCGTCTCGACGCCGCGCGGCGTGCTTTCGGATGCCGAGGCACGCGAGCTCAACGTCGGCGGCGAAGTGTTGGCGGAGGTATTCTGATCATGTCGCGTATTGGCAAAAAACCAGTGGCTTTGCCGGGCGGCGTATCGGCCTCGATCGAAGCGGGAACGCTGTCGGTCAAGGGGCCGAAGGGCACGCTCACGCTGCCGCTGTTCGAAGACATCGCTTATGAGCTGCGCGAAGGCGAAATTTCGGTCCAGCCCGCCAATGCCACGAAGCGCGCGCGCGCTTTCTGGGGCATGCAGCGCACGCTGGTCCAGAACCTCGTCACGGGCGTGACCGACGGCTTTACCAAGGTGCTGGAAATCACCGGCGTCGGCTACCGCGCCAACGCGCAGGGCCGGATGCTCAAGCTCCAGCTCGGCTACAGCCATGATGTCGATTATGCGATCCCCGACGGGATTGAGATCAAGACCCCGGACAACACCACGGTCGAGATCAGCGGCATCGACCGCCAGAAAGTCGGCCAGGTCGCGGCGGAAATCCGCCGTTGGCGCAAGCCCGAACCCTATAAGGGCAAGGGCATCAAATATCGCGGCGAGTTCATCTTCCGCAAAGAAGGCAAGAAGAAGTAAGCCATGGCACATCTTACCCCATTCGAAAAACGCCGCCAACGCGTGCGCACGGCGCTCCGTCAACGGGCCGGTGGGCGTCCGCGCCTGTCGATCCACCGCTCGGGCCGCCATATTTATGCGCAGGTCATCGATGATGCGGCCGGGCGTACGCTCGCCGCAGCCTCGACGCTCGACAAGGACGTGCGCGATGTCGCCGGTGCCACTGCTGCGGCTGCTGCCGAAGTTGGCAAGCGCATCGCTGCTGCCGCCAAAGAAGCGGGCGTGACGCAGGTCGTGTTCGACCGCGGCGGTTTCCTGTTCCACGGCCGCATCAAGGCGCTGGCTGATGCTGCCCGCGCTGGCGGATTGGAGTTTTAAGACATGGCTGATGAAGTAATGAACGCTGACGCCGCAGCCGCTGCTCCCGCCGAAGACACCGGCGCGCCGCGCCGTGGTCGGGGTGGCCGCGCCGGTGGTGGCGGCCGCGATGGCGGCGGCAACCGTGGCCGCCGCGACGATCGCCGTCCCCCGCGCGACAGCGAAGATGGCGGCGAAGAGCTGATTGAAAAGCTCGTCCACATCAACCGCGTGTCGAAGACGGTGAAGGGCGGCAAGCGCTTCGGCTTTGCCGCGCTCGTCGTCGTCGGCGACGGCAAGGGCCGCGTCGGTTTCGGTCATGGCAAGGCGCGCGAAGTACCCGAGGCGATTTCGAAAGCGACCGCCGCTGCGAAGAAGGCAATGATCCGCGTACCGCTCAAGGATGGACGCACGCTGCATCATGACGGTCGCGGTCATTTCGGCGCGGGCAATGTCACGGTGCGCTCGGCCCCTGCCGGGACCGGTATCATCGCGGGCGGCCCGATGCGCGCGGTGTTCGAATCGCTGGGCGTTGCCGATGTGGTGACCAAGTCGGTCGGCACCTCGAACCCCTATAACATGGTGCGCGCGACCTTTGAGGCGCTGGGCGAACAGACCAGCCCCAAGTCGGTGGCGCAGCGCCGCGGCAAGAAGGTTTCGGACCTTTTGAAGCGCGGCGGTGCCTCGGCGAAGCTCGCCGACGCCGAAGCTGCGGCTGTGACGGAGTAAGCGATGATGGCCCCGGAAAAGAAAAAAACGCTTAAAGTCAAGCAGATCGGTTCGCCGATCCGTCGGCCCTCCAGCCAGCGCAAGATCCTTGCCGGGCTGGGCCTCGGCAAGATGCACCGCGTCGTCGAGCTGGAAGACAGCCCCGAAGTGCGCGGCATGATCCGCAAACTGCCGCACATGGTGGAAGTGGTCGATTAAATCCGCCTGTCGCCCCTGCGAAGGCTGGGGCCGCTGGCAACCATACCCAATTCTGGCGTTGACACGCCAGCGACCCCTGCCTTCGCAGGGGTGACGTTAACCGCGCGAACAGAGCGAAAGCGAGTGCATAACCATGAAACTGAACGAACTCACCGACAACAAGGGCGCCCGCAAGGGCCGGATGCGCGTTGGACGCGGTATCGGCTCGGGCAAGGGCAAGACCGCAGGTCGCGGCCAAAAGGGCCAGAAGGCCCGCTCGGGCGTCGCGATCAACGGTTTTGAAGGCGGCCAGATGCCGCTCCACATGCGCATCCCGAAGCGTGGCTTCAACAATATCTTTGGCACCGACTATGCCATCGTCAACCTCGGCATGATCCAGAAGCTGGTTGATGCCGGCAAGCTCGACGTCAAGGCCGTGGTCGATCACGCCGCGCTGAAAGCGGCGGGCGTGGCACGCGGTGGCAAGGATGGCGTGCGCCTGCTCGCCAAGGGCGAACTCACCGCCAAGCTGAGTTTCGAAGTGGCCGGGGCCTCGGCCAGCGCGGTCGCTGCGGTTGAAAAGGCCGGCGGTTCGGTCAAACAGACCGCCAAGGTGGTTGAGGCTGCGGAAGCCTAAGTTAAGCCAACCGTTCGTGTCGAGCGAAGTCGAGACAACCATCCGGATCGCGCAAGATCGAGGGGCATCTCGACTTTGCTCGATGCGAACGGAAATTTTCAGAGGCGCCGTGTCTCTCGATATCGCGCTTCCCCCCTTGCAACCGCCCGCGCCCGACCGCATTTAGGCGCAAAGGCCGCTACGGGGTGGGGCCGCTGGCAAGTTACTAAGGACAAGCGTCGATGGCCTCTCGCGCCGATCAACTGGCATCCAATCTCAACCTGTCGAAATTCGGACAGGCCACCGAGCTCAAGAACCGCATCTGGTTCACCATCGGCGCGCTGATTGTTTTCCGTTTCCTGTCGTTCGTGCCGCTGCCCGGTGTTGATCCGGTCGCGCTGGCGCGGCTTTATGAACAGGCCGCCTCGGGCGGCGTGCTCGACATTTTCAACACTTTCTCGGGCGGCAGCCTTGAGCGCATGAGCATCATCGCGCTCGGCGTCTTCCCCTACATCACGGCGTCGATCATCGTCCAGCTCGCCTCGGCGCTGTCGCCGACGCTCGCCGCGCTCAAGAAAGAGGGCGAAACCGGGCGCAAGAAACTCAATCAATATACCCGCTACGGCACCGTCGCGCTGACGGCGGTGCAGGGTTATTTCGTCGCGGTCAGTCTCGAAACGCTGGGCCAGTCGCAGGGCATTGCCGCGGTCATTGACCCCGGCATGATATTCCGCATCTCGGCGATGATCAGCATCATCGGCGGCACGCTGTTCCTGATGTGGCTGGGCGAACAAATCACCAGCCGCGGCATCGGCAACGGCGTTTCGCTGATCATCATGGCGGGCATTTTGGCGCAATTGCCGCGCAGCTTTGCCCAATTGTTCGAACAGGGCCGCTCGGGTGCGACCGGCGGGGGCACTATCCTCGCCGTGCTCGTCGGCGCGGTGGCGATCATCGCCTTCATCAGCTTCATGGAACGCGCCCAGCGCCGCGTGCTGGTGCAATATCCCAAGCGTGCGACACAGAACGGCGTGATGCAGGCCGACCGCAGCCATTTGCCGCTGAAGGTCAACACCGCCGGTGTCATCCCGCCGATCTTTGCCAGCTCGCTGCTGCTGATGCCGCTCACCGTCACCCAGTTGATGGGGCAGGGTGTCGACGGCGAAACCACCTCGGGCAGCTTCCTGATTACGCTCAACCAACTGCTCGCGCACGGCCAGCCGCTTTATATGCTGCTCTATGGGATCGGCATCATCTTCTTCTGCTTCTTCTATGTTGCGGTCGTCTTCAACCCTGAGGAAACCGCCGATAATCTGAAGCGCCAGAACGGCTTCATCCCCGGCATCCGTCCGGGCAAGAACACCGCCGCCTATCTCGACCATGTGCTCACGCGCATCACCGTGCTCGGTTCGGCCTATTTGGTGATTATCTGTCTGGTGCCTGAATATTTCATCGCGCAGGCGGGCTTGCCTTTCTATCTCGGCGGCACCAGCCTGCTGATCGTGGTCAATGTCACCATCGACACCATTACCCAGATTCAAAGCCATTTGCTTGCGCACCAATATGCCGACCTTATCAAAAAATCGAAGCTGAAGGGCGGGGGCATGGCGCGCCGCTGACACGGTGGGCGTTGACGGGATAAACTGGGGGGCCATGATTTGACCATCGACATCATCCTGCTGGGCCCGCCCGGCGCGGGCAAGGGGACCCAGGCGGCGCGGCTCGTCGCCGAACATGCGATGGTCCAGCTGTCGACCGGCGACATGCTGCGCGCGGCGGTCAAGGCGGCGACCCCCATCGGCCTGCAGGCCAAGGCGGTGATGGAGGCAGGCGAACTGGTCTCGGACGAAATCGTCTCGGGCCTGATCGGCGAAAAGCTCGACGATCTGCCACCCGGCACTTCGGTGATTTTCGACGGCTATCCACGCACCGCCGCGCAGGCCGAAGCGCTCGACGGCATATTGAAATCGCGCGGGCGCAAGCTCGACCATGTCATCGAACTGGTGGTCGACGAAGACGCGCTGGTCGACCGCATCGTCAACCGGTTCACTTGCGCGAGCTGTGGGGCCATATATAATTTCAGTTCGGCGCAGCCTGTCGAAATGACTTCCCCAAGCACCGGCGTGGGAAGTGTTCCCTGCGACAAATGCAGCAGCACTAATTACACAAAGCGGCCCGACGATACCGAGGAAACGGTGCGCACCCGAATGGCAGAGTATCGCGCTAAGACTGCTCCAATACTCCCGCTATATGAAACGCGCGGCATCGTTGCCCACATTGATGGCATGGCCGACATTGAAACTGTTGGCGATGCCATTGCGGCCATCATCCGAAAGTAACTTCGTCATTCCCGCGAAGGCGGGAATCCATCTCCCGCCATCGCCTTTTGAGCAGCATTGCGTTAGGCAACCTGCTCAGGGGATGGATTCCCGCCTTCGCGGGAATGACGACATGGGGTAGAGGTTATGGATAGAATTGAAGCAGTGGCGGCAGTAATATCGCTCGCCCTCCTCTCCCCGCTCCCCGCCGTCGCCAAGGTCATCGACCAGAGCGACGCAGGCTTCACCGCCGCGCACAGCGCGCGTGTGGCGGCCTCGCCCGACGATGTCTGGAAAATGCTTCGCGCTCCGCAAAACTGGTGGTCCAAGGACCATAGCTGGTCGGGCGACGCCGCCAATTTCTGGATGGACGCGCAGGCAGGCGGTTGTTTCTGCGAAAAACTGCCTGGCGGCGAGGGCGCGATGGGCAGTGTCCAGCACGCCCGCATCCTCTTTGCCAAGCCCGGCGAGCTGCTGCGCCTGTCGGGTGCGCTCGGCCCGCTCCAGGGCGAAGCCGTCACCGGCACGCTCACCATCCAGATCAAGCCGATCGACGGCGGCAGCCTGATCCGCTTCGATTATGTCGTCGGCGGCTATATGCGCTTCAAGGTCGCCGATATCGCGCCCGCGGTCGATGGTGTGATCGGCCAGCAGCTTGCGGGTCTGGCCAAAGCACTCGGCGGCGCGCTCGCGACCGAAGGCGCGGCGGAAGTGGATGAGGGCGGGCTGGCCGCCACGGCCAAGGCGCTGGAAGAAGACGCCAAGAAAGAAGACGACGCGCCGGAGGAGTGATCGGCAGCGAACCCAAGCGTCACCCCTGCGCAGGCAGGGGCCTTTGGCGGGTTCATGCCCAACCCATCGGCCCTGATAGCAAGCGGCCCCTGCCTGCGCATGGGCGACGAACGGCTCGCACACTCTTATGTTATGGTTTTTTCAACGCCGCCAGTGCGGCAAAGGGCCCCGCCTGTCCCTCGCTCAGCACGCCGCGTTCCTTCAGGATGCGTTCGGCATCGGGATGACGCGGGAAAGGGTCGAGTGCGAGCGCAAGCGTCTGCACCGCCGCCTCGCCGACATCGACCCCGCCGGGTTCGAGCGGCATGATATCCAGATCCTCGTCGCCCAATTCGACCTCGGCTTCGGGCTCACCCGGCAGGTCCAATGCGGCGACATAGCGCAGCGTAAAGGGTGCGCGGACCTGTGCGGGCACCGGCAGGCCGGTCGCGGCGCAGCTTTGCACGACGTCGGCGGTCACCGCGCCGGTTAACCGCGCGCCCTCGGCGGTCGCCTCCAGCACGGCGGCCACTTCGAACCGCTCGGCCGCCTCCAGCCCCAGCCGCGCGGTAATGGCGGCGCGCTCGGCGGCATTGGCGGTCAGCGCCAGCGGCCCGCTGCGCCCGATTGCGTCGTGCGCGACCAGATGCGAAAATTCGGTCATGCGGCGCTTTGGCCGGGCAGGTGGTCGCTGGCGAGCAGCACGGTCACCGGCATCGCGGCAAGCGCAGCCCGCAGCGCGGCGGCCTTTGCCATCACATGCGCAATCGCATCGGCAGCCGTGGCCTCGCCGCGATACAGGTTGCGCAGCAGCGCGGCCTGCATCGCCGCCGGATCGTCCGCACCATCGCGATAGGCCCCCAGCCGCCCGCCCAGCGCGCTCATGATCTGGCCGATCTGTTTGCCCACGATCATGTCGCCAAAACCGATCTGGCGCATCTGGCCGTCCATGTCGTCGACGAAAATCTCGGTCAGCAACACGCCATCGCGCGCGTGTTCGGGCGCTTCCTCGATACGCAACAACACCAGCGCCAGCACCAGTGCAACCATGTCGAACCGCCCGTCGATGGTGTCGGGGACAGCGCCGTCGGTATACCAATGCTCGGCCCGCGCGCGTGCGACGATGGCGTGCCACAGCGGGCGCAAGGCGTCGCGCGGGTCGGGCGCGCGGCGGAACAATTTTTCAAACACGGCCATGCAGCGCGCTTAGCGATTTTTGTCCCGCCGCGAAAGCCGTTCACCCGGGCGACAAGCAGCTTGTGCCAGTGCAGCGCTTGCGGCTAAGACCGCGCACTTGCACTGCCCGGGAGTTATTGCCGCATGAATGCCAGCCGATTTCGCACCGCCATCATCGGTGGATTGATTGCGACGACGCTCCTCAGCGGCTGCGCTCAGCTGCGCGGACGCCAGGGCTATGTCGTCGATCCGGTGCTCAGCAATGCGATTGCCGCCGGCGTCGACAACCGCGAATCGGTCGAAAAAACATTGGGCCGCCCCACCTTTGTCGGCCAGTTCGGCAGCAATGATTATTTCTACGTTTCGCGCGAAACCCGCCAGCTTGCCTTCGCCAACCCGCGGCCGGTGGCGCAGACCGTAGTGCATGTGAAATTCGATGCCACAGGCAATGTCGTTGCGATCGATAATATCGGCCTTGAAAATATTGCCCGGATCAGCCCCAATGGCGACGCCACCCCGACGCTGGGCCGCGAGCGCAGCTTCTTTGAAGATATTTTCGGCAATATCGGCGCGGTCGGTGCCCCGGGCGCGGGTGCGCCCCAACGATAGTGGATGGGGGTTAGGCGAGATCGAACCCATTTCTCGTCATCCCGGACTTGATCCGGGATAACACGTCCCTGTCGCTTGTTTTCCCGGATCAAGTCCGGGATGGCGATGCAGATGTTAAATGCCGCCAATTGGTAGCTAAACCGCAATCCCCCCTGCCGCCAGCACCGCCAGCGTGACCAGCTCCGACGCGGGCGACGCCATGGTCGCGATCTGGACTGGATATTTCATATTCAGCAGCATCGGGCCGATAATCGTCCCGCTGCCCAGCTCGCGCAGCAATTTCGCCGACAAATTGCCCGACTGCAGCCCCGGCATGATCAGCACATTGGCCGGTCCCGAAAGGCGGCAAAAGGGGTAATTCTTCATCACATTGGGATTGAGCGCGACATCGGGCGCCATTTCGCCTTCATATTCGAACGCGCATTCGCGCGCGTCGAGCGCGCAGACCGCGCCGCGAATACTGTCGAGCCAATTGCCCTCGGGATTGCCAAAGGTGGAGTAAGACAGGAAAGCGACGCGCGGTTCGTGCCCCATCGCGCGCGCGACCATCGCGGTGCGCTCGGCAATATCGGCGAGCTGTTCGGACGTCGGCCGCTCGTTGACCGTGGTGTCGGCCAGAAAGATCGTCTGGTGCTGGCCGACAAAAATATGCACCCCCAGCGGGGTTTTGCCCGCCGCCGGGTCGATCACGCGCTTCACCTCGCGCAGCGTCTGGGCATAGGTGCGCGTCACCCCGGTGATCATCGCATCGGCGAGCCCCATTTTCAGCATCAAGGCGGCAAAGGTGTTGCGGTCGCGGTTGACCATGCGCTCGACATCGCGGCGCAGATATCCGCGCCGCTGCAACCGTTCGTACAGCATTTCGACCATCGCGGGCACATGCGGCGAATTGGTGCTGTTGTGAATCTCGAATGCGTCTGCGTCGGGCACCCCCATCTCCACCAACCGCTCGCGCGTCCAGTCGCGCCCGACCAGCACGGGAATGCCATATCCGCCGTCGCGAAACTGAATCGCGGCGCGCAGCACCACTTCTTCCTCGCCTTCCGCAAACACCACGCGCTTGGGGTTGGCCTTGGCGGCATCATAGGCGAGCGTGAGCACCGATGTGGTGGGGTTCAGCCGCGCGCGCAGCGACCGCGCATAGGCCTCAAAATCCTCGATCGGCTTTTGCGCGACGCCCGAATCCATCGCCGCCTTCGCCACTGCACATGGCACAATTTCCATCAATCGCGGATCGAACGGCGACGGGATGATATAATCGGGGCCAAAGCTCGACGCGCGCCCGCCATAGGCCGCCGCGACTTCCTCGGGCACCTGCTGGCGCGCCAGTTCGGCGATGGCATGCGCCGCGGCGATCTTCATCGCATCGTTGATCCCCGTCGCGCGCACATCCAGCGCGCCGCGAAAGATGAAGGGGAAACACAGGACATTGTTGACCTGGTTGGGATAATCCGACCGCCCCGTCGCGATAATCGCATCGGGCCGCGCCGCGCGCGCATCGGGGGGACTGATTTCGGGGTCGGGATTGGCCATCGCAAAGATGATCGGCGCGGCCTTCATGTCCTTGACCATCTCGGGCTTCAACGCTCCCGCCGCCGACAGGCCTAAGAAAATATCGGCATCGACCAACGCCTCGGTCAGCGTGCGCGCGCTTGTAGGAATCGCATGCGCCGATTTCCACTGGTCCATGCTCTCGGTGCGGCCTTGGTAAATCACACCCTTGCGGTCGCACATCGTCACATTTTCATGGCGCACGCCCATCGCTTTCATCAGCTCGGTGCAGGCGATGGCGGCCGCGCCCGCGCCGTTGACCACGACCTTGACGGTAGCGAGGTCACGCCCGGTCAGGAAACAGGCGTTGATGATCCCGGCGGCGGAAATGATCGCGGTGCCATGCTGGTCGTCGTGGAACACGGGGATGTTCATGCGCTCGCGCAGCGCTTGCTCGATGATGAAGCAATTGGGCGCGGCAATGTCCTCAAGGTTGATGCCGCCAAAGCTCGGCTCCATCAACGCGACCGCGTCGATAAACGCCTGCGGGTCCTCGGTATCGAGCTCGAGATCGATCGAATCGACATCGGCAAAGCGCTTGAACAGCACCGCCTTGCCCTCCATCACTGGCTTCGACGCGAGCGCGCCCAGGTTGCCGAGGCCCAAAATCGCGGTGCCGTTGCTAATCACCGCGACCAGATTGCCCTTGGCGGTATATTCATAGGCGGCGGCGGGATCCTCGGCAATCGCGCGCACCGGCACGGCGACGCCGGGCGAATAAGCAAGGCTCAAATCGCGCTGCGTCGCCATCGGCTTCGACGCAATAATCTCGATTTTCCCCGGCCGCCCCGTGGCATGATAGAGCAGCGCCTCGCGGTCCGAAAACTGCACCTTGCTGTCGTCGCTCATATCCCTGCCCCCATGCTGTCCGCGCCGTAATCCGACCCTATGACCGGGGCGTGGCAAGGGCAAGTCCGGCCTTTCCCGTCATTGCGAGCGGAGCGAAGCAATCCAGGGTTGTGTCGCGCCGCGCTGGATTGCTTCGCTCCGCTCGCAATGACGAAAGGGTAACACAATGTATCCTCCCTGTGCCCGCAGGGCATGGGGAGGTGGCCCCGCAGGGGTCGGAGGGGCTGGCGCGGCATAAACCCCCACCCCGTCATCCTCGCGAAAGGGGGCCCAGAGCGGCACAGCCATAATTTCGCGCGAAGATCGCGAAGGCGCGAAGAAGTATAGGGTTTCACGCAGAGACGCAGAGATCCGCAGAGACTCTGCGAAGACCGCGAAGCGGCCCCTTAACTTCGGCGGTGCGTCTGCCGCACGGCAGAATGATGACGGTGGCCTGGCGGCCATTGCCAAAGTCTCTGCGCGTCTCTGCGTCTCTGCGCGAAACAAAAATGACCCGCCCGCGATCAACCATCAATGCAGCGGAGCAAACCACCCCCTTAGCGAACCTTCGCCCCTTCGCGCCCTTCGCGCGAAATCAATCCGCCGCCCGAAAGGCCCGGCAAAGCCAGCCCGAAAAACCCCAATTTATGACCACCCAATGGCAAGCAAATTCGCTTTATCTTAAGCCCCTTGCGGCAATTTCGCAGCACCATGCTCCATCGCCGCGCCACTCTCCTGACCTTGCTCCTCGCGCTCGTGCTCGGCGGCTGCGGCTTGGCGGGGGAGGACCGGACGCCTGACTATCGCTACCGCCTGACGGTAGAGGTCGACACGCCCGAAGGACTGCGCACCGGATCGAGCGTGATCGAGGTTGAGCAGAATATGGGCCGTTCTGCGGGCACGGGTTTTGGCAAGATCATTATGCGGCGGATTCGCGGCGAGGCAGTGGCGGTCGATCTGCCGGGCGGGCACATGCTGTTTGCGCTGCTGCAATCCGAGGATGAGACCGACTGGGCCAGCACCGTGATGCACTATCTCGCGCCCAAGGTCGAAGGCGAGAAATTCGAGGAGAAGTTCGACAATGTGCTGCTGATCGAAGGCGAGCGCGAACTCCCGCGCCATTGGCCGCCATTTGCAGGCGGATTGATATTGTCCGGCTACCCCATGCTGGTGCGCTTTGGCGACATCGCTGATCCCAAAACTGTGGAGAAGATCGATCCCGATAATCTCGCCTCCACCTTCGGCGAGGGCGTCAAGCTGCGGCGGATGACGGTGCAGCTGACCGGTGATCCGGTGACCAAAGGGATTGAGAAGCGACTGGGGTGGTTGACGCAAGCTGGGAAACTCGGCCTGAAGGCCGAAGATCAACCTGATATTCCATTGGGCAATTTTCGTGGGCTGTTTTCAACGGAGTTTGAATGATTTACTCGTCGCCCCGCACTTGATGCGGGGCTTGGCTTCCTTTCGCGCACTCTCGGCCAAGAAAAAGCCCAGCCCCGTGTCAAGCACCGGGCGACGTGGGTTAGCTTTCTCCGCGATCTGCGGTTGCACCCCAATCCTCCCTGTGGCGGCGTAGCCGACATGGGGAGGTGGCATCGCGCAGCGATGACGGAGGGGCGGCAATGGTGCGGGTGAACGCACCGGCACGAAGGCCCGCACCATTGCCGCCCCTCCGTCACGCCCTGCGGGCGCGCCACCTCCCCATCGCTGCGCGACAGGGAGGATTGATAGCACCACCCTTTGCCTCCGCCGCGCGAGGCCGCTAAGCAAGGCCAATGGCCACCGCCCCCGCCCTGTCTGCCCCC
>JACEST010000023.1 GCA_013911715.1 Sphingopyxis sp. | reverse complement strand
GGCTATCGCCCCGACCTGCCGGACCGGGTCA
Source organism: Sphingopyxis sp. (assembly GCA_013911715.1). GTDB lineage: Bacteria > Pseudomonadota > Alphaproteobacteria > Sphingomonadales > Sphingomonadaceae > Sphingopyxis. The sequence goes on along the minus strand of JACEST010000023.1, from coordinate 18,201 downwards.
CACAGGACAATGTCGGCGCGCTGCGCCCGCCGCCGCCAACCGCCTTTCCGGGGCTCGAAAACCAGCTCCCGGTGCCCGACCGTTGGCGGCTGATCGAATCGCTCGGCGTGGTCAAGGAACGCTGGTTCGACCCCTATAATCAGAATTTGCTCAAGGGCGACCGGCCGATCTGTTTGCCCACCGATGCCGAACAGGCGCAGCGCAAGGCGGCGGGAATTGCCAAATGCGCGACGCCAAAATTTCTGGGCCTCGAAAGCCCCGACTGGTTTTTCGTCGTCAACGCGATTTCGGACACGGTGGTCGAGCCGCGCACCTTCCCCATCCCCGTCGGTGTGCAGACGACCGAGCGGCCGGGCAGTCTCGATGTGTTCGGGCGCAACCCCAGTCTGGTGTTATCGCAGACCTTCATCGGCGGGTTCGCGCTTATCAAGGGAATGACCGCGTTCAAGCCGCCCGATGTCGAATATCGGCTGACGCTCGCCTATAATATCAATTATGTCGATGTGCCCGAACGGCGCGTGCTGTTTGTTGAGCCGTCAAAGAAATCGGACCGGCTCGACCATTTCCTGGGCGTGCAGGAACTTTTCATCGACAAACATTTGCGCGACGACAGCGACCGTTATGATTTCCACTCGATCCGCCTTGGCATTCAGCCGTTCCAGTCGGATTTTCGCGGCTTCCTGTTCAACGACAGCCAGCTTGGCGTGCGCCTGTTCGGCAACCGTGACAATAACCGCTTCCAATATAATGTCGCGGCCTTTTGGCGCTTGGAGAAAGACACCAATTCGGGGCTGAACTCGGTTGTGCAGACGCCGCGCGAGGATTATATCTTCATCGCCAATGTCTATCGGCAGGATTTCCCGTTCGTCGGGCTGACCAGCCAAGTCACCGCCGTCGCCAACCTCAACCGCGAGGGCGACGACGTCGAGATTGACACCAATGGCTTTCCGGTGCGCCCCGCGCTGCTCGGCGACCTGCGCGGGCGCGCTTATGATGCCTATTATGTCGGCTATAATGCCGATGGCCGCATCGGCCGGATCAATGTGACGGCCAGCCTCTACGGTGTGTTCGGCGAGGATCGGAACAGTTTCTTCACCAGCCGCGCGGCGAAAATCCGCGCGGGGTTCGCGGCGGTCGAGGCGAGCTATGATACCGACTGGCTGCGCTTTCGCCTGTCGGGGCTTTACGCCACGGGCGACAGCGACCCTTATAACAATACCGAGGGCGGGTTCGACGCCATCTTTGAAAACCCGATCTTTGGCGGTGCCGACACCAGCTACTGGATCCGCCAGACCATACCGTTCGCGGGCGGCGGGCGTGTCATCGGTGTCAACGGGCGCAACGGCATTTTGAACAGCCTGCGTTCGTCGAAGGAACAGGGCCAGTCGAACTTCAACAACCCCGGCACAATTTTTGTCGGCGCGGGTGCCGACGCCGATTTGTCGCCGCAAACGCGGGTCAGTTTCAATTTCAACCATCTGTGGTTCGAAGACACCGCGACGTTGCAGGCGCTGCGCACCGAAGGGTCGATTCCCAAGGATCTGGGCTGGGACCTGTCGGTCGCCGCCATCTGGCGGCCACGCGCGACGCAGAATATCGTCGGGCGGCTGTCGGCGGCGGCGTTCATTCCGGGGCGCGGGTTCAAGGATTTGTTTGATTCCAAACCCAAAACCGACGCCTATTATTCCATCCTCGCCAATGTCATCCTGAGTTATTGACGATGCAACCGCTGACCCGCCTTTTCCTCGCCATGCTCGCCCTCTTGGCAGCGCCGCTGGCCGTGCAGGCGGCCGAAAAGGAAAAGCCGGTCAAGGTCACCTATCGCTTCACCCCGCCCGCGCCGCGAGAGCAGACGGTCGCGCAGGTCGCCGAGAAATCGGATGGTTGCTACAGTTGCCACACCCAGACCGACCAGCCGTCGATGCACATAACCCCGGCGGTTCGGCTGGGCTGCACGGATTGTCACGGCGGCGATGCCAGCGTCATCGGCTGGCCCGAACGCGGTTATGACCACCCCGACAACAAGGCCGCCGAGGCGCGCGCACACGTCCAGCCAACCTTGCCCAACAGCTGGCACGGCACCTCGGCCAACCCCCAGCGCAGCTATACCTTGCTCAACCGCGAGGCGCCCGAGTTCATCCGCTTCGTCAACCCCAGCGACTATCGCGTCGCGCGCGAGGCGTGCGGGTCGTGCCACCTTGAAATTATCGAGGCCGCCGAACGCTCGATCATGGCGACAGGGGCAATGCTGTGGGGCGGGGCGGCGTATAACAATGGCATCGTCCCCTATAAAAATTACATTTTTGGCGAGGCTTATACCCGCGATGGCAAACCCGCCTGTCTGCTCTCGCCAACCACGACCCTCTCGGCCGAGGAATATGCCAGGGCATGCGATCCCAAATTCGGGTTCGACAAGATTTTGTCGGACAAGGAAAAGGCGCGCGGCGCGCTCGCCAAAATGTACCCGCTGCCCAATTGGACCGTCATCCCGCCGGGCGATATTTTCCGCGTGTTCGAACGCGGCGGGCGCAACATCAACACCCAATTCCCCGAAATCGGCCTGCCCAATCCGACCGGCAGTATCCAGCGGCTCGAGGAACCGGGGCGGCCCGACCTCAAACAATCGAACCGCGGCCCGGCGACCGGGCTGCGCGTCGCCATTCCGGTGCTCAACATCCACAAGACGCGGCTCAACGATCCCTTCATGTGGTTCCTCGGCACCAACGATCAGCCGGGTGACTATCGCTCCTCGGGCTGCGCCAGCTGCCATGTCGTTTACGCCAACGACCGCGAGCCGCGCCACAGCCTGACCTATGCCCAATATGGCCGCGACGGCCAGAGTGCGACGATCGATCCGACGATCAAGGACAAGATGGTCACGCCGGGGGCCAAACCGGGTTATGGCGACGGGCACGTGGGCGGGCCCGCCAAAAAGGGCGGGCACGGTGATGATGGCGGCAAGGGAGGCTGGGATGGCAGCGGCCACGGCGCGCTCGTCGATCCGAAAAGCGGCAAGCGCAAGGAATCGGGTCACCCGATCAGCCACGCCTTCACCCGCGCGATCCCGACCGCGCAGTGCATGAATTGCCATATGCACCAGCCCAATATCTTTCTGAACAGCTACCTGGGCTACACCATGTGGGATTATGAATCCGACGCACCGCAGCTGTGGCCGGGGCCGGAGAATAGCCTGCCCAAACCGGCGGGGATGAGCGACGCCCAATTTGCCAAAAAATATCGCCAGCAACGCTATCCCACCGCGGCGGAAACCTTTGCCGTCATCGACCGCAATCCCGAAGCGGCGGCGGCCAAGGGATTATGGGGTGACGTCGAATTCCTGCGTGACGTCTATGACGTCAATCCTTCGAACAAGGACACGCAGTTTGCCGACTATCACGGCCATGGCTGGAATTTCCGCGGCATTTTCAAACGCGACCGGGGCGGCAATCTGCTGAACGCCGATGGCAATATGGCCACTTACGGCACCGACACGACCAATATCGTCGCGGCCGACGATCCCGAACGCTGGCGCAAGCGCTGTTCGCTGCTGCCCACGCCCGAACAGGTGAAGCTGTGCGAAGATAATGCCGATCCCGACAGGCCGGGGGTCGAGGGCAAGTTCGTCCCCGCCGGCATCAACCCCGGCAAGACGGTCCATATGATGGACATCCACGCCGAAAAGGGGATGCAATGCGCCGATTGCCATTTCGCGCAGGACAGCCATGGCAATGGCTATATCCAGGGCGAGGTTGCGAACGCGGTCGAGATTGGGTGCAAGGATTGCCACGGCACCGCCGACGCGCTGCCCACTTTGCTGACATCAAACGTCGCGGCGCGGCCGCAGGGGACCAATTTGGCGCTGCTGCGCAACCCCGACGGACGGCGGCGGTTCGAATGGCAATATGATGATGACGGCAACGCCGTCGGGCTGATCCAGCGCTCGATCGTCGACCCCAAGCTCGAATGGCAGGTCAGCCTGGTCAAACAGACGGTGACCAAGGGCGCGCCGCAGTTCAACGCCAAGGCCGCGCGCGCCAAACTGATGTCGCGCCTCGGCAGCGGCGCTAGCGATTCGGGGGGCGAATTTGCGTGGGATGCCAGCATCCCCGCCGCCGAACGCGCGCATGGCGACGACAAGCTGACCTGTTTCACCTGCCACCTGTCGTGGACCACCAGCTGCGGCGGCTGTCATCTGCCGATCGAAGCGAACTGGAAAACCAAGGGCCATCATTTCGAGGGCGATGAGGCGCGCAACTTTGCCACCTATAATCCGCAGGTCGCGCGCGATGAAATGTTTCAGCTCGGGCGGCACCAGACGACCAAGGGCAACATCATCGCGCCGGTGCGCTCGACCTCGGCGCTGGTGCTGTCATCGACCAACATCAACCGCGAGCGCATCTATGTCCAGCAACCGCCGATTTCCTCGGCGGGCTATTCGTCCCAAGCCTTTGCGCCGCATTTCCCGCACACCGTGCGGCTGACCGAAACCAAACAGTGCAGCGATTGCCACCTGTCGGACCAGGACGACAACAACGCCATCATGTCGCAGCTGCTGTTGCTCGGCACCAATTTCGTAAATTTCGTCGGCCTCAACGTCTGGTCGGGGATGGAGAATGGTTTTCAGGCGACGCGCGTCACCGAATGGGACGAGCCGCAGGCGGTGATCGGCAGCTATTTGCACCGCTATGCCTATCCCGATTTTTACAAACTCCATGTCGACCAAAATAGCCGCGAGCTCAAAAACTGGGTGCGCGGCAAGACCTTCGACAAGAAATTTTCGGGCGAAACCCAGGCGCTCGAGGAATTTGCCAATATCGTCCAGGGCACCGGCGGGCAGGTAAACTGCCTGCAGCAGCGCGGCGAATATATCTATGTCGCCGAGGGGCGCGGCGGTTTCCGCGTCTATGACATCGCCAGCATTGGCAATAAGGGCTTTTCGGAGCGCATCATCCGGTCACCCTTCAGCGCGCTCGGCCATGACACGCATGTCAAGACCAGCAACGCGACGTGCATGTCGATCAGCACGACCCAGCCGATTTCGGTCAAGCGCAATCGGGGCATCACCGCCAATTTCCCGGACAATCAGGAACAGGTGATGCACGAGATTTATCGCTATGCCGTCATCACCGACAGCGTCGAGGGCCTGATCCTGGTCGACATCGACACCATGGCCGACGGCGAGTTTCGCAACAACAAGCTCACGCGCGCGCTGACCTGGAACCCCGGCAATATGCTCGCCGGTGCGCGGCATATCAATCTGGCCGGAACGGTCGCCTACATCACCACCGACAGCGGTTTGGTCGTAGTTGACCTCGACAAGCCGCTCGAACCGCGCGTGACCGCGCAAATCGCGCTGACCGACGCGCGTGCGAGCGCGATCCAGTTCCGCTATCTGTGGGTCACCGACGCCGACGGGGTCAAATTGTTCGACGTCACCGACCTGCGCAAACCGGCGGCCATTCCATCGGGCACGATCCGCCTGGCCAATGCGCGCAAACTCTATCTCGCGCGCACCTATCTTTATGTCGCGGCGAAGGCGGATGGGCTGGTGATCGTCGATGTCACGCGCCCCGCCGCGCCGCAGGTGTGGCCCGCGCTGACCTTTGGCGGGCTGATGAACGACGCCGAAGATGTGATGGTTGCGACGACCAACGCCTCGCTGTTCGCCTATGTCGCCGATGGGGTAGGCGGGGTGAAGATTCTCCAGCTGACCAGCCCGTCAACCCAGCCCAATTTCTACGGCTTCTCGCCGCGCCCGGTGCCCGAACTGATCGCCTGGGCAAAAACGCCGAGCGCGGCGCTGGCGCTGTCCAAAGGCCTCGACCGCGACCGCGCGGTGGATGAAACGGGGGGTCAGATTGCGGTGTTTGGCCGGCTGGGATCGCGACCGTTTACGAGGGTAGAGATGGAAGCGCTGTTTCTGTACCAGAAGGACGGTAAGTCGCTGTTGTACAGGGTGCGGGACACGCCGTGAGTGCAGTAATTAAGTGGTAGTAATTAAGGGGACACGAGACTTAATTCAGGGCGGCTCGGCAGGCGCCGCCTGATCGCGCTTTGAATTAAGTCTCGTGTCCCCTTAATTGCCTAACGCGCTTCTGTCGTTTGTTGTCCTGGATCAAGTCCGGGATGACGATGGTTCAAATGTTTGGCACGCCGCCCTACCCCCGCTCGGCCTGCACCACCGTGTCCGACGCACGCAAGGCGGACAGGATGCGCATCAGGTGGTGGACATCCTGCACCTCGACCATCACCTCATAGGTGTGGAAATCGCCCTCACGCGCGCTGATGCGCAGGTTCATGATATTGGCGTCGTGCGCCGCCAATATGCTAGCCATTTCGGCCAGCGTGCCGGGTTCGTTGGGCACCACGACCGACAGGCGCGCGCTGCCGCCCTCGCTGTCCTCTTGCCACGCCAGATCAATCCAGTCGGCATCGACGCCATTGGCCAGTTCGGGGCAATCGATGGTGTGCACCTCGATCCCGATATTCTCGCGGCCCAGGCCGATGATGCGGTCGCCCGGCACCGGATGGCAACATTCGGCCAGCTTATAGGCAACGCCGGGGGTCAGCCCGGCAATCGACACCGCCGCACCTTGCCGCAACCGGCCGGGTTTCAGCTTCTTGTCGCTGGTGACGCCGGGCACCAGTGCCTCAAGCACATCATTGTCGCGTAGCCGTTGGCGGGCAATCGCGACATAGAGCGCATTGTCATCCTCTAGCTTCAGGCGTTTGAGCGCTTCGCCGCGCGCCTTGTCGCCGATTTTGCCCGGCAACCGCGCGACCAATTCATTATAAAGCTGGCGGCCAAGCGCGATCAGCTGGACGCGCTCCTGTCCGCGACCATGGCGGCGAATCGCCGCGCGCGCCTTTGCGGTCACGCTAAAGCCCAGCCAGGCGGGCTGCGGCGTCTGTTTATCCGACACCAATATTTCGACCGTGTCGCCATTGTTCAATTGGGTGCGCATCGGCACCAGCCGCCCGTTGATCTTTGCCCCGACGGTGCGGTCGCCCAATTTGGTGTGGACCGCATAGGCAAAATCGATCGGCGTCGCGCCCTTGGGCAATTGGTGCAGTGCGCCCTTGGGGGTGAAGGCAAAGATGCGGTCCTGGTACATCGCGATGCGCGTGTTTTCGAGCAGTTCGTCGGCATCGTGCGTCTGTTCGAGGATCTCGATCAGGTCGCGAATCCACCCGGCCTGACCGTCGGGGCCGCCCTTTTGCTTATAGGCCCAGTGGGCGGCGAGGCCGAATTCGCTTTGCTGATGCATGCCCTTGCTGCGAATCTGAATCTCGATGCGCATGTTCAATTGGTGCATGATGGTGGTGTGGAGCGAACGGTAACCGTTGCGCTTGGGGGTCGAGATATAATCCTTGAACCGCCCCGGCACCATTTTCCATTTGCGGTGAATCAGGCCCAGCGCCTTGTAACAATCATCGTCGGTCGGCGTGATGATGCGGAACGCGATGATGTCGGTGACCTGTTCGAAACTGACATGGCGTTCCTGCATCTTGCGCCAGATCGAATAGGGATGTTTTTCGCGCCCCGACACATCGGCCTCGATCAGCGAAGCTTTGAGCAATTCGGTAAAATCGCGCTGGATGCGCGCGACCTGATCCTTGCCGCCCGCCGACAGCTTTGACAGCCGCCCGGTGATGGTCTCGCTGGCCTCGGGCTCGAGCTCGCGAAACGCGAGCAGCTGCATCTCGCGCATATATTCATACATGCCGATCCGCTCGGCCAGCGGAGCATAAATATCCATTGTTTCCTTGGCGATGCGCCGCCGCTTGGCCGGGTCCTTGATATGGTGCAACGTACGCATATTGTGCAGCCGGTCAGCCAGCTTGACGAGCAGCACGCGGATATCGTCCGACATGGCGAGCAGGAATTTGCGCAGATTTTCGGCGGCGCGCTCATTTTCGGTCTGCGCCTCAATCTTGCTCAACTTGGTCACGCCGTCGACCAGCCGCGCAACATTGGGGCCGAACAATCGCTCAATCTCTTGCGGCGTGGTCAGCGTGTCTTCGAGCGTGTCGTGGAGCAGCGCGGTGATGATCGATTCGGTGTCGAGCCGAAGCTCGGTCAATATGCCCGCGACCTCGACCGGGTGGCTGAAATAGGGGTCGCCCGACGCGCGCAGCTGGCTGCCATGCTTCTGCACGGTGAACACATAGGCGCGGTTGATCAGCGCCTCGTCGGCGTCAGGATCATAGTCGCGGATGCGCTCCACCAGTTCATATTGCCTGAGCATAAGCGCAGTTGTCCTGCTATGCACAGGCGACGCAAGCGAAACTTGCGGGGTCGGTTGTGGTTAATCCGGTTCTGCATCGCGCCATTCGGCCCTAAGAGGTGCGCGTGAACCCTGACGTTTCCCCTGTTCCGCGCGTCTCGCTGGTGCTGCCGGTGCACAATGGCGCGGCCTATCTGGGCGACGCGCTGGCCTCGATCGCGGCGCAAAGCTTGGCCGATTATGAGCTGATTTGCGTCGATGACGCCTCGTCGGACGCCTCGCCCGCACTGCTGGCCGCGGCGGCGGCTGGCGATGCGCGGGTTCGCATCATCCGCCTCGACACCAATGTGGGATTGCCCGCAGCGCTCAACACCGGCTTTGCCCATGCGCGCGGCAGCTATTTCAGCTGGACATCGGACGACAATATCCTGCGCCCGCAGCAGCTTGAACGGCTCGTCGCGGCGCTCGATGCACATCCCGACTGCGCTGTCGCGCACAGCGATTACACCGTCATCGACCCGGCGGGCGACGCGATCGAGCGGATAACCACCGGACCGGCCACCGATCTGCTGCTCGGGAACAATGTCGGGGCCAGCTTTTTATACCGGCGCGAGGTGGAATTTGCATTGGGCGGTTATGACCCCGAACTGTTCGGTGCCGAGGATTATGATTTTTGGCTGCGCGCGGCGGCGCACTATCGCTTTTGCCATGTCGCTGAGGATCTTTATCTGTATCGCAAGCACCCGCGCAGTCTCACCAACCAGCGCGCCGCCGCAATCCAGGCGATGACCACCGATGTGGTGCTGGAGGGGCTGACGGGGCATGTGCCCCCGGCCAAACGCGGCGCGGCACTGCTTGGCCTGTTCCGGCGCAACCATTTCCGGCTTCGTACCGATCTGCTGTTTCGGGCGCTGCGACTGGCTCCGCTGACGGCACTGCGCCAGTTGCCGTCGCTGGCATGGCACATGATGCGCGTACTGCGACATCAGACTTTTATGTGACAGCGCATGATTTTGCGGTAAAGTGCGGGGATGGGAAAATTACGCGAGCCGCTGAGCGAGGCCGAAGGTCTGAATTGCGCCCTTCCCGTCGCGCTCGAGGCGATGGGCGAACGCTGGTCGTTCATGATCCTGCGCGCGGCCTTCAACGGCGTCCATCATTTCGAGGAATTTCAGCAGGTGCTGGGCATTGCGCGCAATATCTTGTCGAACCGGCTGGCGCGGCTGACCGAACATGGCGTGCTCGAACGCCAGGTGATGACGTGCGACCGGCGCAAGGTGCATTATGCGCTGACCGAAAAGGGCACCGACCTGCTGCCTGCGATGATTGCACTGCGCCAATGGGGCGAAAAATGGGGCGGCGGCGTGCCATCGACGCCGGTGCTGGTCGACAGGCGCGACGAACAGCCGATCCGCACCGTCGTGCTTCAGGCGCATGACGGCCGCGCGCTGGGCTATATGGAATTGTGCTGGAAACATCGCGCCGAGGTGCAGCCGATTGGCAGCGCACGGCCCCTTGTGGCCGCGGCCGAATGATGCTGCCGTCGCCGCGCCGCCGCTGATCGCCGACCGTCCCGCCCCCATGTCGCTGCTGGCGCTGTCCGATCCGGGTCCGTTTTTCGACGACAAGGTGCGCGCCTTCTGGCGGTTGCAGACGCTTGGCTGGCTCGCCTGGCTCGGCCTGCGCGGGGTGTCGGGCATCGCCAATGGCCAGCCGATCTCCTTTCTGGTCCCGCAGACGATTTCGGCGATTACCGGCTTTTCGCTGACGCTGATCCTGTCGGTTTTTTATAGTCGCCTGATCGAAAGCCGCCCGCTGTGGATGTGGAGCCTGTCGTTCGTCCTCGCCGGGCTCGCCACCGGAACCTGGGCCTTCATCGATGCGTGGATCGCGCAAATCCAGAATCCTGACAGCGAGGTCGGCTTTACCAGTCTGTTCCTGTTCGCCTTTTACATCGATGCGACGTCGATCGGGGCGTGGTCGGCGCTTTATTATGCGATCAACTATTTTCTGAAGCTGGAAGAGCAGCAGGACCGCATGCTGCGGCTCGAAGCGCAGGCGGCCTCGGCGCAGCTGGCGATGCTACGCTACCAGCTCAATCCCCATTTCCTGTTCAACACGCTCAACAGCATTTCGACCTTGGTGCTGCTCAAACAGACCGGCCCCGCCAACGCGATGCTGTCGCGGCTGTCGTCGTTCCTGCGCTATACACTGGCCAATGAACCCACGGCACAGGTCACGCTGGCGCAAGAGATCGAGACGCTTAAACTTTACCTCGACATTGAAAAGATGCGCTTCGAAGACCGCCTCCGCCCGCATTTCAGCATCGATCCGGGGGTCGAACAGGCACGGTTGCCGTCGCTGCTGCTCCAGCCACTCATCGAAAATGCGATCAAATATGCGGTCTCGCCGCAAGAGGATGGCGCCGATATTACGGTAGCGGCGCAACTCGCCGGTCAAAATGTGCGGATTACCGTGTCGGACAACGGTCCGGGATTGTCAGTCGTGCCAACAGCCCTCACCTTGCCAATGACGACAGATTCCACCGGCGTCGGGCTGGCCAATATTCGTGACCGGCTCGCTCAGGCCTTTGGGGAACGCAGCCGGTTCGATGTGCGTTCAGGTCCCGAGGGCGGCTTTCTGGTCGTGATCGAATTTCCCTTGCAAGTGGCGGGACAGGAAAGAACGGATTGACACACGCATGACCATACGCACCATCCTGGTCGACGATGAAAAGCTGGCGGTGCAAGGGATGCAGCTGCGTCTTGAGGCCCATGGTGATATCGAAATCGTCGACACCGCCCAGAACGGGCGCGAGGCCATTCGCAAGATCAAAACCCACAAACCCGACCTGGTTTTCCTCGACATCCAGATGCCGGGGTTTGACGGTTTTTCAGTGCTGCAGGGGCTGATGGACGTCGAACCACCGCTGGTCGTGTTCGTCACCGCCTATAGCGAACATGCGATTCGCGCGTTCGAGGCGCAGGCGGTCGATTATCTGGTTAAGCCGGTCGAACCCGAACGGCTCGCCGACGCGCTCGACCGGGTGCGCCAGCGCCTCATTGAAAAGCGCGGCGCGGCGGAAGCCGAGCGGCTGAAAGAGGTGATCGCCGAGATTGCGCCCGATTTTACCGACATCGCTGGCGAAGCGGCTGCGGAACCACCGTCGGCCGACCGCTATGAAAAGTTGATCAATATCAAGGATCGCGGCCAGATTTTCCGCGTCGATGTCGACAGCATCGAACGGATCGACGCGGCGGGCGATTATATGTGCATCTATACCGCCGACAACAGCCTGATCCTGCGCGAAACGATGAAGGATCTGGAAAAACGGCTCGACCCGCGCAATTTCCAGCGCGTCCACCGCTCGACCATCGTCAATCTGGGGCAGGTCAAACAGGTCAAGCCGCATACCAACGGCGAATGCTTCCTGGTGCTGGGATCCGGCGCGCAGGTGAAGGTATCACGCAGTTACCGCGACGTGGTGGCGCGGTTCGTGCATTGATCGGTTCGCACGAAGACACGAAGGCACAAAGGGTTCGGCTCTAGGCCGGTAGGCCCTTTTGCAATCTCTTTGCGCGTCAACCCGTAATGTCAGAAGGCAGCAGGCCGCTTCGCGGCAGTCGCTAGCTCTTCGTGCCTTTGTGTCTTCGTGCGAACCAAAAAACGCGCCGCTGAATATCAGAGCTGATGCCCAGTCCGGTCGCGTTTCGTCGCCAGATAATGTTCGTTATGCGGGTTGGCCGGCAAGGCCAGTGGCAACCGTTCAACCACCTCAATCCCTTCGCCGGTCAGCCGCGCCACTTTCTCCGGATTGTTGGTCATCAGCCGGATGCGCGTGCGGCCGAGCAAGGCGAGCATCCGCGCCGCAATCGCAAAATCGCGCGCCTCGACCGGAAAGCCCAGCCGGATATTGGCATCGACGGTGTCAAACCCCTGATCCTGCAGCGCGTAGGCGCGCAGCTTGTTGACGAGGCCGATCCCGCGCCCCTCCTGGCGCAAATAAAGCAAGATACCCCAGTCATTGGCGGCCATCGCGGCCAGCGCGGCGTGGAGCTGCGGCCCGCAATCGCATTTGAGGCTGCCCAGCACATCGCCGGTCAGGCATTCGCTGTGCAGCCTGACGACCGGCGGCTGGTCATTGGGCCGACCGATAATCAGCGCAACATGATCCGATGCTTCTTCGGGCGAACGAAAGGCGACGATTTCGGCCGCCTCGGCGGCGGCAACGGGCAGGCGCGCGCGGGTTGCAATTGCCAGCCGGGCGGGGTCGAGCAGCGCGGCGACATCACCCGCCGCCATTTCGGCCTCGACGGCGCCGCCGACGGCGCGGACAAAGGCGGCAGGCAAAATGCCGACATGGCGCGCCAGCGTGATCGCGGCGCGCGCCGCGGCTTCATCGCCCAGCGCCGCCGATATGAAGGGTCCTTTGAACGGGTAAGCCAGATCGAGCGCCGGGTCGGCGATGGCGAGAGCAGCCGTGATGCTCATCCCGGCCCCGGCTACCAGCACCGGCCCCGGTGCGGCAGCGGCGCGCTGGTTGGTCAGTTTGAGCGTCGCCGCGCGCTCGCCCGAAATAAGGAGGTCGTGACTGCCAAAATCGGCGAACGCCGCACCGTCAGCGCTTTCAACCGCGAGCAAATCCAGCCCGCCGATCCGCACCGGCCAGCCGCGTCGCAGCGCGTCGGCCCCGCGCGCGGCGCGGCGCGCGGGCGCGTTGTTCACAGCGCAAACTCCGTCACCAGCGGGATATGGTCCGACGGCTTGTCCCAGCTGCGGCAGGGTTCGTGGATGCGGTGCGCCACCGCTTTGGGCGCAACATCGGGGGTCGCCCACATATGGTCGAGCCGCCGCCCGCGGTCACTTTCCGCCCAATCCTTGGCGCGGTAGCTCCACCAGGTATAGAGCCGCTCTGGCGCAGGGGTGAAATGGCGGCCAAGGTCAACCCAGTCCGCCGCCGCCTGCAAACGCGCCAGTGTTGCAACCTCAACCGGCGTGTGGCTGACGACGTCGAGCAGCGCCTTGTGATTCCAAACATCGGCTTCGAGCGGCGCGATGTTGAAATCGCCAACCAGGATTGTTGGCGTTGCGAGCGACCCTGACCAGCCGATCATGCGCTCCAGAAAGTCCAGCTTCTGGCCAAATTTCGGGTTGATGTCGCGATCGGCAACATCGCCGCCCGCCGGAATATAGACATTGTCGAGCCGGACGCCGCCGGGCAGCAGCGCGCCGATGTGGCGCGCCTCGCCGTTCGCTTGCCAGTCGTGCTTGCTGATGTCGGTCAGCGGAATGCGGCTGATGATCGCGACGCCGTGGTGCATGCGCTGGCCATGGGTGATGATATGGTCATAGCCGAGCGCGCGAAAAGCGGCGTGCGGGAACAGTCCGCATTCGACCTTAATCTCCTGCAGGCAGAGAATGTCGGGCGCAGCTTCGCGCAGGAAACGCTCGACGATGCCGATGCGTGCGCGGACGCTGTTGATGTTCCAGGATGCAATGCTGATGGCCATAGCAAACCGCCATATCGGCGCGCTGCTGCGCGCGCAACCGGTGCCCGACAAACATTAAACCCCCGTTCCAGGGGCGGTGGAACGGGGGTTCAAGGCTAGCGTTCGTCACGCTCTTGAAAGAAGAGTGCTGGTGTGGCTGCTGGGGCAACAGGGGGGAAACCCAGCAAGCTGCCGCACCATCGATGCGCTCTTCGAAAACCGGATTAACCCCGCTTGCCTGTCGCCTAGCTGAACAGAATGCGGCCATTTGCGGGCAAATGGCCGCAGTTGGCGACGAGACGTTACTTTGGCCGGCGGCGCGGGCGCGGGTCGGTCCATTTGAACGCCGAATCGGCCACCGCAACGTTGAATCGCTGATTGGCCAGATCGATGCGGGTGCGGTTGTTCTTGGCATCGAGCGCGACCCAGCCGCGCAGCCGCAAGCCTGCGGGCGCGGCGGCGTCATTGATAAAGACCATGGTGATCGTACCGAATTCGGGGCGTTTGGGATCGCGCACCTCGACGCTGGTGACGTCGGGGTCGCCGGTCGGGATCAGCCGGGCAAAGGCAGCGAGATCGCGCGTGGGATCGAGCAGCACGGTCAGCGGTGAATTTTTGACTGGCCAGCGCTGGACCTGGCGCACTTCATAGTCGATCAGCGTCAGCGAATTGCCGTCGCCGACGATCAGCAGCGGCACGCCCTTTTGATATTGAAAACGGATCTTGCCCGGACGCTTCAGCGTCACCTGGCCAGACAGGCGCTGGCCGTTGCGGTCAGTCTGGACGAAATCGGCGATCATCGAACTGGTGCCGCGCAGATGCGCCTGCACCGAGGACAGCGCAGGCGCGGGGGTGGTTTGGGCGACCAGCGCAGGGATGGTGGCGGTGCTGGTCACGCCGAAAACGGTGAGTGACAGGGCGGCAAGGATCGATTTCATCATTCGGCTTTGCGTGGACGGCGTTGAACATTGGGTGAATTGGGATCGCAGTCGCAACATCATCGCGGAAATCCATTGCGGTCGACCAGCACGTCGCGCCGGCCGACATGGTTAGGGGGGCCGATGATGCCGTCCTCCTCGAGCCGGTCGATCAGCCTTGCCGCGCTGTTATAACCGATGCGCAGCTGGCGTTGCAGCCAGCTGGTCGATGCCTTCTGGCTTTCGATGACGATCTGCTTGGCCTTGGCATAGACGCGGTCCTCGGCGTTATCCTCGCCCATCGGCGCACCGTCGAGCGCGAAACCGCCATCCTCGGGCTCTTCGGTGACCGATTCGATATAATCGGGCTGACCCTGGGTGCGCCAATGGTCGGCGACGGCGCGCACTTCGTCGTCCGACACGAACGGCCCGTGGATGCGCGTAATCTGTTTGCCGCCGGGGACATAGAGCATGTCGCCCTTACCCAGCAATTGTTCGGCCCCCGCCTCGCCCAAAATCGTGCGGCTGTCGATTTTCGAGGTGACGTTGAACGAAATGCGCGTCGGCAGGTTTGCCTTGATAACGCCGGTGATGACATCGACCGAGGGCCGCTGCGTCGCAAGGATCAGGTGGATGCCCGCCGCGCGCGCCTTTTGCGCGAGCCGCTGGATCAGGAACTCAACCTCTTTGCCCGCGGTCATCATCAGGTCAGCGAGCTCATCGACCACCACAACAATCTGTGGCAGCGGCTGATAATCGAGCGCCTCTTCCTCATATACGGGCTGGCCCGTTTCGGGGTCATAGCCGGTCTGGACGCGCCGCCCCAACGACTTGCCCTTGGCGAGCGCGCCGCGCACTTTCTCGTTATAGCTGGCAAGGTTACGCACCGACAGCGACGACATCATGCGGTAGCGGTCTTCCATCTGCTCGACCGCCCATTTCAATGCGCGGATGGCCTTTTTGGGCTCGGTGACCACGGGCGACAGCAAATGCGGAATGCCATCATAGACGCTGAGCTCGAGCATCTTGGGGTCGATCAGGATCATTCGGCAATGATCGGGGCCGAGCCGGTAGAGCAGCGACAATATCATTGTATTGAGCCCGACCGATTTGCCCGACCCCGTCGTCCCGGCGATCAGCAGGTGCGGCATGGGGGCAAGATCGGCGATGACCGGATCGCCGCTGATATTCTTGCCCAATATGATGGGAAGCTGGCCGGTCTGTTCCTGGAACAAGGTGCTGCCGATCATTTCGTGCAGCACCACCGCTTCGCGTTTGGCGTTGGGCAGCTCGATGCCGATGACGGTGCGCCCCGGAATGGGGGCGATGCGCGCCGACAGCGCCGACATGTTGCGCGCAATGTCGTCGGCGAGGTTCGACACCCGGCTCGCCTTGGTGCCCGGCGCGGGCTCCAGCTCATACATGGTGACCACCGGGCCGGGGCGGACCGCGGTGACCACGCCCTTGACCTGAAAATCCTCGAGCACCGATTCGAGCAGGCGCGCGTTGCGTTCCAGAGCCGCCTTGTCGATGGTGCCCGCTTGGCGCGGCGGCGGCGGGCTGAGCAGGTCGAGCGCGGGCAGCTGATATTGGGTGAACAGCTCGCTTTGGCGTGCAGGCCTGGCGCGCGGTGCGGGCGCGCTGCGCGGCACCGGGTCGCTGATTTCAACCGGCATGCGCGGTTCGGTGGCGGCGCGCGGGCGCGGCCGGATGACTTTGGCGACCAGCGACGCGGGCTTGTCAGCGGCCAGCGCCAGGGCGGCCTCGGCAACCAGCGGGCGGTTGCCAGGTGCGCGCGACCAGCTGCTGGCCCAAGCCTTGGGCAACCCCAGCGCGCGCCATGCCAGCCACAGGCCAAGCGCGCCGAGCAATATAATCACCGCAACGCGCAGCAGCGCCGCCCATGGCGCGGCGACCAGATCGAACAGCGGCGCGGCTTCGCGCCCGGCCAGCAGCGCAACGATGCCGCCCCAACCGGCGGGCAGTGCGCTATTGCTGGCCGGCGCCCACAGTTCGGCACCTAGCCCGACCAGCAGCACCCCGCCCAGCGCCATCACCAACTGCCGTTTCCAGCGCGGCTGCGCCTCACCGCGCCACATCCGCGCCGCGAACATGGCGGTCAGCGGGACGAACAGCAGGCTGCCGATGCCGCCGACGAACAGCAGCGCATCGGCGGCCATCGCCCCTGCGCGCCCCATCCAGTTGCCGCTCGCTGCAGCCGCAGCGGTGTGGATGGCATCGTCATTGGCGTCATAGGTGAGAAGCGCGAGCAGCAGAAACAGCGCAAAGGCAAACATCAGCACCGCGCCCGCGAGCCAGCTGATGCGCGCGATGCTCTGGCGGAACGTGGTCCGCCAATCGACGCGTGTCATCCCGGCCCGCTGGCTTGCCATATAGTCTTCAATCCTGGCGCGCTGCGAGGGTTAATGGCGCGCACTTACGCTATGCACGGCGCGTGGACTCGCCGTCAAGCAACCCGCGCGGCATTGCGCGCTTTGCCTGGGCGGAGTAGTGGAAAAACCATGGCCGAAACCCATTCCAGCGACGTCATCATCTCGGGCGGCGGCCTGATCGGTCAGACGCTGGCAATTGCGCTCGCGCGCCATGGGCTGAGCAGCAGCATCGTCGATCCCGCTGATCCCATTGCCAGCATCGCGCCCGATTTCGACGGCCGCGCCACCGCCATTGCCAGCGCGAGCTGGCGGATGTTTGAGGTGCTGGGGCTGACGCAGCGGCTCGCCCCGCTCGCCTGCCCGATCCGGCAAATCTGGGTCAGCGACGCGCTGCGCCCCGGCGAACTCGATTTTGTGCCGAATGACGATGATGGCGCGCTGGGCCATATGGTCGAGAATCGCGAGCTGCGGCTGGCGCTCGCCGAAGCCGTGACGGCATCGCCGCTGATCCGCCTGATCGCCCCGGCCAAGGTGGTGACGCAGGAGCGCGGCCCGCATGGGGCGAAGCTGACGATGGCCGACGGTACGGTCATTACCGCGCCGCTGCTCGCGGTGTGCGAGGGCCGCCGTTCACCCAGCCGCGACGCGGCGGGCTTTACGATTGCGCAATGGTCGTACCACCACCACGCGCTGATCGGCGCATTCGCGCACCAAAAGCCGCACAATAATATTGCCTATGAGATTTTTTACAGCGAAGGCCCCTTCGCCATCCTGCCGCTGAATGACCTCGCCGATGGCCGCCACCGCTCGGCGTTCGTGTGGAGCGTCGGCGAAGCGCGCGGCCCGGGATTGATGAAGCTGGGGACACGAGGTTTCACCGCCGAGCTGGAAAAATGCATGGGCGGCGTGCTGGGCGCGGTCGAATTGATCGCGCCGCGCCAGTCGTGGCCGCTGGGCTTTCACCGCACCGCTGCGCTCGTGGCCGACCGGCTGGTGCTGGTCGGCGATGCCGCACATGGCATTCATCCGATCGCGGGGCAGGGCCTCAACCTTGGCCTGCGCGATGTCGCCGCGTTGACCGAGGTGCTGGTGGCGGGCGCGCGGCTGGGGCTCGATTTGGGCGACGCCGCGTTGCTCGCGCGCTACCAGCGCTGGCGCGGGCTCGACAATATGC
>JACEST010000022.1 GCA_013911715.1 Sphingopyxis sp. | reverse complement strand
GCGTCATCAGCGCGAACCTTGAGCGCAGCGGGCTTTACGCGCCCATCGGCCCGTCGGGGCTGCGCACGATCAGCATGGGCGAAGTCACCGCGCCGCAATTCGACGGCTGGGCCGCGCGCGACGCCGAAAATCTGGTGCACGGTTTTGTCCGCGCCAATAACGATGGCAGCCTGACCGTCGGCTGTTACCTTTATGACGTCGCGCTCAAGACCGAGCTGGTGCGGCAGGGTTTCGTTATCCAGCCCGGCGACTGGCGCCGCGCCGCGCACAAATGCGCCGATGCCATTTATTCGCGCCTGTCGGGCGAAGCGCCCTTCTTTGACAGCCGTATCGCGTACATCGCCGAGCGCGGGCCCAAGAATAACCGCATCAAACAGCTGGCGATCATGGATTCAGACGGCGGCAACCACCGCTTCATCACCTCGGGGCAGGCGCTCGCCATTTCTCCGCGTTTCTCGCCCGATTACAAACAGATCGTCTATGTTTCCTATCTGAACAACCGCGTCCGCGTGTTCGTTTATGATGTCGCGGCGGGCAGCCAGCGGCTGGTGCATGAATCGACCAACGCCACCTTTGCCCCGCGCTGGTCGCCCGATGGCCGGACCATCCTTTTCTCAATGGCGACCGGCGGCAACACCGACATCTTCAAAGTGCCTGCGGCAGGCGGCACGCCGGTGCGGCTGACCACCACGCCGGGCATCGATGTCGGCGGCAGTTTCTCGCCTGACGGCAGCAAGATCATATTCGAAAGCGACCGCTCGGGCAGCCAGCAAATCTATGTCATGAACGCCGACGGGTCGGGCCAGCGCCGCATCAGCTTTGGCGGCGGGCGCTATGCCACCCCCGAATGGTCGCCGCGCGGCGACCTCATTGCCTTTACCAAGATCGGCGGCGGCGAATTTCGCGTCGGTGTGATGACCCCGGCGGGCAGCGGCGAACGGCTGCTGACCAACGATTGGCAGGATGAAGCGCCGACCTGGTCGCCCAACGGCCGCGTGCTGCAATTTTTCCGCACTTCGCCGGGGCGCGACGGCAAATCGTCGATCTGGCAAGTGGATTTGACCGGTGTGAACCTGCGCCGCCTGCAAACCCCGGCTGATGGTTCTGACCCCGCCTGGGGGCCGGTCTTACCGTGACATATTTTGAAGCAAACAGCACTGTGCTCCGGCGCAGGCCGGAGCTTTGGAAGGCAAAAGCGGTACGTTTCGCCAAAGCTCCGGCCTGCGCCGGAGCACTTTTGGTTTTTGGCAGGACCATCGCCTCAATCCACCCCGCTTTTATACCGTCTTCAGGAACGGACGGGGCGAAAGCGGGTTGATTTACCGGGTTCAACATGGGTTAATTGCAGCGCCGACATTCCCCGACAAGCGCCAATCAGGAGAAACACCATGACGCTTCGCCGCACTGCCCTCCTCACCCTCAGTGTCGCTGCGCTCGCGCTCGGCGCCTGCGCCAAAAAGCCGCCTGCCGAATTGCCCCCGGCTCCCGATGGCAGCAGCGCTGTCGGCGACACCAGCACCGGCGCTGCTCCCGGCATCGTCCCCGGATCACAGCAGGATTTCATCGCCAACATCAGCGCCGACCGCATCTTCTTTGACTATGATCAGTTCAACGTCGATGCCGATGATCAGGCGACGCTGCGCAGTCAGGCGACGTGGCTGCAGCGCTATCCCGCCGTGCGCGTTCTGGTCGAAGGCCATGCCGACGAACGCGGCACGCGCGACTATAACCTCGCGCTCGGCGAACGCCGCGCCAATGCCGCCAAAAATTATCTCGCCTCGCTCGGCATCGACCCGGCGCGCATCGACACGATCAGCTATGGCAAGGAACGCCCCGATGCGGTCGGATCGAACGAGGAAAGCTGGGCCCGCAACCGCCGCGCGGTTAGCATTGTCATCCAGTAACTTTTCTCGTCCGTTCGTGTCGAGCGAAGTCGAGACACCCATCGGCATGGCGCTGTGCTGCGGGGCCTCTCGACTTCGCTCGAGGCGAACGGTTTAGGAGGGCATGAAGAGCTTCCAAACCGGCACAGCGAGCCACGCCGCCGCCGCCATGAATGCACCAAAGGGGATGTGCCGGTCGGTGATCGGCACATCCTTTTTTTGGGCCAATGCCCACACAATGCCGCCGCCGCTGGCGAGCAGAAACATGACCGGTAGCGGCATCCAGCCGAGCCAACAACCGATAGCAGCGGCGAGCTTGGGATCACCCCCACCCATCCCGTCGCGCCCGCGCAGCCGCTTGAAGGCCTCGGCAAGCAGCAACAGCGTCAGTCCGCCGACTGCCGCGCCAATCAACCTGCTGATCGGTTCAGTTCCGAGCATCGGCTCCGCTGCCAGCAAGCCTCCTAAGGCCAACGCCGCCACCAGCCTGTTGGGCAGCCAGAAATAGCGGGCATCAAGCAGCGCCAATGGCAACAGCATCCACCCAAACAGCGCCAGCGACCAACCCGCGTAACCCGGCATCCATGCCAGCGCCAGCGCGCCGATGACCGCTGCGGCCAGTTCAACCTGCAGATGCAAGCGATCGATTTGTGTGCCGCACGTCTGGCACAGCCCGCGCCGCACCAGCCAACCGACGAGCGGGATCAAATCGACCAGCCCCAGCGTCCGTCCGCAACCGTCGCAGCGAGAGCGGCCAAAAATGCTCTGCCCAGCGCCCCAGCGCAGCACCAGAGTGGCAACGAAACTGCCCGCAATCAGGCCAAGCAGCGCGGCCAGTCCGGCTCCGGCAACCGGCGGCAGAAGATCGAGACCCGACGGACCTGACGGTTCCACCACCAGCAACAATTGGCTGGTCACAGCCGCCCTTCGTGAAGCAGCACCAGTTCCTCGCCCGCCGGCAGAAAACCCGCCGCGCGCAGCAGCCCCGCGACCGCCGCGTCGCCGTTGCTGCGCACCGCCAGCCGCGCGCGATAACGCCCGGCGCCATCGACCGCGAGCGTCAGCCGCTCCATCCCCGACTGGCTCGCGAGCACCGCCTCGGCGCGCCCGTCCCGGCAGGCAAGCGGCCCCGACAGACCGTTGGCCAGATCAAGTCCGGGCAGCGCGACGCGCAGCTGCACGCGGCCCGCCGCCGCTGCGCAGCGACCACTATCGTCAAAGCGCGCGCTGACGCCTTCCAACCGGATGGCATCGAGCGGAACCCCGGCGAGGCTGGCCCCCAGCGACACCGTGCCATTGAGTTGGGCCACCCCGCGCGCGCCATTGAGGATCAGCGCGCCGCCCAGCTTGCCGAGCAAAAGGTCGTCGCGCGCGATGTTCAACCGCGCCTCGCCGCCGAGCAGCGCCAGCGGGGCAAGACCCGCGCCCAGCGTGCCCAACCGCGCGCCGCGCCAGCGCGCATCGACCAATTGTCCCGACCAGATGCTGCCTGTCACCGCGCGCGCGCTGAGCCCGGCATCGGCGGCGCCCGCCATGCCAAGCGCCAGCCGCATCGGCAGCGTCGCGATGACCAGCACCAATGCCAGCAATGCTGCCGCGATCCAGATCCGCCGCCGCGTCATGGCCGCCGCACCTCTGCGGTGACGCCCACCGACCCGTCGGTTCCAGGCGTAATGGCGACGCGGTCAAGCACCAGCCCCTGCGCCTCGAGCGACGCCAGCCAGCCCATCAGCGCCGGCGCGCGCGCCGAGGCGATGGCGATGGTCGCCGCCGCCTCACCGCGCGCCTCGTTGCGGTCAAGCGTCAGGCCGGTGTCGCCCGCGCTTTGCACCAGCCATTGGTCGAGCGAGCCCGCTACCGCCGTCGCTACGGGCGCTGTACCCGATTTGAGCAATGCCGCCTTGGCCTCGACCCGCGCGGCGCGCTCGACGGCCATGCGATGCTCTTCGCCCAGGCCGCCCAAATAGCCAACCAGTGGCCGCACGATCAGCCACAGCAGTACCGCCGCCGCCAGCACGCCCGCGATCCCCACCAGCCGCTTTTCACGGCCAGACAGCGGCTGCCACCACCGAGTCAACGACGCCATCATGGCACGGCCCTTATCGTCACGCTGCCCATCTGCATCCCGTCGCCGCCCTGCATGGCCTGCGCCGTGATCGTATAGCCACGCGCTTGCAGTGCCTTCAGCACCTCATTGACATCCTCGATGCGCGGCGAGGCGAGCGTCACCGACAGCGTGCCGTTGCTGGCATGGCTCAGCGACCGCACCGCGACCGCCGGATGATCCTTCAGGCTCTGGTACAGCCCGCCGAGCGGTGCTGACAGCGCAAGCGGCCCGCCGCCGCGCGCAGCAAGCAATTGGTCAAGCGCGGCCTCGGCGGCCGCAGCATCGTCGCCTTTGGCCCCGACCGCTGCCGCCGCCGCAATGCTGCGCGCATCAGCCGCGCTCGTCCCGCGTGCGAGTTGCCACGCCTGCACCAGCGGCACCGCAAGTGTCAGCACGGCCAGCGCCGCCGTCAGCCGCACCAGCCAGCGGCGCATGTCGCCCGACAGCGCGCTCGGGCGACGCGGCGCATAGTCGCCGCTGAGCAGGTCGAGCGGTACATGCTCGGCGAGGGCCGCCAGCCACCCGGCGACGGCACCGTCGTCGGCGTCCGCTCCCGCCAAGTCGCCCAGCCGCAGTGCATCGACCACCGGATCGGCTTCGGCACACAGCGATGCGGTGCGCAGCAAGGCGCTATTGCCTATCATTGCACGGATGGCGCGACCATCATCCGGTTGCGGCACCAGCGCGGCAACGGGGACCAGCACCCGCGGCGACGCACCGGCCAGCGCCAGCTGCGCCAACCACATATCCATCGTGCTGCGCGCTACCGCCGATGCCGGAACTTGCCCGCCGCTATCAGGCAGGCCCGCCGCGACATGTTGGTCCGCTGCATCGCCCAGCGCCGCTTCGGCCATTTGCAATCGCGCAGCCGCAGCCGCCTGCAACGGGGCCAGCCCCGGCAGGCTGATCCAACTGACCGGCGCGTCGCCAGCGGGAGCCAGCGCGATAATGCCGGGCGCGTCATCCAGAAAATGGGTCCAGCCGCCCTCGCTGCCGCTGTCGGTCACGCCGCCATCAGCGACCCGCCACCAGTGCCGGATAGCCCCGGCATCATCGCCGCCGCGCTCGGGCAGCATCAGGACCAGCACCGCCGTCATCTCAGTCGGTCAAACCAAATTGGCGCGCGACAATTTGCGGCACGGCATTGGGGCGGTCGCGGCGCACATCGATCAGGCTGCGCACGTCCAACTCACTATCCCCCATCACAACCCGGCTGGTCAGCACGATCCAGCGCGGCGACACCACGATTTGCTCGGCGACATCCTGCGGCGGCGTCAGCCCCTGCAACGGGGCAGCCTGCCAGAATCGCGTCGCGCTGCCATAGCCGCCACGCGGGCGCGCGGCCAGCACCGAACGCACCTGCCCCAGCGACAGCGAATCGGCCCATAATGCCGCCACCAGCACCGCCTCGGTCGGGCGCAGCGTGTTGACGTTGATCTGCACCGGATCGGTCACCGGCAGCACGCAAATCAAGGGCCGCAGCCGCGCATAATGCGCCGCAGTTACCCCGTGCACCGCTTTTAGCTCGCTGACATCGGCCATCAGCGTGTTGGCGGGCAGATAAGCAGGCGTCAGGCTGCGATAGACCTCATCCTCTGCGCCCAGCGGTGCCTCGATGGCGTCGCTGTCGATCCAGTCGGCGGTGGCAGCGGCGATGGCGGCGGCTTCGCCCTCGTTAATCCCCGCTAGCCGGGCAAGGTCGGCAAATTGCTCGACCGCCAGCGGTCGCTGGGTGAAGCGCCCCGGCCCCGCTGCCGCGACCAGTGCATTCAGGTTGAAACAGTTGGTCGCATCCGACAATCGTCCCGTCGCCTGCCCCCCCGGCAGCGGCAGCGGATAGTCGCGCACCAGCCAGCCATTGTCGCGGCTCTGCGCAATGTCGTCCGCCCGGCGCAGCACCAGCGCCTCGCCGGCATAGGCAAAGGCGCGCGCCTGGTCGCCCGACGCCGCCGCGCTTGCCAGCCGCGTCGCCAGTGTCAGCCGGTCGAGCGCGGTCGCGGCAATCACCGCCATCACCGCGACAAGCAACAACACGCTGAGCAGTGCGGCGCCGCGTTCGGAAACCGGCGTCATGGCTGGGCTCCCGGTGGCGGCGCTGGCAGTAACACCGGCCCGGTCTGAAACCGCAGTACCAGCGGCGCACGGCTGCCCCGCGTCAGCGACAATTCGACCGCCGTGGGCAAGCGTTGCTCCGGCGCCGACGACCAGCTCGGCTGCCACGCCCCGCGCGCATCGCGGTAACGCAGCGTCACATTGGTAACATCGCGCGCCAGGGCGTCGCCCTCGGCCAGCGCGACGCCGTCGGTACGCACCGCGCCAGCGCGCCGCCATTCGCCTTCGGTCAGCCGATATTCAACGCGCTGCACTGCGGGCACGCCCCCGGCATCGACCGTCGATCGCCCGCGATGGACAAAGGCAAAGCCCTGCCC
Organism: Sphingopyxis sp.; assembly: GCA_013911715.1. Classification (GTDB taxonomy): domain Bacteria; phylum Pseudomonadota; class Alphaproteobacteria; order Sphingomonadales; family Sphingomonadaceae; genus Sphingopyxis. The sequence goes on along the minus strand of JACEST010000022.1, from coordinate 11,929 downwards.
GTCGCCCTGAAACGCTGGCAAACTGCTGCCATCGGGTCCGCGCGCGGGGCGCAGCGTCGCTTGCGCCAGATCATTGGCCATTACCGACCGCAAGCGGTTGACCGCACCCATCGCGCCGAGCCGGTCCTGCACCGCACCCTGTGTGTCGACCGACGCGCGCAGCAGGCCGACGCCGATGCTGGCGATCACCGCAAAAATGCTGAGCGCGACAAGCATTTCGACCAGCGTGAAACCGCGCTCCGCAGGCGGGCACCCCTTCATCGCGCGGGCCGGATGATGGTCAGCGCCGCCTGTCCCGGCCCCGGCTCGGCGCGGACAATCAGGTCAATGCGCAGCAGATTGGCGTCCGCGGTGCGCGCCACACGGCGTACCACACGAAAGCGCCGCCCACCATTTTCAGCCGCCGTAACGCTATTGCCGATGGTCGGCGGCGCAGGGTCAGTCCACAGTGCCACCGCCTCATTCTGCGCGACCACCTGCGCCAGCGTGCGCGCATCAAGGTCGGCTGAGCTGCGCACCGCAAAGGCATCGAGCCTGACCAGCGTCAGCGCCGCGACGCTGATCACCGCCAGCGCGACGAGCATCTCAAGCAGGGTAAAGCCGCGCTCATTCACCGCGCACCACCTCGCCAGTCGTGCTCACACTGAGCCGCGCGGTGACATCACCGTCACTAATGACAAGCTCGCGACGCGCGCTGGTCAGCCCGACCGGGTCGAACGCAATGCGCATTGGCCCATCACCCGCCGATTCGGTCAGGCCCACGCCGCGCGGCCAATCGTGGCGGCCAAATCCGCGCCCGGGCAGGTCGGCCCAGCCCGACGCTTCGCGCCGTTCAAAGGCATAGCCCGACGGGCTGATCACCAGCGCCATCGGCCGCCCCTCGACAATCGCCAAATCGCGCAAGGCAGCGATGCGCACCGCCAGCCGGTCGGCCTCTTCGGTCACCCGCGCATTGCTGCCCGGAATGGTCAGGATGACGACCGTCGCGGTGAGTGCCAGCACCGCCAGCACCACCATCAATTCGACGAGGGTAAAGCCCGATGGCCGCGCGCAAGACCGTGATGACGCTAGATTGGCCCGCCGTGACGGAGCCGATTTTGGCCGAGCACGAGAAGCGAGGAGGGAGCCATGCCGAAGCATTGTGACTGACGAGCGACGAAGTGATCGGCCAAAAGGGGCCCGCCCCTTCGGGGTTGCTGCTGGAGGTCCCTCGGTCATCGTCAGGCTGCTTGGACGGACCACCGGTCCGCCCAGCGCATCCTTCCTCGCCGAGAAGCCTCCAGCAGCAATCACGGCGGACCAATCTAGCGTCATCACGGTCTAGGGCGCGCTGGAGCGGATATCCGCATTTTCCTCGGTCCCGCCGGGCGCGCCATCGGCGCCCAGCGACCAGACATCGAATGGCGCGCCACCGGGCGCCGGTGCCTGATATTGATAGGGGCGCCCCCAGGGGTCTTCGGGCAGGCGTTTGATATAGCCGCCGCGGCGATAGCGTGACGGATCGGCGATGCTCGCCGGGGCGGAAATCAGGGCATTCAGCCCGTCGCTGGTCCCCGGATAGGCCAGATTGTCGAGCCGGTAGAGTTCAAGCGCCTGTTCGAGCGTGGCGATATCAGCCTCGGCCTTGGTCACCATCGAGCGGTCCTGGCTGGGCAGCACATTGATCAGCACCACGGTGGCGAGCAGGCCGATGATGAAAATCACCACCATCAGTTCGGTGAGGGTAAACCCCTGCTCACTTTGCTTGCGATGCGGGGGTCGGGGGCGCGACATGTCGGTCATGAGGCGCAGCATAAGCCGGAAAAGCGTCATCGAAAACTATAAACCCGTCAATGATTGCAATTGCAGGATGGGAAGCAGGATTGCCAAGATGATGAGCGCAACGCATGACCCCATTATGACAATGATGACCGGTTCCAGTAATGCCATTGACGCGGCTGTGAAACGATCAAATTCGCGCTCAAGATAATCGGCGGCGCGTTCAAGCATCACCTCCAGCCGACCGGCGCTCTCGCCGCTCGCGGTCATATAGACGAGCAGCGGCGGAAAGACTCCGGCATCGCGCAGGCCCGCCGACAGGCTGCCCCCCGCACGGACCTGCTCCACGAGCGTCGCGGTCGCGCTGGCCAGCGCCTGGTTGCGTACCGTCGGCACGGTCAGGCGCAGACCTTCGACCAGCGGCAGGCGGCTGCCCACCATCGTCGCCAATGTGCGGGCGAAGCGCGCGGCATTGAGATCGCGCAGCAGCCGACCGAGCAGCGGCAAGCGCAGCAACCGCGCGTCGAAACGGCGGCGGATATCGGGATTGCGCAGCAACTGTCCGGCCACGGCAACCAGACCCGCGATGACCAGCAGCAACGCCCACCACCAGCCCGCCAGAAATTCCGACAGGCCAATCACCGCATTGGTCAAAGGGGGCAATGGCGCGCCCGTATCGTCAAACTGTTCAACCACGCGCGGGACGACGAAGATCATCAGCGCAGCGACAACGCCAATGGCAACGATCGCCAGCACCACGGGATAAGCGAGTGCGGCGATCAGCTTGCCGCGGACCTCGGCCTGCCGTTCGAGCAGCTGCGCCAGCCGCGCCAATATTGGTGCCAGCGCGCCGGTTTGCTCGCCCGCCGACACCATCGCCCGATAGAGCGGCGGAAAACTTTTGGCCTCGCGGCCCATCGCATCGGCGAGCGGACGGCCTTCGACCAGGCCCGCATGCACCGCGCCGATAATCCGCCGCGCGCCCTCGCCCTCCGACTGGCGGCCGAGCGTTCGCAGCGATTCTTCGAGCGGAGCAACCTCGCTCAGCGTCGCGAGCTGGCGAGTGAACAGCGCGAGCTGCTTGGCCGACATTGCTTTTCCGCGCCGCCAATTCGCCACCAGTCCCGGTGACGCCGCCTTGCCGGGCACGAGCGCAACGACGTGCAACTGCCGATCGGTCAGCGCGCGCCGCGCTGCGCCCTCGTCGGCGGCGGTCAACTGCCCTTTGGTTTCGCGGCCCTTCGCGTCGATCGCGCGCCAGGCAAAATCAGGCATCGATTTCCTCGCGCCGCGCGACGCGGATCGCCTCTTCCGGTGTGGTCAGCCCGCCCGCCACCATTGCCCGTGCCGCGCCCGCGAGCGTGGGTGCACGCAGGAAAGCATGGCGAGCAATCATTGCTTCGTCGCCGCCGTCATAGATATAGCGGCGGATGGTGTCGTCGATGCGGACAGCCTCAAACACCCCGACGCGCCCCTTAAAGCCCGTGTTGCCGCACGTATCGCACCCAGCGGCACGCCATACAACCGATCCGGCGTCGATGCCGAGCAGCGCCGCGACCTTCTGGTCGGCTTGCACCGGTTCGCGGCAGTCAGGGCACAAACGCCGCACCAGCCGCTGCGCGACCACGGCGCGGAGAGTCGAGGCGAGCAGGAAAGGTTCGACCTTCAAATCCTTGAGGCGGGTAATCGCGCCGACCGCATCATTGGTGTGGACGGTGGACAGCACCAGATGCCCGGTCAGCGATGCCTGCACTGCAATATCGGCGGTTTCGCGGTCGCGGATTTCGCCGACCATCACCACGTCCGGATCCTGCCGCAAAATCGCGCGCAGGCCATTGGCGAAAGTCAGCCCGACCTTGGCATTGACCTGAGTCTGGCCGATGCCTTCGACCGCAAATTCGACCGGGTCTTCGACCGTCAAAATATTGCGCTTGCCGTCATTCAGCTGTTTGAGGCAGCCATAGAGCGTCGTCGTCTTGCCCGACCCGGTCGGTCCAGTGACCAATATGATGCCATTGGGCTCGCCGAGCGCCTCTTGCATGACTTCGGCGGCGCTGCCTGTCAGCCCCAACACCTCAAGGTCAATGCCCGCAGCATCCTTGTCCAATATGCGCATCACGACGCGCTCACCCGCGCGGCTTGGCAGGGTCGAAACGCGCACGTCGATCGCTTTGCCCCCCAGCGTCAGTCCGATGCGCCCGTCCTGCGGCACACGGCGTTCGGCAATGTCGAGCCGCGCCATCACCTTGATGCGGCTAACCACGACCGGCGCGACGTGCGGCGGCATGCGCAAATGTTCGCGCAGCACGCCATCGACGCGCATCCGCACCACGAGCCCCGTTTCATAGGGTTCGATATGAATGTCGCTGACCCCCTGCCGCACCGCCTCGGCGATGACCGCGTTGATCAGGCGAATGGCCGGGGCATCGTCGCTGCTGTCGAGCAAATCTTCGGCGGTGGGCAGCCCGTCGCCAAGCAGGTCGCCAGCATCGACCGACCCGGCCATCGCGGCGGCGTCGGCGTCGAGCGCATAATGTTCGGACAGCAAGCGGTCGAATTCCCCAGCCGCCACCGTTTCGACCGCGATCGGTCGCGCCAGATAACGCTTCACTTCGACCAACGCGCCGGGGTCGCCGCCGTCGCGGAAAGTCACGGTCCACCGCTCAACACCATCGCCGGTAACGATCACGCCGTGGCGGCGCGCAAAGGCATAGGGAATGTCCAACGCCCGGCCACTCATGGCCGTGGCTCGGCGGCTGACGGCGGCATCGCAGTCGGCGTCACTGGCCCGTCATCGCGCCGCAGCGCGGGCAAATCAACTGGCCCGACGGTCACATCGCCGGGCTGCGCGGGCAGCGCGACGGGCGGCACAGTGCCCAGATAGTCGCGCACCAGCACATCAATGGCGGGTTCGACGTCTGGATTGCGCCGCAATTGTTCGGAACGCACTAGGCCATAGCGCTGCGCCGTGAGCGCCGCATTGTCTTCGCGGGTGCGCAGAACGCGCGGACGGATGAACACCATCAAATTGGTCTTGCTGCGCGTCCGGCTGCGCGATTTGAACAGTTCGCCAATGAGCGGAATGTCGCTGAGCAGCGGGATACGTTCGATGGTGCGCCGTTCGTCGTCATTGAGCAGGCCGCCGATGGCAAGGATGTCGCCATCATCGACGGTGACTGTGGTTTCAAAAACGCGCTTGTTGAATATCAGGTCGCTCGAGCCCGAAGATACCGGACCTGCGACGCTTGAAACTTCCTGTTTCAAGAATAGCTTAACCTCACCCGCAGCGTTGACCTGCGGCGTGACCTCCAGCATAATGCCAACTTCTTGCCGTTGCACCGTGCGGAATGCATTGTCGAAATTGTCGGACAATTGTTCGCCCGTCGAAACAGGGACATCCTGACCAACCAGAAATTTGGCGAGCTGGTTGTCGAGGGTCACAATGTGCGGCGTTGCCAGCAGGTTCGATTCGGTGTCGCTTTTGACCGCATTGATGATCGCACCAAATATGCCATCGCCGCCCAGCGAAGTGACAATCCCGCCAAGACCGCCGGTCGCCGCGCTGATCGAATCGACCGCTGCCTGTTGCAGCGCATCCTGCAGCCCGCTGTTGGTCGTGGAGCGCGTGGTTGTTCGCGTGCCGTCCGGCGCGACAACCACAGTTTCGGTTGTCCCCAATTCTTCCGCCGCAATCGCACCCGCCAGCGTCAATATGTTCGGCTGGGCATTAGAAAAATTGGTCGCACCGAAACCCACGTTCGTGTCGCCGAACAGAAATTGCACGCCCAATTGTTTGGATGCGGCATCGCCTACCTCGACAATCACCGCCTCGATCAGCACCTGTTCGCGGCGCGTGTCGAGCTGGCGAATGAGCTCGCCCAGCATGCGCTGCACATCGGGCCCGGCGGCGACGATGATTGCATTGGCGCCTTCGTAGCGGGTGACAATCACGGGGCCACGGCTCGACAGGCCGGTGGTGCTATTGGCACCGGCAACCGATACCGATGACGGGGGTGAAGCACTATTGCCGCCATTATTGCCGTTGCCGCCACCATTATTGCCGTTGCCGCCGCTATCATTGGCGCGCGTGCTGCTGCGCGCTGCCTCGGCGCCCGCCGACGGCTGCTGCGCGCCTGCTCCGCCTCCGCCGATCAGCGCCTCGAGCGTAGGGAGCAAAGTTTCGGCATTGGCATGTTCGAGCCAGTAAACGCGCAGCTCGGTGCCTGCCGCCGCGCGCGTGTCGAGCTCGCCCGCCATTTGCACAAAGCGCGCGACCTGCGTCGCATCGCCGCGCAGCGCGATGGCGTTGCTCGAATCAATCGGCACGATGGTCACGGGTGGGCCGGCGCCATCGGCTCCTGCCCCGGCCAGAGCTTGCAGCGCGGTGGCAATTTCGCGCGCACCGGCGTTGCGCAAGGTGACAATCTGGCTGCGGCTATTGTCTTTGTCGATTTGCGCGATCAGCGCGCGGATGCGACCGATATTATCGGCAAAATCGGCCACGACCAGGCTGTTGGCATTGCGATTCGCGGTCAGCGATCCTTGCGCGCTGACCAGCGGGCGCAGCGTTTCAATCGCAGCGGCGGCGTCGATGTGTCGCAACCGGATGATTTCGGTGACGAACTGATTCTGGCCCGATCCGCCGTTGCCGATCCGCCCCGGCTGGGTCGCCGCACCGTCAAGTGGCTGGATGCGATAGGACCCACCGCGTACCGGCACCGCGACCAGACCATTGGCGCGCAAGGTCGAAAGGAAAATTTCGAAATATTCGGACCGGCTGAGCGGACGATCGGTGACCACCGACACTTTTCCCTGCACGCGGCTGTCGATGATGAAGGTGCGGTCCATGATGCGCGCGGCATCTTGGATGAACGCGCGCACATCGGCGTCGCGCACATTCAACGTATATTGTCCCATTACCGGGGTTGCGGCAAACAGGGCCGCCGAGACGAGGAGGATGGTCGAACGCGATTTCATGACAGATTTCACTGCTTTCCAATGAACAGGGCAATTGGGACGACCGCGCCGCCGCGCTCGACCTCCAGGCTCAGTCGCGCCCCGGGGGCGAGCTGGGCCGACAGGTCGGCCGCTGATCCGATCGGGCGACCGTTGACGGCGCGCACGACATCGCCAGGACGCAGCCCGGCGGCGCGGAACACTGCACCATCGCCGCGCGGCTGGACGACCAGGCCGGTGACCCGCCCGTCCTCCGCGCGCGGCGCAAACCCGACGCCGTTTTGCAGCGCTTGCGGGCTCAATTCGTCGCCGCCATTCGCATCGGACACGGGCGCGGGCGCGGCGGACGCGGAACCCGCGACGGCCGGAGCTGCCGCGGTGGCAGGAACCGACTGGTCGATGAACAAGGTTTCGCGCGCGCCGCTGCGATCAAGGACAACATGATCGAACGCCACGGCGGCAAGCGTGACCCCTGGCTGCACCTCGTCGCCGATGGCAAAGCTCGATTGCACGCCATCGGCCGCAGCGATGATCGCCGAACCCGTGCCCGCCGCTTCGTTGACGTTGACGCCGAACAAGGTGAGATCGAGCGCAGTTACTGTGGCACTGGCCGAGGCGGCAGGTGCGCTGCGGAAGAAGGGATCAAAGGCAGCGAACAGCGTGCGGCCTTCGCTGGCCGCCACAAGTTGCGCGCCGCCATGGCGCCAGGCACCGAGCGGGCCCGGCGGCACCGCTGTCGCCCACAGCAGCCGCACCACCTGCACCAGCACCAACGCGGCGAGCAGCGCAGCGAGGACATGGGGCCAGCGCAAATCGGCTGTCCGCAGCCATTTGATTGAAACTGCACCCGCCACGAAATCCGATTCCCCTGCTCCGTCCGCCCCTTGGCGCGACTCGCTTAAGCGGCGGTCATGACAAATAACGGACGGTCAGGTTACAGATTTATTGCAGCATCTCCAACATTTGGCGCCTGCGATCAGAAGTTGATCGAACCGCCCAGCGAGAAGGTTGTGCCCTGATCGTAACGGTTGAGGAACACCCGCTGATCGCCGGCCTGCTGCACTTCCTGATAGCGCGTGCCGGTGATGTTACGGACCTCGAACTTCAGCTCGAACTCCTTGCCAAACACTGGAAAACCTTGGCGCGCGACAAAGTCGAGGCGGAAGCCGGGGCGTTCCTCGATATCGGGCTGGCGCGAGGGACCACGGCTGGTGACGCGCGGGCTGGCATAGCTGATCAGCAAGGTCTGTTGCGACAATGCATCCTGATCCTCCAGACCTAGCTGGAGGTTGACCAGATGGTCAGACTGCCCCGTCAGCGGCGATCCGTCGAAGAAGAAGTCCGATGCAACCAACGTCTGACCATCCACCACCGTCGAGTCATTGGCGCCGACCTGGATATCCGAATTGGTGAAGGTATAGTTGGCGATCACCACCGCGCGGCGGCTGGCAAAAAATGCCGCGTCCGACAGCGCGTCGAGCGAGAAATATTTCTGCAGTTCGACTTCAAAGCCGAACAGCGTGGCCTTGGGCGCGTTGGCAAAGCTGCTGTTCGCCACCGAGTCGGTCGAAATGCTGGTGAAGGTTTCAATGGGATTGTCGATCGATTTGTAGAAACCCGCAGCGGTCAGGCGTTGGCCGCGGTCGAAATACCATTCGTAGCGGATTTCGGCATTCCACAGCCGGCTGTCCTGCAATGACGGGTTTCCGCGGAACTGACGGTTCGAATCGGGATCGAAATAGACCTGCGCAATCAATTCACGAAACTGCGGCCGCGCGATCGTGCGCGAGCCATTGACGCGAACCTGCATGTCCGGCGCGACTTCCCAAGTGACCGTGACCGCCGGCAAGAAATAATCATTGGCAAGGTTGGTCGTCACAATGGCGCTGCCGCCGGTATTGAAAAGATCGATGGGAAACACCGTCTGCGTCGCATCTTCATAGCGGACACCGGCATTAATATTGATGCCGGGGATGATTTCGGCCTGAACCTGAGCATAGCCGGCATGGGTCGTCAGCGCCGCGTCAAACGCAGCCGTGCCATCCTGCGCCGATGTTTCGAGCAAAGACACATCGAACAATTGAACCGTGGTGTCCGATAACAGAAAATCGGGGCGCTGCTGAATCACCGCAATCGGCAGATTCTGGGCTCGGAACGCAAATGCTCGCCGCACCGCCGTCCGCTCGGTATCACTGAACGCATAACCGACCGTTGCGGTGATGGCCGGTGCGATTTCATAGCTGAAGTCGCCGCCTGCCGACACCAGATCTTCGTTGAGGTCAGAAAAGGCGATGGTCGCATCACCCAGATTGCCGCCCAGATCGTTCACAAAACGGTCGCCGACAGGATCCTGAGTTAATGGCAGATTTGATCGCGAATAGGCAAAATTCCGTTCATACGGCGCCTCGCGCTGCGAGTTGGCATAGCTCGCGCGAAAATCAATCTGCACCGCGTCATAGTCGAATTCGGCCACCAGCTGGGTGTTGATAAGCTGGCGTTCAAACCATGCCGTATCCTGTTCCAGCAAGTCGCGCGCGGCGTTGTTCTGGTCGATGCCCAGCCCCAGTCGCGCCTGCTTCAACGTGTCGCGGATATACAAATTGGTCCAGCGGAACTGATGGTCCCCCAGTTCAACACCCAGGCCGAGCAAGCCGTTCACAACCACGCGGTTGTCGGTGATGACACGCTGAAAACTCGTTTGCGGCGGACCTGCCAGATTGGGATCGAGCGAAGTTTGCTGCAATGTGTCGCGCGTGCGCCATTTGTTGTCGATGCTGGCGGTGGCGATCAAACCAATTTCGCCATCGGCAATCGGCCAGCTTTTGCCGCCCGAAATGCCAAAGGACCAGTTGACAGGAATATTGTTATTCTGTTGCAGCAAGGTGGTTTCGGCGTTGACCAGCTCGATCGCAATGGCTTCGATATCGTCCTGACTGAAATCCGCGCCGACGAGCACTGGTCGGCCGCTGTTCAGCGCCGCGCTCAAGCCTGCCGGAATATCGCGCGTGCCATCGTCAAAGCCCGTCCAGTCGGTATCGCTGCCAAAATAGGTATAGCCCAGCTTGTTGGTGGTTTCGCTGTCCCAACCGATGCTGCTGCTGATTTCGAAAAACCCTTCACGCGGTGTAGATTTGGTGGTCAGGTTGATCACCCCGCCACCGAATTCACCTGGGAAATTCACCGAAAAGCTTTTCTGAACCAGCGTCGAATCGATGATACTGGTCGGGAACAGATCGAGCGGAACGACGCGCTTGAGCGGCTCGGGGCTTGGCAAAGGCGAACCGTTGAGCAGCGCCAGCGAATAACGATCGCCCAGACCGCGCACATAGACGAAACCCCCGCCCACCACCGACAGGCCGGTCACGCGCGACAGCGAACCGGCAATGTCGCCTTCACCGGTGCGCGCGATGTCTGCAGACGACAGGACCGAGACGACTTCGGGCGTCGAGCGCACGATATTCGGCGTGTTGCGACCGGTGACCACGATTTCGGCATCGCCGCCGCCCGGAATGGAGACATCTGCTTCCTCCTCTTCCAAGGCCGCCTCTTCGGCTGGGGCGGCTTCGTCCGGCGCAGTTTCTTCTGCTGCCGGTTCAGGCTCAGCCGTGGTCTGGGCCAGCGCTGATGGCGCGACCAGCGCGGTGGAAAGGAGCAGCAGGCTGGCGAAAAGCGGCCGCTTGGTCATGATCGAAAACCCCTGTCTGAACTATGGTAATCGGGGCGAAGCGCGCCATCCACTGGTGCGCTCCGCCCCGGTCATGTGGTGCGAACGCGCTTTAGGTCGTCGGGATTGCGGTGCACGCACCGCTTGCCGTGCCAAAGCTGGCCGTTGCCGAATTACAGGTCCAGCCCGAGAAACGCGTGTCACTCGCGCCGCTCACCGCACCGATAAAGGCCGTGTTGGTAAAGAAGCTGTTCACCGTGCTGGCGTTGAACGGTGTGCGCGCCGTTTCGTTGGCACCATTGATGAACACCCCGGTCAACGAGGGCGTGAAGGTCACGGTGTTGTTGGTGCCTGCGTTGAAGAGGGTTTCCACCTCCGTCACGGTCACGCCGCCGCCGCCCTGGAAGGGGGCCGTGCCGCCGCACTGGAACGCCACCGAGTCAAGCCGTGGCGGCCCCAGCTCATCAAGCGCGGCGTTGGCGGCCTGCGTCGTCGTGGTCGAGTTGAAGCGCAGGCAGGACAGGCCCGGGCTGGCCATCACGCCGTTCATCAGGCGATAGTCGGCACCACCGCGAATGAAGATTGACACGGCATTGGGGGCCGCATTGTTGCGCTGAACAAAGGTGAAGTTCGACAGATTGACGGACTGACGCGGGATCGCATTTTCGTTGCCGTTCGAGTCAGCCTCAATCATCGAGTCGCCAACGGCACCGCCGGCGCGGTGAACCGCGACCAGGAACTGAACATTGCCCCTATAGCCAACGTCGGTGTCGAGGCCGTCATCTTCGAACCCGGTAATGGCGATGTTGCGCATGTTGGCGCGGCCACCAAAGACTTCGATGCCGTCGTCCGAGCTGTTGTGAACGTGAATATTCTCGATGACGGTGCCCGACCCGGCACCCGACGGGGTCAAGCCCTGAAGTTCACTGTTCGACGAAAGGACAAAGCCCGAATAGCGGATCTGGACAAACGACAGACGGCCCGAATTGTCGGCCGGGGTCGCGCCGCCATAAAGCGCGCCCGAGGCCCCTTCGGTTTCACGCTCGCACGCCGCTGTGCCTTCGGCAGCACCCGGGGCGAGACAGTCGGTCACCGGCGCACGGCCAAGCAGGACAACGCCGCCCCACAGCTGCGAAGTCTGGTCATCGGCCGAGCCAACCACATTGCCGCGGCCAGTAAACACGATCGGCAGTGAAGCCGTGCCGGTCGCATCGATGCGGTTGCCGCGGTTGACGGCCAGGAAGGTCACGCCGGTCGAGGCAAAAATGGTCACGCCCGGATCGATCGTCAGCGTGACGTCGGCGGGGTCGGTCGATTCTTCGGTCGCACCCTGGTCGAAACCGACGTCGGTCCGGCCCGGCATCGAGTAAAGCACGCCGGCCACGCGCGGAATTGCGGTGGTCGCGGTGAAACGCGTCGGGAAGCCGCAGTTGCGCCACGTGCCCTGCGGGCCCGTAATGGTGCCAAGATCGGTCAGCTGGTTGGGGCCGGCAATGGTCGGGCAGTTCGCTGCGGGTGTGACACCGGCTGGCGTGGGGGTCGGCGTGGGGG
>JACEST010000021.1 GCA_013911715.1 Sphingopyxis sp. | reverse complement strand
CCCCCTGCAGGCGCGCGGCGAGGGGTTCTACACGATCGGGTCGTCGGGGCATGAGGGCAATGCCGCGCTCGCCGCGCGCCTGCAGGGTGCGCGACAGCCGATCCATCTGGCGTGTCGTCAGCTGCGTTTCGTAAATGTCGGCGAGCGTTGCGGCATCGAGCCCGACAGCGGCAGGATCGGGCAAACCGCTGCGGTCGGGCAAACGCCCGTCCGTCAGCCGCGCCAGAAATTTCTCATGTACGGCCTGCGCGGCGTCCATATCGCTTTCCCTCACCCGTCATGCTGAACTTGTTTCAGCATCCATGGCGCCTCGCCCCAACCTCGCGCCATGGACCCTGAAACAAGTTCAGGGTGACGTCCAATGTGATGCGGTGCTGCGCCTGACAAATCATCCCGCCAGCGCCTCGAGCACATCCTCAAGCCGCGCCGGATCGCCAAGCGCGAGCACATGGCCTTCACTTTGCGCCGACAGCGGGTCGCCGTTCCAGTCGCACATCATCCCGCCCGCGCCCTCGACCACCGGCACCAGCGCGGCAAAATCATGGAGCTTCAGCCCCGCCTCGCACACCAGATCGATATGGCCCGATGCGACCAGCCCGTAATTATAGCAATCGCCGCCAAAAATCAGCCGCTTGTGCGCCGTCGCCTTGGCCAGCGCCATGAAATGGTCGCCTTCGCTCGCGCTGAAATAATTGGGGCCCGTCGTCGCCAGCGTCGCCTGCGCCAGCTCGGGGCAGGCACGCGCACGGATCGGCGCGCCGTTGAACCACGCCCCGCCATCGACCGCATCGACCGCGCCGACCCAGCGTTCGCGCGCCACCGGCTGATCAATCACCCCCAGCACCGGCCAGCCATCGACGAGCAGCGCGATCAGCGTGCCAAAGGTCGCGCGCCCCGCCATGAAGCTGGTTGTCCCATCGATCGGATCGAGCACCCACTGGCGCGATGCCCCCGGCCGCTCGGCCCCAAATTCCTCGCCGATAATCCCGTCGCGCGGGCATTCGGCATTCAAAATCCGCCGCATCGCGCTCTCCGCCGCGCGGTCGGCCTCGGTCACCGGCGAGGCATCGGCCTTGGCCTCATGCGCGAAATCGGCGCGAAAAAACGGCCGAATCGCCGCCCCCGCCGCTTCGGCAAGGCGCTGGGCGAGCGCAAGGTCGGTTTCGAGGGTCATATTGTCCCCTCCGGCATGACGCGCCGCAGATAGGCGTCGAACATCGGTACGGTGAAAGCCGTATCGCCATGATCGGGACTGTAAATCATGCCCTTCAGAATCAGGGCATTGCGCGTCGGGCCCGCGCTTGTCACCTTCACGCCCAGTTGTGCGGCGATGTCAGCCGAGCGATGCGGCCCCGGACCCAAGCTAGCCATTGCCCGCATATAGCGCTTTTCCGTTGGTGTCAGGCGGTCGAAGCGCACCCGGAAAAAGCTCGCGTCAAGCTGCGCCAGCGCCAGCGCCGAGGCGGTCTGAACATCATCAATGTCGATGGGCGACACTTCAGCGACCGCCCAGCACTGTCGCCCCCATTCCTGCAGAAAATAGGGATATCCCTGCGTTTGCAGGGCAATCAGGCCGATGGCGGCGTCGGTGATCTGCTCGCCCTCGTCCTCGATGGGTATGCGGATGGCCGCAGTCAACGCTTCATGGTCGAGCGGACCTAGCGGCCGAAAGAGGAAAAGGCGTTCGGCATAGGATTTGGCCCGCCCCATGCGGCCCAGCAATTGCGGCAATCCGGCACCAACCATTGTTACCGGCAAGCCCGCCTGATTGGCCATGTGCAGCGTCACAATCAAGGCCGCCAGCTGTTCCTCGCGGACATATTGCAGTTCATCGATGAACAGCACAACGGCGGTGTCCGCTGCGCGCGCTGCCTCTCCCGTCGCGCGGACCAGGTCCGCCAGATCAAGCTCCAAATCGCCGCTGTCAGCCAATCCACGTTCGGCTTCCAGATCCACCGCTACTTCGATATCGGCAAAACGGACCTTCAGCTTGACGAAGCCAGCAAGCGCGCGAAGGGCGCGCTTCGCCTTGTCGCCGACAGCAGCCATGCGGTCGAGCCGCAACAATGCGGCACGAAGCGAGGGCGCGATCATCGCGGGCAGGGATCGGTCCTCGGGCGATTCGATCGGGACGGTGATGATGCCCCGCGCTTCTGCCGCCTGTCGCACCGTGTTGAGCAGGACCGTCTTTCCCACGCCGCGCAGGCCGTACAGCACGATGCTCTGAGCAGCCCGTCCGGCACGAATCCGGGCAATGGCAACAGCGATGTCGTCAATCAGTTGCGCGCGTCCGGCCAGCTCGGGCGGGCGCGATCCGGCCCCCGGAGCAAATGGGTTGCGAAGCTGATCCATAGTGATTTATATATGCTTTATAAGATTTTTGTAAAGCGTGTATAAAACGCTATACTTCCCTCAATCAAACAGCGACGACACGCTCGATTCATCGGCAATGCGCTTGATCGCCTCACCTAGCAGTGGGGCGACGGTCAGCACGCGGACACGGTCGCTGTCGGTCACCGCGTCGGTCGGCTGGATCGAATCGGTGATGACGAGTTCCGAAAGCGCGCTGCCCTCGACCCGCGCCACCGCGCCGCCCGACAACACGCCGTGGCTGCAATAGGCGACAACACCCTCGGCCCCGGCGGCCTTGAGCGCGGCGGCGGCGTTGCACAAAGTACCCGCCGAATCGACAATATCGTCGATGAGAATGCAGAAACGCCCTTTTACGTTGCCGATGATGTTCATCACTTCGCTTTCGCCCGCACGTTCGCGGCGCTTGTCGACGATCGCGAGCGGGGCGTTGTCGAGCCGTTTCGCCAGCGCGCGCGCGCGCACCACGCCGCCGACGTCGGGCGACACGACCATCAGATTGCGGTCGCCAAAACGCGCCTGAATGTCGGCGCTCATCACCGGCGCGGCATAAAGGTTATCGGTGGGGATGTCGAAAAAGCCCTGGATCTGCCCGGCGTGCAAATCGATCGCCAACACCCGATCAGCCCCGGCGGTGGTGATGATATTCGCCACCAGCTTGGCCGAAATCGGCGTGCGCGGCCCGGGTTTGCGGTCCTGCCGCGCATAGCCAAAATAGGGCACCACGGCGGTGATCCGCTTCGCCGACGCCCGGCGCAGCGCGTCGCAGATGATCAGCAATTCCATCAAATTGTCGTTAGCGGGAAAGTTGGTCGGCTGGATGATGAACACATCCTCGCCGCGCACATTTTCGTGGATTTCGACGAACACTTCCTCGTCGGCAAAGCGGCGCACACTGGCATCGGTCAGCGGCGCGTCGAGATAATCGGCCACTGCGCGCGCCAGCGGCAGGTTGCTGTTGCCCGAGATGAGTTTCATTGCTGTATGTCCCCACGCGCGCCAGATGTTGCGCGGGCCTTAGCCACCCGTGTCACGCAGGGGAAGGCCAATTTGCTGCCCCGAAGGCTGCGCAAGGTGGGTGCCGAACAGATGGTCCCAGATGCTCAGCGCAAAACCATAATTATGATTATGATCCTGCCCATGCGCGCTGTGGTGAACGCGGTGCATCGCGGGGGTGACCCAGACGCGGCGCAGCGCGGCATCGACGCGCGGCGGCAGGCGCAGATTGGCGTGTTCGATCACGCTGCCCACCGCCAGCCAAGCCTCGAACGCCAGCACCGCGACCAATGGCAGCCCAAGGAACAGCGTGAGCGCGCTTTTATACAGCATCGACACCAGCGCCTCGGCGGGGTTGAAGCGCACCGCCGTCGACACATCCATCGCCCCATCGGCATGGTGCAGCCGGTGCAGCGCCCACCCCCAGCGCACGCTGTGCAACAAGCGGTGCTGCCAGTAGATCGCAAAATCCATGACGATGATGGCGATGATGATGACGATCGGCAGCTGCAAGTCGACTTGTCGGAGCAGGCCATAATTTGCTGCACCAGCCATGACCGCGACGCCCGCCGGGGCGGCACCGCTCGTGAGGCGGACCAGCACGGCATTGAGCAGCCCAAGGCCGAAATTCACCAGCCACCGCCGCCGCTCCGCCGGACGATCAGGCCGCACCACTTCGGCCAGCGCGACCAGCATTAACGCCGCCGCAATAACAGCGACGGGCCACAGCGATGCCAGCGGGGAAGCTTGGGCGAGGGCGGGGATAGCGATCATGGCAGGCAAGCTAGCGGATACGGCGCAAAATTGGAAAGCAATGATGGTAAGCCGCGGCCAACTGGCACGCACCACCCCCGCCCCCACACCCATCGTCGCCGCGCACTTGATGCAGGGCTTGGCTTTCGTCGAGCGGCAAGCAAATTTCGCCATTAACATCTGCCGTCCCGTCATCGTCACCCCGGGCTTGACCCGGGGTCCCGCTTCCTCTTCTCTGCAACCATGAAAAAAGGCGGCTGGGTCTATATCATGGCGGATCGCTATCGCGGCGCGATGTATGTGGGAGTGACAGCCGATCTGGCGGCGCGCATCGACCAACACCGGAACGGCAATGGATCGGACCACTGCCGTCGCTATGAACTGCAACGGCTGGTCTGGGCAGAGTTTGGTGAGGATATCCACGCCTGCATTGCCCATGAAAAGCGCGTCAAACGCTGGCACCGCGACTGGAAATTCGCGCTGATCGAGAAGGCCAACCCGAATTGGCAGGACCTTTACGACACGCTTAACGCCTGACGAGAAAAGCGGGACCCCGGGTCAGGCCCGGGGTGACGGGTTTTGTGATTCAGGGTCAGCGTCAGATTGCGACAAGTTTTGCGACGTTCCATGGCCCGAGCGCACGCCTCTAAACTTGCCGTCGTCCCGGACTTGATCCGGGACCCCGCTTCTTCTGCACCACCGCAAAGGCAGCGGGACCCCGGGTCAAGCCCGGGGTGACGAGGTGGGGGCTTGAGTCCGCCTTCGCTTCGCGCACCTTAAATACCGGACCGTCAGCACTCCCCAACAATCGCGCCGTTCAGCCAATCCTATGCCCCGGCGCTCAATTGACATTGTCTACATTATTCCACATATTGTGGACCGAACATGGAGCCACGCAATGTCCAAGCATATGACGCTGAACGTCCGTATCACTGGTCCGCTTAGCGAATTTGTTGACGCCAACGTTGGCGCTGCTGGTGCGTATGAGAATGTCAGCGAATATGTTCGTGACCTCATTCGCAAGGACAAGGAGCGGGTCGAGCGTGAGGGATTTGAGCGGTTGCGGGCCCAACTTGGCGTGGCCTTTGCTGCGGCGGAGGACAGTTACCGGGCGTTGTCCGCCGATGATGTGATTGCGCGCAATCGTCCGTGCAAAAGCGCGTGTGTTTAGCTGCTGCTGTTCGCAAAATGGCGCAGTCCGGTGGAGACAGGGCATGGCCGCGCCCGGCCCCTCCGTCGCTTCGCGCCACCTCCCCGTTCCGGAGAGGACTTTGTTCGCCGGTCTTGCATTATAGGTTAGGCGCAAAAAACCCCGGGTTCTTCCAAACCCGGGGCTTTTTCCATATTCCCAAACCTAAACCTGAAATCAGGCCTCGGCCTCGTCCGTTGCCGGGGCGTCTTCGCCCTCGACTTCGTCTTCGCTATCAGGCTCCAGCGCCGACGCAGCTGCTTCGGCCTGATCCTCTTCGAACATCGCCTGGATGACGTCGATGCCCTGCTTTTGCAGGTCGGCTTCTTCGGGCGAGCGGGCGACGTTGACGCCGACGGTCACGACGACCTCAGGGTGCAGACGCACGCGGACGTCGGACAGGCCGAGTGCCTTGATCGGCTTGTCGAGTTCGACCATCGCCTTGGTGATGCCGGTCACGCCGTCGGCATCCAGCGCGTCGACGATGTCGCGCACCGAAACCGAGCCATAGAGCTGGCCGGTGTTCGACGCCTGACGGATCAGGATGATCTGTTTGCCCTCGACATCACCCGCGCGGCCCTGCGCCGCGGTGCGGCGTTCGGCATTGTCGGATTCAATCTTGGCGCGGTTGGTTTCGAACAGGGCGCGGTTGCGATCGTTCGCGCGCAGCGCCTTGTTGTTGGGGAGCAGGTAATTGCGCGCGAAACCGTTTTTGACGGTCACGACATCGCCGATGCTTCCCAGTTTTTCAACGCGTTCGAGCAGAATGACTTCCATCGTTCCTACTCCTTACTTGACGACATAGGGGAGCAGGCCGATGTGGCGCGCGCGCTTGATCGCCCGGGCCAGCTCGCGCTGCTTCTTGGTGGACACCGCGGTGATCCGCGACGGGACGATCTTGCCGCGTTCCGACAAATAGCCGGACAGCAGGCGCACGTCTTTATAATCGATTGCCGGTGCGTCTTTGGCGCTGAACGGGCAAGTCTTGCGGCGGCGGAAAAATGGTCGTGCCATGATGCTTGCTCCTTATTCTTCGCCGTCGCGGTCACGGCCACGGCCGCGCCCACCACGATCGCTGCTGCCCTTGCGCATCATCACCGACGGGCCAGCTTCATGCTCGTCGACTCGGATGGTGAGCCAGCGGATGATATCTTCGCTGATGGCGGCCTGGCGCTCGAGTTCGGCAACGGCCGGACCGGGGGCTTCAATCGCGAGCATCGCGTAATGGCCCTTGCGGTTCTTTTCCATCTTATAGGCCAGCTGTTTCAGGCCCCAGGTTTCGGTTTTGTGGACCTTGCCGCCGAAATCTTCGGTGACAACTTTGGTGGCGGTTTCCGCCAGCGCGTCGACCTGTGTCTGCGACAGGTCCTGACGCGCGATAAAAACATGCTCGTAGAACGGCATGGTCGCGCTTCCTTATATTTGGCCGATCGCTGGTTTCGCGCCAATCGCGAACCCCCTCCGGCTGTCGTCTGGCCTTGCGATATTGGTGCAAGGCAAACGGGGCGAAGACCAAAGGCTCGCACCGAAGCGGGGGCCATTAGCGATTCGCATGAGAAACGCAAGCAAAAGGGGGTTGTTCACGCGGAGAGCCGGAGACGCGGAGGTTCTTTTCGCGCAGAGGGCGCAAAGGTCGCAGAGGAATTTGGGTTCACGCGGAGACGCGGAGGCGCGGAGAAATTGGGCGTGGCCGCCAGGCCACCTTATTCCTGCCGGACAGAATGTTACGCGATGTTCTGGTCAGATGGCCGCTTCGCGGCGCGAAAGTCTCGGCGACCTTTGCGCCCTCTGCGCGAAAAGAACCTCCGCGTCTCCGCGTCTCCGCGTGAACCCAAATTCCTCTACGAACCTCTGCGCCCTCTGCGTGAAACCACTTCAAATCCGATCTAGCAGCCCCAAAGCAAAGTCCGTCAGCGTATCATCACGTGCGCCCAGCACGAAAATGCGATCACCCGCGCGTGCGTTGGCCAATATTGCCGCGCCGCACGCCTCGCGGGTCGGCAGATAGGCGGCATTCGGGCCAATATTGTTGACGAACGCCGCGCTGCCGATGCTGCGATCGACCGTTCCGCCGAAATATATGGGGTCGCATACCCACAGCCGGTCGTCTTCACGCATCCCGGCGGCAAAGCTTGCCGCCAGTTCCTTGCCCATCTGTTTGAGCGGACCATAGCCATGCGGCTGAAAAAAGATGAGGACGCGCCCCGGCAGTTCGGCGGCAGCGGCGAGCGTCGCGGCGACCTTGTCGGGATTATGCGCGAAATCGTCGATCATGGTGACGCCGTTCGCTTGGCCCACGACTTCGTAACGCCGCGCAATCCCGGCAAACTCGGCCAGCGCCGCCACGGCTGCGTCCATTGGCAGGCCGACCGCTCGCGCCACTGCCAGCGCAGCCAGCGCATTGGCGACATTGTGACGACCGGGCATTTTCAGGCGCACGGCATGGCTGCTTCCGTCGACCGTCAGCGTGAACTCGCACCCATCGGCCAGCGCCGCATAGTCGCTCGCCCGCACCGCCGCGCCTTCGCCGAAACCAAAGGTAACGCTCTTATCGCTAATCAGCGCCGCGCTTTCGGGGTCATCGGCGTTCAATATTGCCGTCCGCGCGCGCGCGACAAAACTGCCGAACAATGCGTGCAATTCGGACAGGCTCTTGTGATCGAGGCTGATGTTGGTGACGATCGCAATGTCGGGCTGGTAGAGCGCGATCGACCCGTCACTTTCATCCACTTCGCTGACATATATCGCCTCACCGCCCACCAGCGCGCTGGCGAATGGATCCGTCGCGGTTGAAAAATTGCGCATTACCGCGCCGTTCATAACGGTGGGGGCAAGGCCTGCACTGTGCAGCAGCCATGCCACCATCGCGGTGACAGTCGATTTGCCGCTGGTACCGCCGATGCCGATTCCGCGCGCTGCTGCGTTGAACAGCGAAGCGTTGAGTTCGGCGCGCGTCAGCCGCTCCAGTCCCAACGCGGTCGCGGTCGCGGCATCGGCAACATTGTCCTCGACAGCGGCGGAAGCGACAAAGATCTGCCCTGCGCTGACCCCGGTTCCATCCTGCGGAAAGATGGTGATGCCCTGCGCTTCGATCCAGGCGAATTTTTCCGGCGACCGCCCCTGATCGCGGCTGCGATCCGATCCCGCGACGCTGGCACCGCGCGCTTTGGCGATCAGCGCCAGCGGCAGCATTCCCGATCCGCCAATGCCACAAAAGAAATAGGATTTGTCATCGCTCATGCGGCGGGCGATATGGGGTTGGGGCGGCAATGGCAATGCTTCCCCCTCTCCTTTCGGGAGAGGGTTGCGAAGACTTGGTGCGCAAGCACCTAGGCGAAGCTGGGTGAGGGGTGCCGCGGGTGTTGGAACATGCCACCGTCCGAAACCCTCATCCAACTCTGCCTAGTCGGCAAGCCGACAAGGCTACATATCCTTCTCCCTCAGGGAGAAGGTTTGGAGAATGAACTTGCGCATCGGCATCGTCGCCCCTTCGACCCCGATCACCAATGACGATGCCGAGGGCGTGGCTGGCCTCGCGCGCTTGACCCACCCACAGGTTGAATTGGTCTTTGCCGATCAATGTTTTGTCGCGGACGGCCATTTCGCCGGTGCCGACGCCGCACGCCTTAACGCGCTGGTCGATATGGCGAACCGCCCCGACATCGATGCCATATGGTTTGCGCGCGGCGGTTATGGCGCGTGCCGGATTGCCGACGCAGCGGTCGCAGCGATGCTGCCTGTTGCGCGCAGCAAAGCATTTTTGGGCTATTCCGATCAGGGCAATATCCTTGCTGCGCTTTATCGTGACGGCTTTGACCATGTGGCGCACGGCCCCATGCTCGCCGATGTCCGGCGCGAGGGCGGCGATGGGGCGGTGACCCGCGCGCTCGACTGGCTGGTCAGCCGCGATCCGGCGTTGGTCGATGCCAGCGTTAAGTCGGGCGAGCGGCTTGTCGCGTTCAACTTGATGACGCTGTCGATGCTGCTCGGCACGCCGCTCGAACCCGATCTTTCTGGTCATGTTTTAATGATCGAGGAGGTGAGCGAACATCTCTACGCCTTCGACCGGGCGATGTTTCATGTCACCACCGTCCTCGGGACACGCGGTCTCGCTGGCCTGCGCCTTGGCCGCGTCAGCGACGTCCCCGAAAACGACCGCCCGTTCGGCATGGCGGTCGAAGATATTGCGCAGCATTGGTGCAGCAAGAATGGCATCGCCTGGCTGGGCCGCGCCGATATTGGCCATGATGCCGACAACAAGATCGTGCCCTTCGGCCTTTTTGGCGGTTGAAAGCCACCGCGCTCCGGCGTAGGCCGGAGCTTTGGCTGGCACCAGCCGTC
The DNA here is from genome assembly GCA_013911715.1 of Sphingopyxis sp. Classification (GTDB taxonomy): domain Bacteria; phylum Pseudomonadota; class Alphaproteobacteria; order Sphingomonadales; family Sphingomonadaceae; genus Sphingopyxis. Next base: position 8,940 of record JACEST010000021.1, on the reverse strand, counting down.
TGTTCGGCCAAGGCTCCGGCCTGCGCCGGAGCGCAGCATTGCCTTACAGCGACCATTTCTTCTAAGTGCGGCGGGCACAATCATCAGGGGAACGCAAAGCATGCGCGCATATATCTTTCCGGGGCAGGGTAGCCAGAGTGTCGGCATGGGCCGCGCGCTCGCCGATGCCTCGCCCACTGCGCGCGCCGTGTTTCAGGAGGTCGACGACGCACTCGGCCAGCATCTGTTCAAGCTGATGACCGAAGGGCCAGAGGACCAGCTTACCCTCACCGAAAATGCCCAACCTGCGATCATGGCCAACGCCATCGCCACATTGCGCGTGTTGGAGCAGGAGGGCGGCTTCACGCTCGCGGCCATAGCCAGTTTCGTTGCGGGCCACAGCCTCGGTGAATATAGTGCGCTGTGCGCTGCGGGCGCGTTCGATCTAGCCACCACTGCGCGGCTGCTCAAGCTGCGCGGGCAAGCGATGCAGGCCGCCGTCCCGGTAGGCATTGGCGCGATGGCCGCACTGCTCGGCAATGGCGTCGATGCCGCGCAGGCGCTCGCCGATGCCGCAGCGGAAGGTGAGGTGTGCACCGTCGCCAACGACAATGATCCGACGCAGGTCGTCATTTCGGGCCACAAGGGCGCGATCGAGCGCGCGATTGCTGCGGCCAAAGACCATGGCTTCAAACGCGGGATCGCGCTGCCGGTCAGCGCGCCGTTCCACTGCCCGCTGATGCAGTCCGCCGCCGATGCTATGGCCGACGCGCTGGGCCAGCACCCGCCCGCTGCGCCGCTCGTCCCGGTCTTTGCCAATGTCACCGCCGCACCCGTCAGCGATCCCGCCGATATCGCCCGCCTGCTGGTCGAGCAGGTCACCGGCCGCGTCCGCTGGCGCGAAAGCGTTGCAGCGATGGAGGCAGCAGGGGTTCACCAGTTCGCCGAATTCGGCGGCAAGGTGCTGGGTCCGATGGTCAAGCGCAGTGCGGCGGGCGAGGTCGAGACGTTGAGTGTGATTTCAATGGATGATATCGAAGCGCTGCTCAAGCTGAGCTAACGGCCCGTTTTGTTTCGTTTATGGAAGAATCTTACCCGATGAACAAACGCCTGCCCGCATGGATCGTTTACGGCCTTGCCGCGATGGGCGTGCTGGTTCTGGCGGGCTGCAACGACGTCATTTACCGCGCCGATGACAAGGTTTCGGGCAGCAATTTTACCAATGACGATGCCGATCTGGTGCGCTTGCAACGCGCCGTCGCGGCCGGTGACGAAGCCGCCCGCTATGACCTTGCCGAATATTATATCAGCAACGGCCGTTATGAAGAGGCCGAGGAACTGGGCGTGCTGATCGAAGAAGAACGCCGCCGCGACCGCGAAATGGAGCAGGGCGTTAGGCCGTAAACACAGGTAATAGCGCCTTTATATCCTCGCAGTGGAACCGACATTTTTTCGCGCAGAGTCGCAGAGGAACGCGGAGAAGATTGATGCGCGATATTGATGCTGTCACACATGACGTTATCGGCGTCGCCATGCGTTTACACAGTCAGCTTGGACCCGGATTGCTCGAGAGCGTCTATGAAGCGCTGCTTGCCGGGCGGCTTATCAATATGGGTTTCCAAGTTGATCGGCAAATGCCGATCAATCTAGATTTTGATGGAATGACTTTTTCCGAAGTGGCGCGAACCGATTTATTGATCGACAAGCGGTTGGTCATCGAAATCAAATCTGTTGAACGATTCCATCCCGTGCACGCCAAGCAACTGCTTACATATTTGCGCTTGCTCGACCTGCCGGTAGGCCTGCTGATCAATTTTGGCGAAGCGAAGTTGAAGGATGGGATACGTCGCTTGGTAAACAATCATATTGACTCCCCGTCCTCTGCGTCCTCTGCGCCTCTGCGCGAAACCTAAAAATTGGAGTTTAACACCATGTTCGACCTTACCGGCATGACTGCTCTTGTTACCGGCGCTTCCGGCGGGATCGGTGCTGAGATTGCTCGTGCTCTCGCTAATCGCGGGGCAAAGGTAGCATGGTCAGGTACGAGTTTGGCCAAACTGCAGGCTGCCGAAAAGCCAACGCGTGTAATGCGGTCCGGAGAGCATTTGCCTTTTTCGATTAACCCAGCGCCAGAACCAGTGTTTCTTCCGTGCAACTTGTCCGACGGCGCAGCGGTCGATGCGCTGGTACCGGCTGCGGTCGAGGCGCTTGGCGGCAAGCTTGATATTCTGGTCAACAATGCCGGGGTGACGCGCGACAATCTGTTGATGCGGATGAAGGATGACGAATGGCATGATGTCATCCGCGTCAACCTCGAGGCCGCATTCCGTTTATGCCGCGCCGCCGCCAAGCCGATGATGAAGGCGCGCCATGGCCGCATCATTTCGATCACCAGCGTTGTCGGTGCGACGGGCAATCCGGGACAGGCCAATTATGCCGCATCGAAGGCGGGGCTGGTCGGCATGTCGAAGGCGATGGCGCAGGAACTCGCCAGCCGCGGCATCACGGTCAACTGTGTCGCGCCCGGCTTCATCGCATCGGCGATGACCGACGGCCTGCCTGACGCGCAGAAGGATGCGCTCAACGCGCGCATCCCGATGGGGCGGATGGGCGAGGGAGCCGACATCGGTGCCGCCGTGGTCTATCTTGCCAGTCGCGAGGCGGGCTATGTTACCGGCCAGACATTGCATGTGAACGGCGGGATGGCGATGCTGTGATCCATCCCGCCGACCGGCTTCAATAACTCAGCCGCGCGGTTACGCGGATGTCGCGCCCGGCTAGCGGCACGAAATCCTTGGTAAAGCTGGCGTGACGGCGCGCGTTGACGTCGAAGATATTATTGGCCGAAACGCTCAAGCTGAACAGGTCGCGCTTGGCAAGTGGGCGCCATGCCAATGATGCGTTGACCAGCGTGAAACCCTGTGTCGGGTTCTCGAATGCGGCGACGCGGTTCTGGTCGTCGGTCCATTCGACCTCGCCGCGCACATCGAGCCGTTCGCCCTGCAATTCGAGCCCGCCCAGCACGCGCAGCGCCGGGATGCGCGGGATGAAATCGCCGCCCTCTATCTCGGCGCGCGTCAGGTCGGCGACGACATCGGCGTTGAGGTTGAACCCAGCGAATTGCGCGACGCGTGCGCTCGCCTCAGCCTCGAAGCCCCAGATGCGGGCATCCTGCTGGCGATAGACAAAGACGGGCAGATCATCTTCCTCGTCGCCGGTTTCATCGGCAAAAATGAAATTGTCGAACCAGTTGTAATAGCCCGTCAGAGCAAAGCTGAACCGGTCGCCGCGCAGCTTGAGCGACGCTTCCGCACCCCAGCTTTCCTCTTTTGCAAAGGACGGATCGCCAATTTCAAAGGCTTGGGTGGCGATGTGCGGCCCGTTCGAGAATAGTTCTTCAGCCGATGGCGCGCGTTCCGCTCGCGACACCGACAGGCTGATCTTCGATCGGTCGCCCAGATCATAGCTTGCGCCCAGCGCTGCTGAAAAGGCCCCGAAGCTGCGCCCAACTCCTTGGGTATTGGCATCAACCGAAGTCGCCTCATAGCGCGCTGCGGCCTCGATGCCGAATACGCCCAATGTCCATTCCTGCAGCGTGAAAATGGCGAGCTGTTCGGTCAGGTTCGGCGGGACAAAGGCCTCGGCACCGATGGCGTCGAAATCGCGCGAAAAATATTGCAGCCCCGAAGCACCGCGCCACCCGCCACGGTCGGCCTGCGTCAGTTCCGCGCGGGCTTCAATCCCCTGGTTGGCAAAAACCGTTCCGACCTCATCGCCTTCAAACTCGGTATGCGTGTAATCGGCATAACCGCCGCGCAGGCGCAGCGTTTCGAACAGTCCGTCGCCCAGCTTGACTTCACCGCGCACATCGAAACGCGTTTGTTCAAGACCGATCGTGACCAGCTCTTCGCCTTCTTCTTCGGCGCCGCCGCCTTCTTCATCGCCATGACCCAGGCCCGGGCGAGTCGGCACGCCGTAACGGCTGTCGAAATGGCTCAGCGAAATGCCTAGCTCGCCGCCTTCGTCGATAAAGGCGAGTCCGCCCGCCACAGTCCAGGTGCGGCTGGCGGTGTTGTTCACGCGCCCGCGCTGGTCGGCTGTTTCGCGCAGTTCCGCTGCCTCTTCCAGCTCGCCTTCGTCTTCTTCCCCGTCGGCGAGCGCCAGCACCTCGGCGCGCAACTGCGGCGACAAAGTAAAGCCGCCAATGTCGAGGTCGGTGGTGCGGCGCCAGCTGCCATCAATATGCGCGACCAGCTTGGGGGTCAGCGCCACATCGAGCGAGGCGCCAGCGCTGCGATCGTCGGCGGCCGTTCCGTAACCGGCGATGGCATCAATGTGGGGATGGTCCTGCGGCACGCCGCGCGGAATGCGGCGGTCGAACACGTTGATCGCACCGCCAATTGCCTGGCTGCCGAACAGCAGCACGGCGGGCCCGCGCAAAATCTCGACGCGCTCGACTGTCAGCGGATCGATGGTGACGGCATGGTCAGCCGAGGTGTTCGACACGTCGATCGAACCAATGCCATCGGTCAGCACGCGCACGCGCTCGCCCTGAAAACCGCGCAGCACGGGGCGCGATGCGCCGGGGGCGAAACTGGTTGCCGACACGCCGGGCTGGCGGGTCAGCGAATCGCCTATTTGGCCGCGCAAATCGCGCGCCAGCTCGTCGCCCTCCACCACCGACACATTACCCAATATGTCGAGGCTGCGCACATAAGGTGCGGTGATGATGATCGCGGGATCGGTATGAAAATCATCGCCATCGCTGCGGTTATTGGTTTGCGCATAGGCAGCCGGCGCCGGCATCAGGCCCAGAGCAAGCAGCGGCAGCGACGCGAGCAATTTCATCGAAGGAATTTCCTGAGTTGGCTGGAGGGGAGGATGTCATCGTAATGATATACAGTCTCTATTGCAAGCCGCGCTGCTGCAGGGTCAGTCTTGCGGGGGAAGCTGGGCGGCACTAGAGCGGAATGATGGTAGTTCGTGACGCGCTCGATCTGATTGGCAATACGCCGCTGGTGCTGCTCAAAGGGCCGAGCGCTGCAACCGGTTGTGAGATCTGGGGCAAGTGCGAATTTGCCAATCCCGGTGCGTCGATCAAAGACCGCGCCGCGCTGTATATCGTGCGCGATGCCGAAGAACGCGGCGCGCTGAAACCCGGTGGCACCATTGTCGAGGGCACGGCGGGCAATACTGGCATCGGCCTTGCGCTGGTCGCCAACGCGCTCGGCTATCGCACCATCATCGTCATGCCCGACACCCAGAGCCGCGAAAAAATGGACACGCTGCGCGCGCTGGGGGCCGAACTGGTGCTGGTGCCGCCGGCGCCCTTCGCCAATCCGGGGCATTTCGTGCACACCTCGCGGCGCATTGCCGAGGAAACACAAAATGCGGTGTGGGCCAACCAGTTCGACAATATTGCCAACCGCAAGGCGCACATTGTCGGCACTGCCGAGGAAATCTGGGCGCAAATGGACGGCCGCATCGATGGCTTCACTTGCGCCGCGGGCACCGGCGGCACCATCGCCGGGGTGGGCATGGGGCTGAAGGCGCACAATCCCGATGTCGTCATTGCGCTCACCGACCCGTACGGCGCCGCGCTCTATAATTATTACCGCTGCGGCGAGCTGCGCGCCGAAGGCAGCAGCGTGGCCGAAGGTATCGGTCAAAATCGCATCACCGCCAATCTGGAAGGCGCACCGATCGACACCCAGTTTCGCATCTCTGACGCCGACGGGCTGGCGCTGGTGCGTCAGTTGCTCGCGGACGAGGGATTGTGCCTGGGCCTGTCGTCGGGAATCAATGTTGCCGGGGCGATGGCGCTGGCGCGCGAACTGGGGCCGGGCAAGCGCATCGCGACCATTTTGTGCGATACCGGATTTCGCTATTTGTCGACGCTTTACAATCCGGAATGGCTTGCTGCCAAAGGGCTGGCGGCGGCATGACGACGCCGACGCCAAATCCGCCACCGCCCGCCAGCGATACGGTGCGGCGGCTGCAGGTCGGTGTCGGCGGGGTCGCTGTCGTCCTGCTGCTGGTCGGCCTCGCAGAAATCATCAGCGACCGGACCGCCGACAGCAATGCCGGTGGCGTTGCGGCGAACGCCGATCCGGCGGCCAAGGAAGCGGTGAAGGCCGAACAACCGCTGGTCGAGCTTGGTGTCCAGCCCGATACCGAAGCAACCGAGGCGCCAAAGGTGGCACCGCCGCCCGCGCCAAAGACCGCAGTCCCCGACCTCGCCCCCGATCCGGCGCTGCAGCCAGCCCGTCCGCCCGAGCGGTGAGCGGTATCAGGGCCAGGGCGCGGAAAAGCGTCGGCCCCATTGCCTATGCTGTGGCGGCGGCAGCCCTTGGCCACTGGCTCGGCGGCGGCGCGGCGCTTGGACGGGCTGATGCGGCGTTGCTGATTCCAACGCTGATCGTGGCGGCATTGTTCGCCGAGCTTATGCCAGCGCGCTATCTACCGGCATCGATAATGGTTGCCATTGCTTTGCCGACGATGCTGCTGCTCGCCCTTTGCGGGACAATGATGTCTTGGTTAGCGCCGCAAAGCGCGCTGCAGGCTATCTTGCCGCAATTGGCATTTCTTGCGGCAGCCAGCCTGTTGGTGCTGGCGCTGGTGCGTGCGGCAAAGGCATTGACCTTGCGACTGCATATCGGCGTTCGCCTGCTGATCTTTGTCACCCTGACCGCAACATGGTGGTTGGCGAGCCACGTCGTCTTGGGCCATGCCTACACGCCAACACCCCCGTCGCGGCCAGCCAAGACGCTGATGCTAACCAGCCTGCCGCTGCAAAGCTGGGCGGCGGGTGCGGCGGCAATTGCCGGGCCGCAGGATGGCACTGCTCTGGCGGTGTTGCGGCAGCGCATCGCGCCATCGCTGGTCTTGACCGACGGTCTTGCTACGGGCTCGCTTTGTCCGAACGACCGCCTGCTCCTCGCACATCCGTCCGCGCTTTCGCCCGAAACATTGGTCGAGGTCGATCGCTTTGTGCGCGCAGGGGGCAGGGCGGTCATCCTCGCCGATGGGCTGTCGAGCTGGCCGCCGCCGCATCGGCTTGGCGATCCACGCAATCCGCCGGTGACAAGCCTGCTCACCCCGTTACTCGACCATTGGAGGATCAGGCTCGATGCGCCGGTACCGGGCGGCGCGAATAGCGATAAAGTGACCATCGCCCATTTGGGCCACCGCCTGACGCTGCACTCGCCGGGAAATTTTGCCCGCTTGCCGCGCAACTGCCGCGGTGCGGGCCAATTGCCGGATGGATCGCCAACGATTGCCACCTGCCGCATCGGTCTTGGCACCGCTGTCCTGCTGGCCGACGCCGACATGATGTTCGATCCGCTGTGGCGACCCGAACCATTGTGGGCGTCGCATTTGCGGACCTCGGACAATATCGAATGGCTCGCTTCGCAACTGAACGAGCCATATCGTCGGTCGTTTTGGGGATTGCGCCCCACCTGGCGTGAAGCGGGTTCCGCCGCGCGCTGACCCGGCAGCCATTGCTGACATTTCCCTGCCAAAATCACGCTGCGCCGGTGGCCACCGCGCGCCGTGCACCCGATTTTCGCGCCCAATCGCTTGGCAAAAGCGGTAAATTGTGGATAGAATGGGCCGATAGCCCCATTTGAACCCAATTTTCCCCTTTTCTCCCCAATCAGCACCTGATAGGCAGTGTGTCGGAGAGGGGCATTCTCCATCCCGGTGAGTCGCCGCGAATCGATCGCGATTCTGCGCTGGGGGAAGTTTTGCCCATGGCGCAGGACGGATTGGGGATGCCGACGTGGCCTTGGTGACACCGGGACAATATTCCGGAACCAGCTTTGCCGTGATCGACGGAAAACAGCGCGTCGCCGTCCCCGCTGGCCTGCGCAACTGCGTTCCCGAAATCGGTGATCGCAAGGACCGCATTTTGTGGGTCGGCTATCATGACAAGCTGCCCTGCCTGGTCGCTTTTGGTCAGGACCAATATGACCGGCTGCAGGGCGAGATTGAAACGCAGCGCAGCGAAGCGCGCGAGCTGCGCATCCCCTTTGACGAGGACGCCGAAGCCAAAAAGCGCTTCAGCTGGCTCGAACCCTATGTCCTCGACGGCAGCGGTCGTTTCAGCCCCTCGGCGACGCACAAGCGCCGCTGCGGCATTGCCGGTCCGACGGCATTTGTCGGCACGGGCAAGCGCTTTGAAATCTGGTCGGTTGCCAAATTGGCCGAATGCGCCGATGCCGATGCCGATCTGCGCGAAATCGCCTCCGAAGTGCTCGCCGAAAGTGCGGGCCGCTGATGGCCGCCGCTCCGCACATCCCCGTCTTGTGCGATGAAGTCGTCGCCGCGCTCGCCATTGCCCCCGGCGAGCGCCATGTCGACGCGACCTTCGGCGCGGGTGGCTATACCCGCGCCATGCTGGCTGCGGGTGCCAGCGTCTATGCCTGTGACCGCGATCCCGATGCGCTCGCCGCAGGACGGGCGCTGGTCGCGGCGAGCGACGGACGGCTGACGCTGATGGCCGGGCGGTTCGCCGAAATCGACCGGCTGGCGCAGGCCCATGAGCTGCTGGCCGCTGATGGCATTGTGTTCGACATCGGCGTGTCGTCGATGCAGCTTGATCAGGCCGAACGCGGCTTTTCATTCCAGAATGACGGGCCGCTGGACATGCGGATGAGCCGTGCGGGCGAAAGCGCGGCCGACTGGCTGAACCGCGCCGAAGAGGCCGAAATTGCCGATGTGCTCTATCATTATGGTGACGAACGCCAGTCGCGCCGCGTTGCCCGCGCCATCGTCGCCGCGCGTCCGCTGAGCCGGACTGCAGAGCTCGCCACGGTGATCCGCAGCGCGCTGCGTCATCCGCCGGGCGCGCCCAAGGACCCGGCGACGCGCAGCTTTCAGGCGATCCGCATCCACATCAACGGCGAACTTGACGAATTGGTCGCAGGTCTCGACGCGGCTGAGCGCTTGCTCCGCCCC
>JACEST010000020.1 GCA_013911715.1 Sphingopyxis sp. | reverse complement strand
GTTTTATTGCGGGATAGAAGAGCAGGCGCTGGCCCGACCATGTGGCCACGCGCTTGGCGATGCCGTCGTTGAGCGCGTCGGCATAGAGGCGCATCGGTTCGGGCTTGAACGCGACCGATAGCACGCGGCGGTCGGCGCGGTGCTTTTCGAAATCCAGCAGCATCAGCCCGCGCGGAAAGAGCAGGTTGAGCAGCGGGCCCCAGCCCTGTTCGGATGAAAAAATCTTGTCGCGGTCGAACAGGATGAGCTCGTTAGCCTCAGGGCCGACCAGCTGTACCTGACGCCCGCCAAAGGCCTTGTAGCGGTAAACCTTGCCATGCGTCGCTACCATTCCTCGCGCAAAGGCCAGCGGGTCCTTGAGCAGTTTGAGCGTGTTGCCGACCACCGGTGCGCCGTCGTCCCCGGGAATATCTTCGAGTGTGGCGGGCGGCGGCATTGGCAACCAATGCGCTTCCCATGCGGGGCGCAGGGGGTTGAAACTGGATGGCTTGGCAGGGGCATTCATGGCGGCAATATTCTCCCTGACGCGCGGCTAGCACCGGCGACATTACCAGCAGGCTAAATGCTTACTGACAGCAATGCAAGTAAGCGATGTGCCATGACGGGACTGCGGCATTCATTTTCAATTCAAAGCAATGCGTTCAATATTGACGACGAAATAAAGTGCGCCGCGACGAATCATGGTGCACGGGGGATAGGATGATGAAACCGTTGCCAAAATTGCTGCGCAACCTGAGCGCCGCCGCGCTGGCCAGCCTGACGCTCGGCGGCTGCTATTATGGCGATGTTTATGGCAGCTCATCCTTTGCCAGCCATGATTGCGCCGCGCGCTATGGCGATGAATATTGGTCGAATGACCCTTATACCTATGACAATGCCACCTATGGCTATGATTGCTACGATGCCGCCGATTATCACGCTGGCTTTGCGCAGATTGGTTTTGGCGGCGGCTGGCACCAGAATCTCTATTATCCGGGCTATGGCCTGTTCCTGTTCGATCGCTATGGCCGTCGCCACAGCATGAGCCACGATTATCTGACCTATTGGGGTGGCCGCCGTGCCTGGCACAAGCATCATGGCCGCCATGGCCGAAATGGCGGTGAACATGGACGTGGCGATGGCCGCCGACCCGGTCAGCACCAGCCCGGTTACGGCTATCGCGGCAGCGATGACAGCGATGCACCACACAGGCATCCGCGCCGCAATGGCAGCGGTCGCTGGACCCCGCCGACGACCGTCGGTGCCGCGCCGGTCACGGCGAACCGGCCAGTGCCACGCACAAATATTCCGCCCCGCAGCAGCGGAAGTGCCGGTACAGCCCCACCGCCTCGATCGGCAGTGCCGGTGCGCGCGGCACCCGCATCGCCCCCGCCGCGTGTCACACCGCCGCCAGTCCAGCAACGAGGCTATTCGGACGCCCAAATCAGAGAGAATTGATGGTGACGGCGCGGCGCTTCAAATCATGCCGGGACAAAGAGAATCGCCGATCTGCTCTCGTAAATCAAGACTTGAACTGCGATTCGCAATGATTCACTGTGTGCCCGTGCCGCGACGCAGCCAAGGAGTGCGCACATGCCATATCAACACGCGAAAGGAGGTGATCCGATGTCTCATGGTTCAGTATTGAGGTCGGTCAGGCTCCATCGGGACGCGTGCGCCTGAATTAAGGCGCGCCTGAGCGTTCCGGCAGGGAAACCTCCGTATCGCTGACCATGCAGGAAGGGTCGCCGGGATTGCCTCGGCGGCCCTTTCGCACGTTTGATGGACCAGCAACACGCGCCGTGCTCCGGCGCAGGCCGGAGCTTGGGAGGGACAGACCCGCCCATTCGGCCAAGGCTCCGGCCTGCGCCGGAGCGCGGAGTGATTTATACTGGCCGCGACCGTTCGTCCTCGACCATATCCTCGGCCAGTTCGAGCCCGCGCATGCCGCGATGCGCGGTGTGGGCAGGGGCTTGGGGATAGTCGCCAACCTCTGGCTCCGGCTCTTCCAGCATGCCTTCCCATTTGGTGATGACGCTGGTCGCGACCGCATTGCCGACGACATTGGTCGCGGTGCGGCCCATATCGAGGAACTGGTCGATGGCCAGGATCAGGGCGACGCCCTCGACCGGCAGACCGAACATCGCGAGCGTGCCGGTGATGACGACCAGCGAGGCGCGCGGCACCGCCGCCACACCTTTCGACGAAATCATCAAGGTCAGCAGGATCAATATCTGCGTCGCGATGGGCAGGTCGATGCCATAGGCCTGCGCGATGAAGATCGTCGCAAAGCTCATATACATCATCGAGCCGTCGAGGTTGAAGCTGTAGCCCAGCGGCAGCATGAACCCCGAAATGCGGCGCGGGACGCCGAACCGGTCAAGCTGTTCGAACAATTTTGGCAATGCAGCTTCGGAACTCGCCGTCGAGAATGCGATCAGCAAGGGTTCGCGGATGTAGCGGATCAGCGTCCAGATGCGCTGGCGCAGGAAAATCCAGCCGAGCGTCAACAGCATCACCCACAGGATCAGCAGCGAGAAATAAAATTCGGCGAGCAATGTCAGATAGCTGCCGAGAATGGCGAGTCCGCTGGTCGCCACCACCTTGGCCAGTGCGCCAAACACGGCGACGGGGGCATAGCGCATGACATAATGCGTAATCTGGAGCATCATTTCGGCGAGCGCATCGGCCCCGCGCACCAGCGGCGCGCCTTTTTCGCCGAGCGCCGATAGCGCGACCCCGGCGAACAGCGAGAAGACCAGGATCTGCAAGATATTGTTCGTGGACATCGCCTCGAGGGCATTTTTGGGGAAAATCGACAGAATGAATTCGAAGAAATCGAGTTTCTTAACCTCGCCCACCGTGCTGGCAGCATTGGCGGCGTCACCCAGCGGCACGCCCACGCCCGGCTGGAACAAATTGACCATCAACAGGCCAAGCCCGATCGAGATAAAGCTGGCGATGATGAACCAGGTTATAGCGCGAAAACCGATGCGGCCGAGTGCGCTGCTGTCACCCATATGGGCGATGCCGACGACAATGGTCGACAGGATCAGCGGCGCGACCAGCAGCTTGATGAGGTTGAGAAATATGTCCGACAGCAGCTTGAACGTCTTGGTCAGATTTTCAAACAACGCGCTGTCTGCCGCGACCCCGACATGCACTGCATAGCCGACGATGATCCCAAGGATCATGCCGCCGAGAATATACCAGGTCAGTTTCTTGTCCATGCGCTCTGCTCTCGCTCCCCAAAACCGTTGGCCCTGAGCTTGTCGAAGGGCTGTCCTTTTTCTTATCCATTCCAATGAAGGAAGAACGGTCCTTCGACAAGGCATACTCCTGAGCTTGTCGAAGGGCTCAGGACGGGCGGGGAAAGGGAATTAAGCTGGCGCTTAACCGCATTGCCCGCGGTGCAGCAATTTCTGATCGGCCAGCACCAGCGCCATCATTGCTTCGACCACCGGGGTGCCGCGAATCCCGACGCAGGGGTCGTGGCGTCCCTTGGTGATGATGTCAGTCGCCTCCCCAGCGCGCGTGATGGTTTCGACGGGCGTCAAAATGCTGCTGGTCGGCTTGAACGCGACGCGCACCACCACCGGCTGGCCGGTCGAAATGCCGCCCGCTATGCCGCCCGAATTGTTGGTCAGAAATTCAGGCCGATTGCTGCCGTCGCTCGCGGGGCGCATACGATCGGCATTATCCTCGCCGCGCAGCCGGGCGGCGTCAAAGCCAGCGCCGATTTCGACGCCCTTGACCGCATTGATGCCCATCATCGCATGCGCCAGTTCGGCATCGAGTTTGGCATAGAGCGGCGCGCCCCAGCCCGCCGGAACGCCGGTCGCCGCGCATTCGATGACCGCGCCCAGGCTGCTGCCCGCGAGCCGCGCTTCATCGACCAGCTTTTCCCAGCGCTGCGCCGCCGCCGGGTCGGGGCAGAAAAAGGGATTGCGATCAATTTCTTCGAGGTCAAAGTTATCACGATCAATCGCATCGCCGCCAATCTCGGCGACCCACGCGTGGATGATGACTTCGGGGATCACCAGCCGTGCGACCGCGCCGGCCGCGACGCGCGACGCGGTTTCGCGCGCGCTCGACCGCCCGCCGCCGCGATAGTCACGAAAACCATATTTGGCGTCATAGGCATAATCGGCATGGCCGGGACGATAGGCCTGCGCGACCTCCGAATAATCCTTTGAGCGCTGATCAACATTGTCGATCATCAGCGCAATCGGCGTGCCGGTGGTCTTGCCCTCGAACACGCCCGACAAGATACGCACCTGGTCGGGTTCCTGCCGCTGCGTCGTATATTTGCTCGTGCCGGGGCGGCGTTTGTCGAGGAAGGGCTGAATATCCGCCTCGGTCAGCGCAAGACCCGGCGGGCAGCCATCGACGACCGCGCCAATGGCCGGGCCATGGCTTTCGCCCCAGGTGGTGAAGCGGAAGAGATGGCCGAAGCTGTTGAGGCTCATTTCGCGCTTTCAATAAATTCGATGCGATTGCCGAACGGGTCGTGAGTGAAAAAGCGGTTGCGGCCGTCGACCGGCGCATCGGCAGCGGTGGCATAACCAGCTACATCCATCGCCCTTCGGAGCGTCATTATATCATCGGTCGCCAAAGCGACATGCGCCTTTTTCGCAGGCCGGAACTCGGCCTCGACACCCAGATGGAGTTGGTGCGGCCCGACGGCAAACCAGCATCCACCACGCGCAGCCATATCGGCGGGTTTGGGAATTTCCGAAAGGCCGAGCAACCGGCCAAAAAAACCGCGTGCAGCTTCCTCCCCGCCGACCGGCATGGCGATCTGCACATGATCCAGCGCAAACAACGCTGTCATGCTGCCCTGCGAGGACGGCCGCCCTTTTTCCCATTACTACGGGCAGCGGCAGCCTTTGCCTCTGACTTTGCTCGCCCTGCCTGTGCTGCCATAAAAGCGCGGGTACCAAAAATGCCGTTCATCAGACCGGCAACTGTATAATGGGCATCAAGCCTGTCCCAACCCAGTCCGAAGCCAACCCCCATCACTTCAATCTCGGAGAGTGCGTCAGGGTCGGCACCGGCCAGCCCTTGCACCAGCGCGACGGGGAAGGAAAAAGTCGCGCCACTGGCCAGATCAACCTCAACATGGCCAGTTAACGGGTTGTAGCGGGCAGCAACGGCGCGCGGCTGGGTCCGATAAAGCTCTTCGCCGCGCGCATTGGCAACTGCGATCTCGGCATCGCTTGGGAAAGACGCTTCAGCTTTGTCTGTCTTTGCCATGGATTTCTATCCACCTTTTCAGAAAATCGGCTTGTTGACTCAAAACAATTTTGAGCACTTTGCGCTGATCGCTTTTTTTGAAGCCCCAGCTAGTCATCAGTTCGGGCAGACCGTCTGGTCCAATCAGCCGCACGCGCATTTCACCACTGCCAAAGACATGTACATGGGCAGGTTCATGATCATCGGTGAAGATCACAAACCGAAAGCCCTGCTCACGATGAATCACGCCCATGGCGCATAACCCATCCGGTTGGGTTTATCAAGCAAGCGCAATATCCGGCGCGTCTTCCTGCTTCATACCGACAGTGTGATAGCCCGCGTCAACATGGTGTGTCTCGCCCGTAACGCCGCTGGCGAGGTCGCTAAGCAGATAGAGCGCCGACCCGCCGACATCATCAATCGTGACGTTGCGGCGCAGCGGGGCGTTATGTTCGTTCCATTTGAGGATCAGGCGGAAATCGCCGATGCCGCTGGCCGCCAGTGTCTTGATGGGGCCGGCTGAAATGGCGTTCACGCGGATGCCATCGGGGCCATAATCATTGGCGAGATATTTGACGCTCGCCTCTAGCGCCGCTTTCGCCACGCCCATCACATTATAATGCGGGATGACCTTTTCCGCGCCATAGTAGCTGAGTGTCAGCATGCTGCCGCCCGCCACCATCATCGGCGCGGCGCGCTGCGCGACTGCGGTGAAGCTGTACACGCTGATGTTCATCGTCAGCAGGAAATCTTCGAGGGTGACGTCGGCATATTTGCCGCGCAGTGCCTCCTTATTGGTGTAACCGATGGCGTGGACGACGAAATCGATCGTCGGCCAGCGCGCGGCGAGCGTCGCAAAGGCGGCGTCGAGATTGGCCATGTCGGACACATCGCAATCGATCAGGAAATCGCAGCCGAGTTGCTCGGCGAGCGGACGCACGCGCTTTTCCATCACCTCGCCCTGATAGCTGAACGCGAGTTCCGCGCCCTGTTCGCGCAGCGCTTTGGCGATGCCCCACGCCAGCGACTTGTCGTTGGCAAGCCCCATGATCAGCCCGCGTTTGCCCTGCATCAATCCGCTCATAATGCTTCCACTTCTGACCCCTCGACGTCGGCACACTCGCCATCTGCGCTCTCGTCGTCTGCCCTGTGCGCCAGCGCCGCGTTGATTTCGGCCCCCATAACCAATCCCAGCCCGACGACATAGAAAAACAGCAAGGTGACCATCACTCCCGCCAGGCTGCCATAGGTGAGGTCATAGCTGAACATTTGTGCCAGCGCCAAGGGCAGCGCCCACAGCGTCGTCACCCACCATAAAGCCGTGACCAGCGCGCCCGGCCATTTGGGATAGCGCCGCCCCTTGTACCGCGCCGGGGTAAGCGAGAGGAACAGCAGATAGATCGCGAGGAACAGGCCGAGCAGCGGGATATAGCGCGACAGGCCGAAATCGCCGACCAGCGCACCCATGCGCGGCGCGGCGCGGTCGATAAATTCGTCGAGGCCGACGAATGCCACCTCGGCGGCGAAGGACAGCATCATCAGCAGCACCGCACCGATGATAAGGCCGATCGAGCCCAGTCGATATTGCCAGAAGCTGCGCTCATAGCTGGTGCGGTAGGCGCGGCGCAAAATGTCACGCACGGTTTCGATGAGGCTGCCGACGGTCCACAGGCCGACCAGCGCGCCGATCCAGAGCAAATTGCCGGTCCGCGCGGCGAGCACATCGGCGACCGGTTGGCGCACCACGGCGGCGACCCCGGCGGGCATGGTCGCGAGCACCGCCTCTACCGCCTCGCGCGCGGCGTCGCCCTGCCCCCCCAGCCCGGCGATGGCGGCGGCGGTAATGAAAAAGGGGAACAGCGCGATCAGCGAAAGATAAGCCAGATTGCCCGCATGCATGAAGCCGTCGCTGTACGTGCCGCTGAGCGCGCGGCTCAAAATGCCAAGCAGCCAATGGTCGAAGCGCTGGATATCATCCAGCAATCCGCGCCAGCCGCCGCGCCGGGGCGGCGTGTCAGACACCCAGCGCCGCACGCGGATTGAGGCCATTCGTCCAGCCTTCGGCAAAGCTGCGCAATGCCGCATCGTCGGCGGGCAGATCGACGAGCAATTTAATGAGCTGGTCACCGCGCCCGCCGCTCTTGCTGCTCCAGCCCTTACCCTTGAGGCGCATCACCTTGCCGGAGCTGGTGCCCGGCGGCACCGACAGCATCACCGGGCCATCGACCGTCGGCACCTTCACCTTCGCGCCGAGCACCGCTTCCTTGAGCGAAATGGGCAGGTCGAGCCGGATATGATCGCCATCGCGGGTGAAAAAGGGGTGCGGTTTGACGTCGATGGTGACAATGGCATCGCCCGCACCGCCCGGCCCCGCCTGTCCCTTGCCGCCAAGCCGCATCTGCGTGCCGCTCTCGACCCCCGCAGGGAGTTTCAAATCGATCGTCGCGCCGCCCGACAGGGTGATGCGCTGCGGTGCCAGCGTCGCGGCATCGATGAACTGGACCGCCAGGCGATAGGCAATGTTTCCGCCCTTGGGCGGCGCGCTGCGCTGACCGCCGCCAAACGGACCACCGCCGCCGCGCCCGCCGAACAGGTCAGCAAACAGGTCCGAAAAAGCGGCACCGCCGCCGCCGCCGCCATAGCCAAAGGGCATGGCCGGATTGCCATCGCCGTCAATCTCACCGCGGTCGAACTGCGCGCGCTTGGTCTTGTCGCTCAGCAGGTCATAGGCGCCCGTCACCTCCGAAAAGCGTTCAGACGCCTTGGGATTGTCCTTATTGGCATCGGGGTGCAGCTGCTTCGCCAGTTTGCGATAGGCCGCCTTGATCTCGGCCTCGCTTGCGCCCCGGGCGACGCCGAGCGTGGAATAAGGGTCTTTCGCCATGCTGCCCTAGCTAGGGAGCAAGGCCGCCGCCGACAAGCACTGGATTCCACCCGCTTTATCCGTTCGTGTCGAGCGCAGTCGAGACACCGCGAAGGACGGGGTCAACCGATGGGCCTCTCGACCTCGCTCGACACGAACGTTATTCTTTGATTTGGAATATAAAGAGCGCGTAATGAGCGCCATATGACCGACACCCCCTTCACCCTGTTCGACGCTTGGTTTGCCGAAGCGCAAGCCAGCGAGCCGAATGACCCCAATGCCATGGCGCTGGCGAGCGTCGATGCCGACGGGCGCCCATCGGTGCGCATGGTGCTGCTCAAAGGGCATGATGAGGCAGGCTTTGTCTTCTACACCAATTTGGAAAGCCGCAAGGGGCTGGCGCTCGCGGCGCACCCCCACGCCGCGCTGCTGTTCCATTGGAAGAGCCTGCGGCGTCAGATCCGCATCGAGGGCGCGGTGGAGCCGGTCAGCGATGCCGAGGCCGATGCCTATTTCGCCAGCCGTCCGCGCGATTCGCGCATCGGCGCCTGGGCGTCGGACCAGTCGCGTCCGCTGAAAAGTCGTGCCCATTTCTTGAAGCGCGTCGCTGAATATGGCGCGCGCTATGCCGTCGGCACCGTGCCGCGCCCGCCGCATTGGTCGGGGTTTCGGCTGGTGCCCGACCGGTTCGAGTATTGGCAGGATCAGGCCTTTCGCCTGCACGAGCGGCGGGTGTTTGTGCGGGATGGGGACCGATGGGACGAGGGGTTGTTGTTTCCTTAATTCCCTCTCCCGTTCGCCTCGAGCGAAGTCGAGAGGCCCCTCGGCTTTGCAACATCCCGATGGGTGTCTCGACTTCGCTCGACACGAACGGGATCAGATTAAAGCCCCGCCACAATCGCCCGCATTTTCTCCCGCACATTGGGCAACTGATCGCCGTCGCGCGAAATGCCCAGCCTGACGATGGTCAGCTGCTGGGATGGCGACACGAGGATATATTGCCCCTGATGCCCCGTGCAGGCGAACAGATCATTGGGCCCCTCGCCGCGCAGCAACCGCGTTGTCTCCCCCTCGGCACGCGGGCGATTGAGCCAGATATGGCCGCCATAGCCCGGATAGGCCGGGCTGGGGGTCAGCATGAAGTCGATCCAGCTTTCCGGAAGTAGCCGCTGGTCCCCCGCAACCCCGCGCCGCCGCAGCAACTCACCGAATTTGGCATAATCGCGCGCCGTGGCGTGCATGATCGATCCGCCCACCATCGTCCCTGCGGCATCAAATTCGGGGGTGAGGCTGGTCATGCCAAGGGGTTCGGTCAGCCGCCCGCGGATGAAGCCGAGCACGGCATCGCGCCTTCCCGCAGGCGACGCGCCGGGTGCGAGCGTGTTGGCGAGGATGTCGGCGAGGATAACGCTGGTCGCCGAACTATAGTTGAACTGCTCGCCCGCTTTGGCGACGGCGGGCTTGGCCTCGGCAAAACCAGCCTTGTCGGCGGCGCCATCGCCGAACAGCATCGTCACCGTATCGGCCTCCCACGCCGGGTCGCCGGTTTCGACATGCTCCAGCCCCGCCGACATGTTGAGCAGATGGCGCAGCGTAATGCTCCCACGCGGATCGCCGCTGCGCTGCCACGTCGCGACCGGCGCGGGGGCATCGAGCGCGAGGCGGCCATCGGCGACAAGAAAGCCGATGAGGACGCCGGTGATGCTCTTCGCCATCGACCAGCTGATCAGCTTGCTGTCCTGATTAAAGCCCGCCCCATAGCGTTCGTAAATCACCTTGCCATCGCGCAGGATGAGCAGCGCGCGGGTTTCGCCCATCGCCTCGGCGTCGGTGAAGAGCGCGTCGATGGGGGATTTGACCGGCGCGGCGGCGGGCCAGCTGGAGCCTGCGGGCAGCGCGGGCGTGGCTTCGGCTTGCGGGCGCAAAGCCATAGTGCCGACGCCCAGCAGCATGGCGGCGCTTGCCACTGCGATGATTTTGCGGTTCATGGGCGCCATGAATAGCAGCGCCCCCGCCCCGGACACAATCCCGCCCGTCGCGGCCAAACGTCGCCGCATCTGGCCCTGGCTGCTGCTGGCGGCAATCGCGGCGCTGGCGGCCTGGTATTACCCGACCTTGAAGGCGCAGGCCGAAGCCGGATCAGCCTATGCCGCGCGCATCGGCTGTTCATGCCGCTATGTCCAGGGGCGCGACATGGACAGCTGCATCCGCGATTTTGAACCGGGGATGGAGATTATCTCGGTCGGTGATGATGTGGCGACCAAGACGGTTACGGGGTCGGTGCCGATGATGGCAAGCCGCTCCGCGCGGTTCGAGGGCGCGAGCGGGTGCGTGTTTGTGGACGAGCAATGATGACCAACCAGCTATACTATGGCGACAATCTGGATGTGCTGCGCGAACATATTCGCGATGAGAGCATTGACCTCATCTACCTTGACCCGCCGTTCAATTCGAATGCCAATTACAATATCCTGTTCAAATCCCCGGCGGGCGTCGGCGCGGACAGCCAGATCGAGGCGTTCGAGGATACCTGGCACTGGAATGACAAGGCCGAGGGCGCGTTCCACGATGTGATGACATCGGGCAACACCGATGTCGCCGAACTGCTGCGCGCGATGCGCGGGTTCCTCAAAGAAAATGACATGATGGCCTATCTGGCCATGATGGCGGTGCGCCTGATCGAGTTGCACCGCGTGCTGAAGCCCACCGGCAGCCTGTACCTCCACTGCGACCCGACCGCGAGCCATTATCTGAAGCTGTTGCTGGATGGGGTTTTTGGGGCCGGTTTTCGTTCAGAAATAAGCTGGAAGCGATCATCTGCGCACAACGATGGTAAGCAAGGTCGGAATCAATACGGCAACGTCCGCGACATCATTTTCTTTTACACAAAAGGCAAGAACTGGACTTGGAACTGGCTCTACACGAACTACGATCAAAGCTACATCGACAGTGCATATCGTCATGCTGACCCCGATGGCCGAAAATATCGACGTGGCGATTTAACAGCTGCAAAGCCGGGGGGCGACGTGTCCTATGGGTGGCCCATCAAGCGCCAAATAGGCGGCGATTGGGAGGCTGACCTGACTGACGAATACCTTAGTCCCATTGCTGGTTGGGAATACAAGCAGATACCACCTTACAAAGGCCGATTCTGGGCTTACTCGCGGGCCAACATGCAAGAATATGCGCGCCAAAACCGGTTAGCTTACGCGTCGTCAGGTATGCCCGAGTACAAGCGCTACTTGGACGAGATGCCGGGCGTTCCGCTGCAAAATAGCTGGGACGATATTGTCCCAGCCGCAGGCAAAGAAAATCTCGGCTACCCCACCCAAAAGCCCCTCGCCTTGCTCGAACGCATCATCAATGCTTCGTCGAACGAGGGCGATGTTGTGCTCGATCCCTTTTGCGGCTGCGGCACGGCGGTCGATGCGGCGCAGAAGCTGGGGCGGCAGTGGATCGGCATCGACGTTACCCATTTGTCGATCGGCCTGATCGAACGGCGGATGAAGGACCGTTATGGCGATGCGCTGCAATATGAAGTCATCGGCACGCCCAATGACCGCGCATCGGCGGAAAAGCTGGCCGCCGAGGAACCGCACCAGTTTCAATATTGGATCACGCAGGCGATTGGCGGCCAACCCTATCAGGGTGGACGCAAGGGGATGGATCGCGGCATCGACGGCTTTATCTATTACACCAAGCCCAATCTGACCGATCAGGGTGCGGTCAAGAGCACGACCGAGGCGGCAATCATCTCGGTCAAGGCCGGGCAGCGGGTCGGGGTGGCGATGGTCCGCAACCTCAAAGGCGTGATGGAGCGCGAAAAGGCCGACATCGGCATTTTCGTGTGCGTCATCATGCCGACGCGCGAGATGGAAAAAGAGGCCGCTTCCGCCGGGGTTTATACCGACGCGCAAACCGGCCAAACCTATCCGCGATTGCAGATTTACACGCTGGCCGAATATTTTGCCGGGCTGCGGCCCAAGGTGCCGATGCTCGACCGGCAGGCGGGGTTCAAAAAGGCCGGGCGCGAAGACACGGCAGCGGGGAAGCAGACAAGCTGGCTTTGACTGCTTTACCGATGAATTGGGACCGCGCCCGTGCGACACGGTGAATCTTGCGGCCCTAGAGCGTGATGACATTAGGTTGACTTCAATCGTCATGCTGGCTCAGCGATGGCCTCGCTGTTTCAGCATCCATGACGCAATCCCGCGCCCTCGCGCCATGGACCCTGAAACAAGTTCAGGGTGACGATTCCTTCTAATGTCATCAGACTCTAGCGGCCTGAAATTATGGCGCTGACGGTCTGCGGGTCAACCCAACCCTGCGCGGAAATCACATAATAGACGGCAAACAGTGCCGTCGCGACAATCGTCGTTTGCCGTGTGATTGCGCCCACGCGAAAGCTCGCCGGAGCACCGGCGTCGGCACCGGCCACTTCATGATCGGGCTGCTCGTCACGCCGCCCGTGAAAGGGCAGCACGAAAAAGGCGCTCAGCACCCAGAAAAGCAGATAGATGGCGAGCGCCGACGTCCACGCCATTTTCGTCAGTTCCCCAGGATCAGCACATCGACCATCGGCTTTTTGCCGGTCCACTGCACCGCGACGCGGCGCACGGCGAGGCGGATGGCTTCGCGCATTTTCTCGCGGTCGGCGGGGCCTTCGCTCGCCGCATCGAGCGCGGCGCTGCTCATTTCGCCGATGAAATCGTCGCGGTCGTCCTCTACGGGTACACCGCGGTAGCGCACGTCAGCGTCCCTCGCCTTTCCCTTGGTGAGCGACACCGCGACGCTGATCACGCCATATAGGCCAAGGCGGCGACGTTCGGTGATGGTTTCACCGTCGGCGGGCAACAACACATTGCCATCGAGCGCCAGCCGTCCCGAACGCACCCGATCGATGCGCTTCGGCTGGCCGGGTGCGAGGCGGATGAGGTCGCCATTGGTCTGCGTCAGCGCGCCGGGCACGCCGTGGGCGAGCGCAAAGCGGGCCTGTTCGCGCATATGGCGGATTTCACCGTGCACCGGCAGCACCAGTTTGGGCCGCAGCCAGTCGTAGAGCGCGGCCAGTTCAGGCTGGCCCGGATGCCCGCTGACATGGATATGCGCCTGCTTTTCGGTCACCGTCAATACGCCCTTGGCAGCGAGCTGGTTCATGATGCGCCCGATGGCGAGCTCGTTGCCCGGAATTTGCTTGGAGGAGAAGATGACGCTGTCGCCCTCCTGCAACTTGATCTGGTGATTGTCATCGGCCATTCGGCCCAGCGCGGCGCGAGGCTCGCCCTGCCCGCCCGTTGCAATGACCATCAAATCGCCGCGCGGCATGGTCATTGCGGTGTCGAAATCGACCGTTTCGGGAAAGTCGGTCAGAAAGCCATTGGCCTGCGCCACGCCCAATATGCGATCAAGCGAGCGACCCGCAACGCACAAGCTGCGCCCGCAATCGCGCGCGACTTCGCCCAGCGTCTGGAGCCGTGCGGCGTTGCTGGCGAAAGTGGTGACAATGGCGCGGCCTTTGGCCTCGCTCACCGCCTTGATCAGTCCAGCGCGCACGCTGCCCTCGCTGCCCGAAGCTTCGGGATTGAAGGCATTGGTCGAATCGCACACCAGCACGTCGATGCCTTCGTCGCCCAGCGCGCGCAGCGCCGCCTCGGCGGTTGGTTTCCCCAGCACCGGATCATCGTCGAGCTTCCAGTCGCCGCTGTGAAAAATGCGGCCATAGGGCGTGTCGATGACGACGGCGCTCATTTCGGGGATCGAGTGGGCAAGCGGGGTGAAGCGCAGGCCAAAGGGGCCGATTTTGAAATGCGCGTCAACATCGACGGCGTTGAGTTTGACAACATCGGCGATGCCCTGTTCGGCAAGCTTGCCCGCGATCAACCCGGCGGTGAAACGATTGGCATAGAGCGGCACGCCCAAGTCGCCGGCCAGGTAGGGCAGCGCGCCGATATGATCCTCGTGCCCGTGGGTGAGCACGATGGCGAGCAGATCTTCGAGCCGGTCCTCGATCCATTCCATGTCGGGCATGATCAGGTCGATGCCGGGATATTCCTGCGACCCGAAGGATACGCCCAGATCGATCAGGATGAATTTGCCGTCGCAGCCATAGATGTTGGCGTTCATGCCAATTTCGCCCGATCCGCCGAGCGCGAGGAACAGCAATTCCTTCGTTGCCGCAGCGCTCATTTGGCGGACCGCTGCGCGTACAGTCGGGCGAGGCCGTTGAGCGTCAAATCCGTATCAATAATGTCGAACAAATGGGTGTGCTCCTGAAACAATCCGGCAAGGCCGCCGGTGGCAATTACGGTCATGGGGGTGCCGATTTCGGTCTTCATCCGGGCGGTAAGCCCTT
The DNA here is from genome assembly GCA_013911715.1 of Sphingopyxis sp. Lineage (GTDB taxonomy): Bacteria > Pseudomonadota > Alphaproteobacteria > Sphingomonadales > Sphingomonadaceae > Sphingopyxis. Next base: position 4,325 of record JACEST010000020.1, on the reverse strand, counting down.
CGATCATCGCAACATAGCCCCAATAGATGCCAATCAGCATCTGGCTTTCGGTGGTGCGACCAATCACGCTTTGGCTGGTCGGGGCCTCAATAGCAATACGCGGCAGCTTGGCAGCGGCGGCAACCAGCGCCTCGAGCGACAAATTGACACCGGGCGCGATGATGCCGCCGCGATAGCTGCCATCGGGGCCGATATGGTCATAGGTGGTGGCGGTGCCAAAGCTGATCACCAGCTTGTCCTTGTCCGGCACCAGCGCTTGCGCCGCAATCGCGTTGACCGCGCGGTCGGCACCGACAGCGTGCGGTTCATCGACCTTGAGCTGAATGCCCCAACCAACGCTGCCGCGCCCGGCGATGTGCGGTTCGACACCAAAATATTTGCTCGCGAGCAGCTGGAGATTGTGGAGCGCGCGCGGGACGACAGTGGCGATGATGACGGCGGTGACGTCGCTGCGCTCATGCCCGTCCATCCGCAGCAGCTGGTGCAGCCAGACGGCATATTCGTCCGCGGTGCGCCGATCGTCGGTCGCAATGCGCCAGCGTGCGACGAGTTTATCCTGATCAAACAGGGCAAATTTGGTATTGGTGTTGCCGACATCAATGGCCAAGAGCATGGCCGTCCCCTTCCCTGTCTATTGCGCGAGCGCCACTTCGCCCGCATGGACGATCGTGCGCCGCCCATCGGCCAAGATGATGGCCAGACTGCCGTCACGCTCTAGGCCATCGAAGCGACCCGTCAATCCGGCATGCGCGCCCTCGCTGAGGGTCAATGCAGTGCCGCGCGGCAGCGCCGCTGCATACCAGCGCGCCAAGATGGCGTCAGGCCAGCCCCCACGCCGCCACTCGGCAAGGCCGTCATCAAAATGCGTGGCCAGTGTTGCGGCCACAACGTCGCGGTCCACGGGACACCCCAGCGCCGCCAGATGCGTCGTCAACCGCCCTGCAATCTGCGGCGCTTCGACGAGGTTGATGCCTATGCCGACCACCACATGGTCGCCCGCGCGTTCGGCCAGTACACCCACCAGCTTGGCGCCGTCGACCAGCAGGTCGTTGGGCCATTTGATCAGCAGCGACGCCGGTGCACCAAGGCTGCGGAGCGTGTCGTGAACCACCAGCGCCGCGAGGAGCGCGAGACTGTGTGGGGGCGGATCATTGGCGCGCAGATGCACCGTGGTCGATCCCATGAAATTGCCCGCGCCATCACTCCACGTGCGCCCCATGCGGCCACGCCCGGCGCTCTGGCGGTCGGCAACCAGCCAATGGCCCTCGGGCCATGGTGCCATCTTTGCTGCGGCAGCGAGCAGGTCGGCGTTGGTGGATGCGGTCGATGCCACGACCGTGATACGACTGGTCAGAACAACACCGCCGCAGCCTGCGCCGTCGCCCCGGCCAGCGGCTGAATGAACAAATAGCCCACAACGGACAGCCACAGCGCCCCCGCCGCAATCAGGCCGCGTTCGAGCAGCGGCCCCCGCGGTCCCCATTGCACGTCGGCGACATCGTCAAAATACATCGTCTTGATGATGGCGATATAATAAAAGGCGCTGATGACCGATGCCACGATCCCCGCGACCGCGAGCGGCACCAGATCGGCGAGCACGGCGGCTTCGAACACCAGATATTTGGGCCAGAAACCGAACAGCGGCGGAATGCCCGCGATGCTGAACAGGAACACCGCGAGCGCAGCGGCCAGACCGGCATTGCGTTCGGACAGGCCGGCCAAGGCACCGATGCTTTCAACCGGCTGGCCATCGGCATCGCGCAGGTTGAGCACCACAAGGAACGCGCCCAGCGTGGTGACAACATAAACGAGCAGATAGGTGAGCACCGCCTCGACCCCCGCCTGCGTCCCTGCGGCAAGACCGATCAGGATGAAGCCGACATTGTTGATCGAGCTGTAAGCGAGCAGGCGTTTGATATTTTTCTGTCCGATAGCGCCCACCGCGCCGAGGATGATCGAGGCGAGCGCGAGGAAAATGACGATCTGCTGCCACGCGGCGATTCCCGGCCCCAGCGCCTCGATCGCCAGCCGCGTCGTCAGTGCGAGCGCCGCAACTTTGGGCGCGGTGGCAAAGAAAGCGGTCACGGGGGTCGGCGCGCCTTCATAAACGTCGGGGGTCCACATGTGGAACGGTACCGCGCTGATCTTGAACGCCATGCCCGCGAGCACGAAGACGAGGCCGAGGATCAGCCCCATATTGGTTTCCCCCGCAAAGGCTGCGGCGATGCCGTCGAATCCGGTGGTGCCAGAGAAGCCGTAGAGCAGCGAAATGCCATAGAGCAGCATTCCGCTAGCCAATGCGCCGAGCACGAAATATTTAAGCCCCGCCTCGCTCGATCGGTCGTCGGTGCGCATGAAACTGGCGAGGACATAAGCGGCAAGACTGTTGAGTTCCAGGCCGATATACAGCGTCACCATGTCGCGGGCTGAGGCCATCATCCCCATGCCCATCGCGGCAAAGACGATCAGCACGGGGTATTCGCCGCGCATCCCGGATCCGAAGAAGCGCGGCGCGATGAGAATGCACAATATGCTGGCAGCGTAGATCAGCAGCTTGGAAAAGCTGCCAAAGGCATCGACGGTAACGGTGCCCATGAAGGCGGTGGCAGGCGCATTGCCGACGGTGGACGCAACGGCGCCAATGGCCGCCACGAGCGTCAGTACCGCTGCGCCCTGATATGCGGCAACGGCACGATCACCGGCATAGGTGGCAATCATCAGCGAGACCAGACCGCCGATGGTCAGGATGATCTCCGGCAAGACGAGGGCGAGATCGGCGGTCAATGGCCTGCTCCCTTGGTTTCGGCAACGGTCTTAGCGACCGGTTTGCCGGCGGTCAGCATTGCGTCGCTGGGCACACGGCTGTCAGCGACACGTGCTACCAATGTGGCGACATCCCCCCGCATCGGCGCGAGGAAGCTTTCGGGATAAACCCCCATCCACAGCGTGACGGCCGCGAGGGGCAACATGATGGCCCATTCGCGCGCATTCAAATCGGGCATGGCGCGCACATCATCCTTGGTCAGTTCGCCAAACACGACGCGGCGATAGAGGTAGAGCATATAGGCCGCGCCCAAAATGATCCCGGTGGTGCAGACAAATGCCGCCCAGCTCGATGCCTCGTAAATCCCGGCAAGGCTCAGAAATTCGCCGACGAAGCCGCTGGTTCCGGGAAGGCCAATCGATGCCATGGTGAAGAGCATGAACAGCATCGCATAGCCCGGCATATTGACCGCCAGCCCGCCGTACCGGTCAATCTCGCGCGTGTGCAGCCGGTCGTAAATCACACCGACGCAGAAGAAGAGCGCGGCGGAGACAAAGCCGTGGCTGAGCATCACGATCAGCGCGCCTTCAATCCCCTGCTGGTTCATCGCGAACAGCCCGGCAGTGACAATGCCCATATGCGCGACCGACGAATAGGCGATGAGCTTTTTCATATCGCCCTGCACCAGCGCGACGAGGCTGGTATAGACGACCGCCGTCATCGACAGGCCGAACACGAGCCACATCAATTGGCCCGACGCATCGGGAAACATTGGCATGCTGAAACGCAGGAAGCCATAACCACCCATTTTCAGGAGCACGCCCGCAAGGATCATTGAGCCCGCCGTCGGCGCCTGAACATGCGCGTCGGGAAGCCATGTATGCACCGGCCACATCGGCATTTTGACCGCGAAACTGGCGAAGAAAGCGAGCCACAGCCAGGTCTGCATTGCGACCGGGAAGTCATAGTTGAGCAAGGTCGGGATGTCGGTCGTCCCCGCCTCACCGATCATCGCGATCATTGCGATCAGCATCAGCACCGAGCCGAGCAGCGTGTAGAGGAAGAATTTGAACGCGGCATATTTGCGGTTCGCACCGCCCCAGATGCCGATGATGAAATACATCGGGATCAGGCCGGCTTCGAAGAACAGATAGAAGAGGATCAAATCCTGCGCCGCGAATACGCCGATCATGATGACTTCCATCATGAGGAACATCGCCATGTAGAGCGGAACGCGCTTGGTGATGGCGTCCCAGCTGGCGAGGATGCACAGCGGCATCAGAAAAACGCTGAGCAGGATCAGCATCAGCGCCATACCATCGATGCCCAGCGCCCAGGCGAAGCGCCCGAACAGTTCGGCGCGTTCGACATATTGCCATTGCGCGCCGCCGATGTCGAAGCCGAGCCACATTTGCACGCCGAGCGCGAGGTTGATCAGCGTTGCGGCGAGTGCCGTCCAGCGCGCGGTGCGCGCATCGACGAACAGACAGGCGATGGCCGACACCAGCGGCACCGCAAGCATCAAAGATAGCATGGGGATCGTCATCACTGGAATCTCACC
>JACEST010000002.1 GCA_013911715.1 Sphingopyxis sp. | reverse complement strand
GCAGCAGCCGCTTCAGCGGCGGCTGCTCCGGTTGTGGAAGAGGCGCCGGCGGTTGAAGAAGTGGCCGCTGAAGAGGTTGTTGCTGAGGCCGCTGCCGACGAAGCGCCTGCCGCCGAAGTGACCGAAGAGGCCGCTCCAGAAGCTGTTGCTGAAGAAGCACCGGTTGCTGAAGTCGTGGCCGAAGAAGCACCGGCTGCAGAAGAAGCTGCCCCGGAAGCCGCTGCCGAAGAGGCACCCGCCGCTGACGCTGCCGCCGAAGAAACGCCTGCCGAAGAAGCCGGCGAAGAAAAGGCCGCAGGCTAAAACCGGCCATGCACTCCATTCCCGTCTGTCCTGTCTTCCGACGGGTCGATGTCGAAGGACCGTTCTTTCTTTCACGAAGGCAAGGACAGCGCTTCGACAAGCTCAGCGCGAACGGGGTTGGGGAGTTACCTTATGGCGTTTGACCCCAACCGCCCCGTCACGCTTGCCGCCATCGCTGGCGCGCATGGCGTGCGGGGCGAGGTGCGGCTCAAATTATTTGGGGACACCGCCGAAGGCCTGCGCGCTTACTCCCAATTCACGGCAGGCGACCGGTGCCTGACCTTGAAAAGCGTGCGCCCCGTCAATCAGGGCGCGGTCGCGGCCTTCGCCGAAATCACCACGCGCGAGGCTGCCGAGGCGCTGCGCGGCACCGTGCTGACCGTCCCGCGCAGCGCACTGCCGCCGCTGGCTGAGGGTGAATATTACCACCACGACCTGATCGGCCTGCTCGCCGTTGCCACCACGGGCGAGACGCTCGGCCATGTCGTCGCGGTCGAAAATTTCGGCGCGGGCGACATCCTCGAAATCGAACGCCCCGCCGAAGCGGGCAAAAAGCCCCAGCGTTTCATGGTGCCAATGAATGCGCGGGCAGTGCCGGTGTGGGGCGACGTGGTCACGGTGAACGCGGCCTTCATTGCCTAGGCCCGGCAGCGGTGTTAGCGCCGCTGCAAGAACGAGCGTGAGAATGACGATGCGGGCTATGGCCTTTCAGGCGCAACTTTTCGATCCCATTTGTGCTCCGGCGCAGGCCGGAGCTTTGGCAGGAAAGCGCCGCGTGTGCGGCCAAGGCTCCGGCCTGCGCCGGAGCACAGTGGGCGCCGTTGCGGCAGCATTCATCGCTGTTGCCGCAATTACCCCACTAGCCGCGCAAACCTCGCCCGCCGCCCCCGCTATCGCCAGCATCCAGCCCGAAATGGACGCCGCCTTCGCAGCCTTCATGGCCGACAATCATGTTCCGGGCGTCGTCTATGGCATCGTCCGCTCCGACGGCCTTGCGCACATCGGTGCGCAAGGGGTGCAGGATCTGGCCGCGCGCCGTCCCGTTACCCCCGACAGCCTGTTCCGCATCGCATCGATGACCAAGGCTTTCACGGCGCTGTCGATCCTCAAGCTGCGCGATGACGGCAAGCTGCGGCTTGATGATCTGGCCGAACAATATGTGCCCGAAATGCGCGGCTGGACCTATCCCACCAAAGACAGCCCGCGCATTCGCATTCGCGATTTGCTGGCGCATGTCGGCGGGCTCGTCACCGACGATCCGTGGGGCGACCGGCAACAGATATTGACCGAGGACGAATTCACCGCGCTGCTGCGCCAGGGTCCGCCGTTCAGCCGCGTGCCGCAATCGCGCCACGAATATAGCAATTATGGCTATGCGCTGCTTGGCCGGATCATCGGCACGGCGTCGGGCATGCCCTATCGCCGCTATGTCGAAACGACGCTGCTGACCCCGCTGGGCATGGCGAACAGCGGGTTTGAAGTCACCGACGCGCCGGTTGAACGCCGCGCGATCGGCTATCGCTGGGAAAATGACGCGTGGACCGAAGAGCCGACGATGCGCGACGGCGCGTTTAACAGCATGGGCGGCTTGCAAGTCAGTGCGAATGACTATGCCAAATGGCTCGCCTTCCTGCTGTCGGCCTGGCCGCCGCGCGACGATGCCGACACCGGCCCGGTCCGCCGCGCGACGGTGCGCGAAATGGCGCAGGGGCTGAACTTTGTCAGCGTCGCGCAGCGCAGCGGCAAAAGCGGGGCGGACGCCTGCCGCCAGGCCGCCGCCTATGCCATGGGCTGGCGCGTGGCGCAGGATTGCGATCTGGGGCTGACGCTGGCGCATGGCGGCGGCTATCCTGGCTATGGCAGCCATGTCATGCTGATGCCCGATTATGGCGTGGGCATTTTTGCGCTGTCGAACCGCACCTATGCCGGACCCAGCGGTGCGGCGTGGGACATAGCAGTGGCGATGCACAAGGCGGGGTTGCTGAAGCGTCAACCCGAACCGGTGGCACCGATCCTGCCCGAAATGGTTGCCGCCGTGCGCGCGGCCTATGATGCGGGCAACCTCGGCCCGCTTGAAGGGCGGCTGGCGAACAATTTCCTGCTCGACCGCAGCGCCGCCAATTGGGCGAAGGAACTGGCGGCGGTGAAGGCGCAGGCCGGCGCCTGCACCACCACCGATCCCCTGTCGCCGCGCGGCGCCATGGGCACGGTCTTCCGCTGGAATTGCGAAAAGGGGTTTGTCGATGGCCAATTGCTGCTCGCGCCGACCACGCCGCTGACGGTGCAGGCGCTGGGGCTGCGGTTTGTGGCGGGTAAGCCGTAGTTGACAGGATTTGGGGCGACGTATATACGCTAAGTATATACGGAGTTCCTTATGACCAACAAGAACCATCTCAACGAAGAACGGCGAAAGTTCGATTTCGAACGTTTGGCCGGTTCGATGCCTTGGTTGGAGCGCATCGACAAACAAACGCACACGACCAAGGTTTTTCGGTCGGGCAATTCGCTTGCAGTTCGAATTCCGGCGGGAACCAAATTGACCGCAGGCATGGAAATGGAACTGGTCATCGAGGACGGGCAGTTCTTGAGCTATGAACCAATTGAGCAACCAAAGCGAAAGTTCAACATTGCCAAAGTCGCTGGCTCGGCAACGAACCTGCGGTACATCGAACCGCAAGATCGCATGTTCGACGAGCGCCCGCTTCGTTGGGAGAAATATGCGCGGGGCGATGACGATTGAAATACTTGCTCGACAGCAACGTCATCATAGCGCTGGTCATGAACGACGACGAAGGCGTCGTGCGACGCGCTGCCGAATGCGATGTTGGCGACATGGTAACGTCGGCGATTGCTTATGCCGAGGTCGCCTATGGTTCGGTCAACAACAAGCCGCCCGCAGTGGAGCAACTGCAGGCCTTTGTCGAAGAAGTGCCGGTACTGGATTTCGACTTCAAGGCGGCGCTGGCATACACCAGCTTGCCATTCCGGCGGGCCAGCTATGATCGCTTGATTGCGGCCCACGCTCTCTCGCATGGCCTGATCATGGTAACCGAGAATGAAAGTGATTTCGCCGATGTGCCGGGGCTGAAGGTTGAGAATTGGGCGATGTGATGGCGATTGATTCGGATTGGATCTCGGGATTTTTCATTGTGGCCGCATTCACGTTGCCGATCAGCTTGGCGCTTTCGGCTATCATGCCTCAAAGGCAGCGGCTGGCGCTGCATTGGCTTTTGGCTGTGGGAATTGCGTCGATCGCACCGCTCTCCGTTCTTATGCTGGCGTCCTTATTCACAAGCGAAACGCATTCACCGTTCGATTGGATTAATGGCTGGCGTGTCGAGGACGGCGTTGGGTTTGCCATGATCCTCATGATCAATTTCTGTGCTCTCCGGTGGCGGTTGAGGAACCGAAAAGTAGCGATGCAGCGGCACAACTTGGAATGACATGACTTTCGCCGCCCACATCCTCACGCTTTATCCCGACATGTTCCCCGGGCCGCTGGGACACAGCATGGCGGGGCGCGCGCTGAGCGAAGGGATTTGGTCGTGCGCGGCCACCAACATTCGCGATTTTGCCACCGACAAGCACCGCACGGTGGATGATACACCGGCGGGCGGCGGGGCGGGGATGGTGCTGCGCGCCGATGTGCTGGCACGGGCGGTGGATGCGGTGGCGACCAAGAAGCCCTCTCCCCTTCAGGGGAGAGGGTTGGGAGAGGGGGAGTCAACTGGTTCGACCGGACTCCCCCTCTCCCCGGCCCTCTCCCCTGAAGGGGAGAGGGAGACTCTCCCCATCCTCGCCATGACGCCGCGCGGCACCCCGATCACCCAAGCCCGCGTCCGCGAACTGGCCCAAGGCCCCGGCGTCATCATCCTGTGCGGGCGGTTCGAAGGCCTTGACGAACGGCTGTTCGACGCCCGCCCGGCCATCGAACAGGTCAGCATGGGCGACATCATCTTGTCGGGAGGCGAGGTCGCGGCGCTGATGCTGCTCGATGCTTGCATTCGGCTGCTTCCCGGCGTAATGGGCGCGGCTTCCAGTGGGGATGACGAATCGTTTGAACACGGTTTGCTCGAATATCCGCACTATACCCGGCCCGCTGAGTGGGAAGGGCGCACGATCCCCGAAGTGCTGCGATCGGGGGATCATGCGAAGATCGCGGCCTGGCGGAAACGGCAGGCGGAGGATCATACACGGTTACGCAGGCCGGACCTTTGGGAGCGCCATATCGGCGCTCGGGCCCGACCTGCCTCTGGCGCGCGGCGTGAAGATAAGGACTAGAGGGTCATGAACCTCATCCAGACGATTGAAGCCGAAGAAATTGCCAAGGCCGCCAAGGCGCTGCCCGAATTCCGTCCCGGCGACACGCTGAAGGTTGGCGTGAAAGTGGTCGAAGGCGAACGCACCCGCGTCCAGAATTTCGAAGGCGTGTGCATCGCGCGCTCGAACAAGGGCATGGGATCAAACTTCACCGTGCGCAAAATGTCGTTCGGTGAAGGCGTCGAGCGCGTCTTCCCGCTCTATTCGCCCAACATCGACAGCATCACTGTTGTTCGCAAGGGCGCGGTGCGCCGTGCGAAACTCTATTATCTGCGCGGACGCACTGGCAAATCGGCGCGTATTGCCGAGCGCCGCGACAACCGGTCGGACGCCAGCTGAGGGGAAAGGGCAAACGCTCTCACACCCCAGCTTTTGCAGCTTCCACAAACGGCCGGTTCCGCTCTAATGCGGCCCCGGCCGTTTTCGTTTATGTCAGATCGATTTCCACCTCCGTTCCCCCTGAGGAGCCATTTTGTCCCTGAGCTTGTCGAAGGGCAAAATGGTGTCTCGAAGGGCCGGCCAGCGCGCAAAGCCCTTCGAGATGGGGCTTCGACAGGCTCAGCCCCTCCTCAGGGCGAACGGGTTTATTGAAAGAAGGCTGTTACCATGGGTTATCGTATCGCCGTCGCCGGAGCCACGGGCAATGTCGGGCGCGAAATACTCGCGATTCTCACAGAGCGCGAATTCCCGATTGCCGAACTCGCCGCGCTCGCCTCGTCGCGCAGCCAGGGCGAGGATGTCGAAATTGGCGACAGTGGCCGCACCGTGAAATGCCAGAATATCGAGAATTTCGATTTCACCGGCTGGGACTTGGCGATCTTTGCCATCGGGTCGGAAGCGACCGCAATCCACGCTCCGCGCGCGGCGGCGGCGGGCTGCGTCGTGATCGATAACTCGTCGCTGTACCGCATGGACCCCGATGTGCCCTTGATCGTGCCCGAGGTGAACCCCGACGCAATCGACGGTTACAAGCGCAAGAATATTATCGCCAACCCCAATTGCTCGACCGCACAGATGGTCGTCGCATTGAAGCCGCTCCACGATGTTGCCACGATCAAGCGCGTCGTTGTCGCGACCTATCAATCGGTCAGCGGCGCGGGCAAGGCAGGGATGGACGAGCTGTGGAACCAGACGCGCCAGATTTTCGTCGGCGATGAAAAGGATGTGCAGAAATTCACGAAGCAGATCGCCTTCAACGTCATCCCGCACATCGACAAATTCCTCGACGATGGTTCGACCAAGGAAGAATGGAAGATGGTGGTCGAAACCAAGAAGATCCTCGACCCCAAGGTGAAGGTCGTTGCCACCTGCGTCCGCGTGCCGGTGTTCGTTGGCCATTCGGAGGCGGTGCATGTCGAATTTGAAAATGAACTCAGCGCCGAAGACGCCCAGCGCATCCTGCGCGAGGCCCCCGGCGTGATGCTCGTCGATAAGCGCGAAGACGGCGGCTATATCACCCCGGTCGAATGCGTCGGCGATTATGCTACCTTCGTCAGCCGCGTACGCGATGACTCGACCGTCGACAACGGCCTCGCCTTTTGGTGCGTGTCCGATAACTTGCGCAAGGGCGCAGCGCTGAACGCGGTCCAGATCGCGGAGTTGCTCGGGCGGCGGCATTTGAAAAAGGGGTGAGATTGAGCGGATCGAGGGTTTTGATGCAAAGGCGTGGATAACGCCAGTTGCGTTAGCCAGACCGGGCTGACACAAGTGTGGCATGACCCTCACCGCCGACCTCTTCTGGTCCTTTCGCTCGCCCTACAGCTATCTTGCTATCGGGCGGTATCGCGCGCTCGCCGAAAGCCATGACGTCGATATCATCGTTCGTCCGGTCTATCCGCTCGCGATCCGCCAGCCCGATTTCTTTGAAAAAAACCACCCCAACTGGCTGGGCTACACCTTTCGCGACATGGTGCGCGTGGCGCAGTTTCATGCCATCCCATTCGGCCTGCCGCGCCCCGACCCGATCGTCCAGAATGTGATGACGCGCGAAATATCGGCGGAGCAGCCGCATATCTTCCGCCTCACCCGGCTGGGGCAAGCGGCGGCGCGGCGGGGCAAAAGCCTCGCCTTTTGTCACGAGGTCGGCATGCTCATTTGGGGTGGTCAGGAGGACTGGCATGAAGGCGATCACCTTGCCGGTGCCGCAAACCGCGCGGACCTCGACTTTGCTGAGCTGGAAGCCGAAGCCGCGTCCGATGCCGAAACGCTCGACGCCGAAATCCACGCCAATCAGGCCGCGCTCGAAGCCGCCGGTCATTGGGGCGTGCCAACGCTTCTGTTCGATGACGAGCCCTTTTTCGGGCAAGACCGCATCGAAATGGCCCGATGGCGGATGGAGCAAAAGGGGCTGGTGGCGCGATAAAGGGCGAGCTGTTTAGCGGATGCCTGTGCGGCGCGACGCCCAGGTGGGGCCTGCCGCGCGCATGTGGGCCCGCTGTGTTGAGGCGACGATAGCATTATGCTATCATTGCCGCATGGGACAGATTTTGATCCGCAATCTGGATGATGCCGTTATCCACAGATATAAATTGCTGGCGACCTTGAATGGTCGCTCGCTGGAAGCCGAAGTGCGGGCTGCGTTGGAACGCGGCGGCCCGGCATCGCCAGAGGAAAAAATGCAGTTATCGGAGCGCGCAAGGGCGCTGACCGCCAATCGTCCCGGTTCGGTCGAGGGCTGGCGATTGATCAATGAAGAGCGCGACAAGCGGTGAAAGTGGTCGATGCCAGCGTGGCATTCAAATGGTTGGTTGATGAAACCGGAACCGAAGCAGCGCTTGAGATCGCTCGCTCCAACGACCTGATCGCGCCTGACTTGCTCTGGTCAGAGGTCGCCAATGGTCTTTGGCGCAAGACAATGCAGGGCGACATCGACGGGCAATCCGCGCTGTCCGTGATGCCGATTTTGGACAGGATGATTGGCGAACGGGTTGCCTCGCCAGATTTGATGCACAACGCGCTCGATCTTGCCATCAGCTTGGGGCATCCCGTGTATGATTGTGTATATCTGGCACTCGCGCGGCAACGCGGCATCGCGTTGGTGTCGGCAGACGAACGGCTGATCGGCAAGGTCAGGGCATCGGGCCTCACCGTTGCGGTTGAAACATTGTGACCGACCCCACCCGCCACCGCTTCGCCGCGCGCGACGGCATATCGCTCGTCTGGCGCGAACTGGGCGATGGGCCGCCCGTCATCCTGCTCCACGGCCTGTTTTCGAGCGCCACCGTCAACTGGATTAAATTCGGCCATGCCGCGCGTATTGAGGCGGCGGGCTACCGCGTTATCATGCCCGATCTGCGCGCCCATGGCGACAGCGGTGCGCCGCATGATGCGGTCCATTATCCGCCCGATGTGCTGGTCGATGATCTCACCGACCTGATCGACCATCTGGCGCTTGATCATTTTGATCTCGGCGGATTTTCGCTCGGCGCGCGGACCAGCATCCGCGCCGTGGTCGGCGGGCTCCGGCCTCGCCGCCTGATCCTCGGCGGCATGGGACTCAGCGGGCTGGCAGGGTGGCAGCGGCGCGGCGATTTCTTTCACCGCGCCATCGCCGGGTTCGACACGGCGAAGCGCGGCGATGACATATGGCTGGCGATCCAGTTTATGAAAACCATGGGCGTCGACCGCATCGCGGCATCGCATTTGCTGCACAGCTTTACCGATACCGATCCCGCACTGCTCGCGCGCGTAACCATGCCAACACTGGTGGTGTGCGGGGCCGACGACCGCGACAATGGCAGCGCGCCCGACCTCGCCAACGCCTTGCACGATGCCCGCTATGTCGAGGTGCCGGGCACCCACATGTCGAGCGTGACCGAGGCAGCGCTGGGCGCGGCAATCGCCGAATTCCTGACCGCTTGAAGTTTTCGCTGTTCGTCGAATAGCCGTGCCCTTCTGTCGATGCGACGGCTTGATTGGCATTCATTGCCGTCACCCTGAACTTGTTTCAGGGTCTATGGAGCGGGGTTGCCACAATGCGCCATAGATGCTGAAACAGCGAGGCCATCGCTGAGCCAACATGACGAAAATTGGAACAGCGTTTGAGCTGTCAAGATTAACGAGCCGGGGAACCACATTAATGAAAAACTTCGTTTCCGCGCTGGCGCTTGGCCTGGCGCTCGCCGCCGCACCCGCGAACGCGCAAGATGCTGCGCCCACTGCCGCCGATGCCAAGGCCTTTGTCGCCGACGCCGAGACCAAGCTGCTCGCCCAATCGAACCGTGCGTCCAAAGTCTATTGGATCAACAACACCTTCATCACCGACGACACCGACGCGCTGGCGGCGCAGCAGGGTGAGGAAGACACCAAGCTCCAGGTCAACCTCGCGCTCGCGGCGGCGAAATATGATCAGGCGGCGGGGCTCGACGCCGAAACCAAGCGCAAATTGCTGATGCTGCGCACCGGCCTCGTCCTGCCCGCCCCAACGCGCGACGGTGCGGCGGCGGAGCTTGCCACCATCGCGACCAAGCTCGGCTCGCTCTATGGCAAGGGCAAGGGCACGCTGCGCGGCCAACCCATCAGTGGCTCGGATATCGAGGCCGAAATGGGGACCAACCGCAACCCCGAAGAGCTTAAGGAAATGTGGGCCAGCTGGCACGATAATGTCGGCAAGCCGATGAAGGCGGACTATGTCAAACTCGCCAGCATCGCCAAAGACGGCGCGCGCGAGCTGGGCTTTGCCGACACCGGCGCGCTGTGGCGTTCCAATTACGACATGCCGGTCGAACAATTTGGCCAGACGATGGACCAGCTGTGGCTCGACGTGAAACCGCTCTATGACGAGCTTCACACCTTTGTCCGCGGCAAGCTCAACACCAAATATGGCGACGCGGTTCAGCCCAAGACCGGTGCGATCCGCGCCGACCTGCTCGGCAATATGTGGGCACAGGAATGGGGCGGCATTTACGACCTCGTCGCGCCGCCGGGCGCTGGCGACATCGGCTATGACATTGGCGAGCTCTTGACCGCGAAGGGCAAGACGCCGATCGACATGGTCAAATATGGCGAAGGCTTTTTCACCTCGCTCGGCCTCGCGCCGCTGCCCGAAACCTTCTGGACGCGCTCGCAGTTTCTGAAGCCCGCCGACCGCGAGGTCATCTGCCACGCCAGCGCGTGGAACCTTGATAACAAGGATGATTTGCGCATCAAAATGTGCATCAAGGTCAACACGGATGATTTCATCACGGTGCACCATGAACTCGGCCATAATTATTACCAGCGCGCCTATAATGATAAAAGCTTCCTCCATTTGAACGGCGCCAACGACGGTTTTCACGAAGCCATCGGCGACATGCTCGCGCTGTCGATCACGCCCGATTATCTGGTCCAGATCGGCCTGCTCGACGCTGACAAGGTGCCGGGCGCGGACAAGGACACCGGCCTCTTGCTGCGCCAGGCGATGGACAAGGTGGCGTTTCTGCCCTTCGGCCTGCTCGTCGACAAATGGCGCTGGGGCGTGTTTTCGGGGACGATCAAGCCTGCGGGCTATAATCAGGCGTGGAGTGCGCTGCGGCTGCAATATCAAGGGATTACCCCGCCGGTTGAGCGGCAGACGGACAGCTTCGATCCGGGTGCCAAATATCATATCCCCGGCAACACCCCCTATGCCCGCTATTTCCTCGCGCGCGTGCTGCAATTCCAATTCTACAAGGCGGCGTGCGACGCAGCGGGCTGGAAAGGCCCGCTCCACCGCTGTTCCTTTTATGGCAATAAGGACGTCGGCGCGAAGCTCAATGCGATGCTCGAACTGGGCGCGTCGAAGCCCTGGCCCGATGCGCTCGAGGCCTTCACCGGCACCCGCGAAATGTCGGGCAAACCGATGCTCGAATATTTCGCGCCGCTGCTCGAATGGCTGAAAGAGCAGAATAAGGGCGCGGCGAAGGGGTGGTAACAGCCTGATCCGTCATTGCGAGCGCAGCGAAGCAATCCAGGGTTGTCTCGCTCAGCTCTGGATTGCTTCGCTGCGCTCGCAATGACGATTGGAGGACGCGATGAATCGGTCAGTCTGCAGCGCTTTGAGCGGCCCATTCAGAAACGTTTACTCTGTGCCATTGATTATTTGTGATAAAATGCAACACGCCGTCGCGACCGAAAGCGCGGCTCGTGCCAAGTCCGGTAAGACTAGCTTCATTCAATAGTTCAGCTCGATTTCCGACCAATCTGAGCAACCAGACTTTGTCTTGGTCGCCTTTTGAGGCATAGCCCCCAGCCAGCAATATATAGTCGCCGCTCGCCGCAATCGCATGGGCGCCAACGATGTCATTGGTCCAAACCGTAGCTTGTTCGTTTGAAATGTGCACGATGTTGAAGTCGGAGTAAGCGCAGATCCACACGTCTGAAGCATTCGAAGTCATGGCATAACAATCGTCTATTTCCAGACCTGCATTGTCGGCTCGCCAAACGCACACGCCAGATTCATTAAAGCATGCAAGACCCGTTGAGGCGGGTGGCCAACTCCCGTCAGCCAGCTGATTGGTACCGAAGATTCCTTCGTCGAAATAGCTAATCCAGATGGCCCCGTGAGCGGTACAGCACATGGCTTCTACGCCGTCACCGACGTCTGCTTGCAGCAACAGCGAGTCATCCGGGCCATAGATGTAGAGATTGTTCCGCCCGCGCAATTGGACAACCGCCAGCCTACCATCTGGCAAAAAATCAACTTTCGCGAACGGATGTGGCGGAATATCGCCCCAATTTGCTGTGAAGGTGCCGTCGAACAGACTCACTTCGCAGGGCCCTCTCGGGTCGCCCCATGTCGATGTTTCTTCTTTGCCGCGCAGAACGCACAGCTTCCCATCAGCCGTGACTGAATAGCACAGGTCTATCCAGCCTGTCGGCGTAGCTGGCATGGCGACAGACTGGACGGGGATAGCGCCTGACATAGTTTACCGGAACGGCGGCTCGTTGAACGCGCGCAATTTCCGGCTGTGCAGTTTCGCGCCTTCGTCGCGCAGCATTTCGCAGGCGCGGATGCCGATTTGCAAATGGGCGGCGATGGCCTCTTCATAGAAGCGGTTGGCTTGCCCTGGCAGCTTGAGTTCGCCGTGGAGCGGCTTGTCGCTGACGCACAGCAGCGTTCCATAAGGCACGCGGAACCGGTATCCCTGCGCCGCGATGGTTGCGCTTTCCATGTCAATGCCGATCGCGCGCGACTGCGAAAAGCGCAGCGCCGAAGTAGTGAAGCGGAGTTCCCAGTTGCGGTCATCGGTGGTGACGACGGTGCCAGTGCGCATTCGGCGCTTGAGGTCAGCGCCGGTTTCCCCTGACACCTGCCCCGCTGCGCTGGCGAGCGCCTGTTGCACCTCGGCAATCGGCGGGATCGGGATTTCGGGGGGCAGCACTTCGTCGAGAATATGGTCGTCGCGCAGATAGGCGTGGGCGAGCACATAATCGCCGATGCGCTGGCTGGCGCGCAGGCCGCCGCAGTGGCCGATCATCAACCACGCCTCGGGCCGAAGCACCGCGAGGTGATCGCAGATCGTCTTGGCGTTCGACGGGCCGACGCCGATGTTGACGAGGGTAATGCCATCGCCGTCGGGCGCAATCAGGTGATAGGCGGGCATCTGGTGCCGCCGCCACGCGCTGTCGGCAACCTGTTGGCTTGCATCGACGCCCGGCGTGTTGACATAGAGCCCCGCTGCCCCGGCCAGCGCGGTATAGCGACCCTGCCCGACCTGATCGCCCGCCCAGCGGACAAATTCGTCGACATAGCGGTGATAGTTGGTGAACAATATATAGCGCTGGAAATGCTCGGGCGCGGTCCCGGTATAATGGCGCAGCCGCGCGAGGGAGAAATCGGTGCGCAGCGCATCGAACAACGCGAGCGGCTGCTCGGCGGCCGAATCGAACCCGAACAGGCCATCGGCCAGCTCATCACCGATATCGGCGAGTTCGGTGGTCGGGAAATGGCGCGCGAGCTCGAGCGGGGCAACGCCGCCCATATCGGTCGAGCCCGACGGGTCGAGCACATAGGGGAAGGGGATTTGCTGGCCCGAGCCGGTCACCTCGATGCGCACATCATAATGGCGCAGGATCAACGAAAGCTGTTCGGACAGATAGTCGGCGAACAGGTCGGGCCGCGTGATGGTGGTGACAAATTCGCCGGCGCGGTCGATCCGCCCGAACGACATATTATGGTCCTTGACGCCTTCGCGCAATTTGCCGCCCGCGATGATGCGCAGCGCCGGATAGTCGAACGCGCTGTCCGCTGCCGGCAATTTGCCGTCGGCGACATAATCGGCAATCGCCGACTTCAGCGCATCGACCGACGTACGAAAATGCGCGCGCAATTCGCCCTGGATGCGCGCGATGGTGGCGGCGATTTCGTCCTCGCCGGGGGTGATTGGAGTTTGTTTGTTCATGGCGCGGCTTGTGCCGCAAAGCGCGGGCGAGGGAAAGGGGTTAGGACTTCGTCAATTCCCGTTCGTGTCGAGCGAAGTCGAGACATGCTTCGGCCATGCGCAAGGACGCGGGGCCTCTCGACTTCGCTCGAAGCGAACGGGAAAAGGAGAATCAAATATTCTCGAGCATATGGTCTGCGCTCGATACGCGAAACTCGCCAGGGGCTTCGACGAACAATTGTTCGACCACGCCGTCGTTGACGACCATCGCAAAGCGCTGGCCGCGCGAGCCCATGCCGAATTTGCTGCCGTCCATTTCAAGGCCCACGGCCTTGGGAAAAGCACCATTGCCATCGGCGAGCATGGTGACGGCGTCGGTCGCGCCCGATGCCTTGCTCCATGCGCCCATAACAAAGGGGTCGTTGACGGCGGTACAGGCAATTTCATCGATGCCCTTGGCTTTGAGTTCGGCGGCCTTTTCGACAAAGCCCGGCAGATGCTTGGCCGAACAGGTCGGCGTGAAAGCGCCGGGCACGGAAAAGAGTGCGATGCGGCGGCCGGCAAAATAATCATCGCTGCTGACGGGCTGCGAACCGTCGGTGCCGACTTTGATGAAGCTGGTGCTGGGCAATTTGTCGCCGGGGGCAATGGACATGGGAGCTCTCCGTTGGAGGGGGGGCAAGGGCTGCGCGCGGGAAATCGGTTGCCACGCGCGCCGTGTCAAGGGGCGCGAGTCAAGGGCGCGCGTGCAGGGGCTGCGCGTGTTTGCGCGACGGCAGGGTGGACCAACTCGGCGCGCTGCGCCAAGATGCCCGCGATGGACGATTCCCCGCCCTGGCTGACTGGCCAATTGTTGCTGGCACTTCCCGGCGTCGGCGACCCGCGCTTTGACCGCGCCGTGCTGGCGATGGTGCGCCACGATGAAGACGGCGCGCTTGGCATCGCCATCGGGCAACCCCATGCCGTGCTGACTATGGGGGATGTCTTGGGCCAGCTTGATATTGACGCGGGCGCGATCGGCGGCGTCGCGGTGCTCGACGGTGGCCCGGTCGAACGTCAGCGCGGATTTGTCATCCACAGCCGCGATTGGGCCGGGGTCGATGCGGTCGATGTGGCCGGGGCGTGGATGGTGAGCAGCTCGCCTGATGTCCTGCGCGCTATTGCGGCGGGCCGGGGGCCCTCGCAATGGCATTTTGCGCTGGGCTATGCGGGGTGGGATGCTGGCCAGCTGGAAAAAGAATTCGCCCGCCATGCCTGGCATGCCGCCCCCGCGACCGCCGCGCTGATGTTCGAGGTGCCGGGCGATCAACGCTGGGCCGCCGCCTTTACCAGCGTCGGCGTCGATGCCCGGATGCTCAGCGCCGAGGGTGGACGCGCATAATCAAAAAAAGAGGGCGGCAACGCCCGTGACCGTTGCCGCCCTCACCCTCTCCCCCGTGGATGGTGGGGTAGGTCGCCGCGCCTTTATGGCGTCTGGGCGATGGTTACCGTGCCGCGCGGATTATTTTCGAGCCGCGCCAATGCGGTGCGTGCCGCCCAGCGTGAGTCCATATAGGCACCATTCGCCAGTTCCAGATCATAGCGGATTGGGCTGGTAATGGCCTTGCGGAACATTTCCGCTGCTTCGGCATGGCGACCCAACCGGGCATAGGCGCTGCCCAGATTGATCAGCCGCGACGGATCGCGCGCCGACAGGTCATTGTCGGCTTGCAATTTGGCGATGGCCGCGTCGGTGCGCCCGCTGCGCATCTCGTCAAAGGCGACTGGCAGGACCGTGACGCCGTCGGCGGTTAAGTTGCGCGCCGCTGCAGGTGTTGCCGCCTGCGCGATTTCCAAGACCATGGCGACGCTCGCCAAAACAGTCTTTTTCATTGGTAATTCTCCCTCTTCCTTGCTGAGGATGATGGCAGAATCTGCGAGAAAATCAATAAAATCGCCTAAATGTAACACTGGTGTCACATAGACAAATTATGCTTTCGCTAGGGCGTTTATATGCGCCATAAATCAATGATATGCGCCGCCCGCTCTTTTGCGGGCGCGGTCGGATGGCTGTTGCCTGGCGAAAGTGCCATGCAAAATTCTCACTCGGTTCGTCGCATTTTTCCTCGCAGCGACGCCATATAAAGAAAAGTTTATATTTGAATGGCGCGGGCGTTTGGGCTAGGGCGCGCAGCATCGATGGGGTGCTCCGCGCGTGGGCATCGCCAGCCCATTGCCAGACAGGAGCTTTCGCCGTGGCCACTCTCGCCGCCGACACCCGTGACTATGTCATCGCCGACATCGGCCTTGCCGCCTTTGGCCGCAAGGAAATTGACATTGCCGAAACCGAAATGCCCGGCCTGATGGCGCTGCGTTCCGAATTTGGTGCATCGCAGCCACTCAAGGGCGCGCGGATCACCGGATCGCTGCACATGACGATCCAGACGGCGGTGCTGATCGAAACTTTGACCGCGCTGGGCGCCGAAGTGCGCTGGGCGACGTGCAATATCTATTCGACGCAGGATCATGCCGCCGCCGCCATTGCCGCCTCGGGCGTGCCGGTTTTTGCAATCAAGGGCGAAAGCCTCGCCGATTACTGGGATTATGTCGGCCGCATTTTCGATTGGGATCAGGACGGCGACGGCCAGACGTGTAACCTCATCCTCGACGACGGCGGCGATGCCACCATGTTCGCGCTGTGGGGCGCCAAGCTCGAAGCCGGTGACACCATGCCCGCGCCCGAAAATGAGGAAGAGGTCGAAATGCAGCGCGCGCTCAAAGCGTTCGTCGCTGCGCGCCCCGGTTATCTCACCAAGACGGTCAAGGCGATCAAGGGCGTGTCGGAGGAGACCACCACCGGCGTCCACCGCCTTTATGCTATCGCCAAAAAGGGCGAGCTGCCCTTCCCCGCGATCAACGTCAACGACAGCGTCACCAAGTCGAAGTTCGACAACCTCTATGGCTGTAAAGAGTCACTGGTCGACGCCATCCGCCGCGGCACCGATGTGATGCTGGCGGGCAAGATCGCGGTCGTCGCGGGCTTTGGCGATGTCGGCAAGGGCAGCGCGCAATCCCTGCGCAACGGCGGCGCGCGCGTGCTGGTGACCGAGGTTGATCCCATTTGCGCGCTGCAAGCCGCAATGGAAGGCTTTGAAGTTGTAACGATGGAAGAGGCCGTCACGCGCGCCGACATTTTCGTCACCGCCACCGGCAACGCTGATGTCATCACTGCCGAACATATGCTGGGCATGAAGAATATGGCGATCGTCTGCAACATCGGCCATTTCGACAGCGAAATTCAGATTGCTGCGCTGGGCAACTATAAGTGGACCGAGGTCAAGCCGCAGGTCGATCTGGTCGAATTTCCGGATGGCAAGCAGATCATCATCCTGTCGAAGGGCCGCCTGGTCAATCTCGGCAACGCCACCGGCCACCCCAGCTTTGTTATGTCGGCGAGCTTTACCAACCAGACGCTGGCGCAAATTGAACTGTGGACGCGCGGCGATGCGTACAAGAACGACGTCTATGTCCTGCCTAAGCATCTCGATGAAAAGGTCGCGGCGCTGCATCTGGAAAAGCTGGGCGTCAAATTGACCAGCCTGACCAAAAAGCAGGCCGACTATATCGGCGTGCCGCAGGCGGGGCCGTTCAAGCCCGACCATTATCGCTATTGAGCGAAGAAAAGATGGTTCGTCGTCCCGGACTTGATCCGGGACGACGATTTTGCGGTTGGCCACCGACATTGAACTCGGGTCGCGCTGCCTTTAGGGCATTGTCAATGCCCTGCGCCTGTCCCGTGATCCGTTCCAGCCCATGACCGGCGTGCTTTCCGCGCCCGCGCTGTTTGGCATCGGGCTGTTCCTGCTGGTCTGGCTGGCGCTGGCGCTGGGGGCGCTGCTGCGCGGAATTGCAATGCAGCGCCGTGCAGCGGTGGCGAGCGCACAGACCGCACGGCTTGCCAGTCTGGTCGAGGCGAGCCCACAAATTCCGGTTATCTTGCGCGGCGATTGGCGATTGGAAGCGGGCGGACGTCTTGGCATCTGGCTTGGGCTGCCGCAATCCCCGGCCAGCTTTGACGAGCTGAAGGGCGTCGACGAGGGGCTCGACAGCCGCACCCACGATGCGTTGCGCCAAGCGGTGATCGGCGCGCAGCGCGGCGGCAAGAGCTTCTCCCTCGTGCTGCGGCCCATCGGCGGTGAACGCGAATTGCTGGTGCAGGGGATACCGGCACCCGCTACGGTTGGCGGCCCAGGATCGGTCTTGTTGTGGGTCAGCGACACCACCGAAACGCAAGAGGTGTTGAGCCGGATGCGGCGCGAACGCGACGACGCGCTCGCCGCCTTTGCCGCATTGTCGGGGCTGATCGAGGCCGCGCCCTTTCCCATGTGGTTTCGCGACAATGACGCCCGCCTGGCGCTCGTCAATGACGCCTATGTTCGCGCGATCGAAGCCGATAGCGCGGCGGCGGTGATCGACGGCGGTATGGAACTGGTCGAAAGCGTGGCGGGGATCAGCGCGATCGAAGCCGCACACCGCGCCGCATCGGTCGGATCGTCGCTGCAGCGGCTGGTGCCGGTAACGGTCGCGGGCGAACGGCGAATGATGCGCGTGGTCGATGTCCCGCTTGCGGACAGCGACGGCAAGGCCATTGGCGTCGCCGGCTATGCGGTGGACGTGCAGGAACTCGATCGCGAACGTGCGGCGCATCGCCGTTTCGTCGAAACCCAGCGCGACCTGCTCGACCGTCTGTCGGCAGCCGTGGCGCAATATGATGCCGACCGCGCGCTTATTTTTGCCAACCAGCCGTTCCGGCGACTGTTCGGGCTTGACGCCCGCAGCGTCGCCGAGAGTCCGGACTTTTCGCGGTTGCTGGATAGCTGGCGCGAGGCCGGGAAAACGCCCGAGGTGCGCGACTATCCCGAATGGCGCCAGGCGCATGTCGACTGGTTCGCGCGCGCCGAGGCTGCCGAAGAGGATTGGTTGCTGCGCGACGGCACCCATTTGCGCCTTGTCGCGCAGCCGACCCCCGACGGTGGGCTGCTGCTGATTGTCGAGGATCGCACCGAACAAATCCAGCTTGCCTCGACGCGCGACACGCTGCTGCGCGTGCGCACCGCGACCTTCGACAATTTGTTCGAGGCGATTGCGGTGTTCGCGCCCGACGGACGGCTTCACCTGTGGAACCAGCGGTTCCGCAAGCTGTGGGCGGTCGAAGAAAATGTGCTGGCGGCCCATCCGCGCGTCGATGCGCTGATGGCGGGACTTGCCGACCGGCTGGCCAAGCCAGCGCAGGTTACGATCGTCCAGGAAATCATCCGCGCCGCCACGCTCGAGCGCAGCCAGCGCAGCGGCCAGATTCGCTTCGCCGATGGCCGCCATTTCGACTTTGCCGCCATACCTTTGCCTGACGGTAATGCGCTGCTGATCATGCTCGATGTCACCGACAGCCGCCGGATGGAAGGCGCGCTGCGCGAACGCAACGAAGCGCTGGAGGCGGCCGATCAGGTCAAGACCGCCTTTCTGTCGCGGATGAGCTATGAACTGCGCACGCCGCTCACCTCGATTGGCGGCTTTGCCGAAATGCTGGGCGGTGGTTATGCGGGCGAACTGGCGCCTGCCGCCAAATCCTATGTCATCGCCATCCTCGAATCGGTGGCCGTGCTCGGGCGGCATATCGACAATGTGCTCGACCTGGCGCAGGCCGAGGCGGGGACGCTCGCGATCGAACGGGCGCCGGTCGACATGGCGGGTCTGCTCAACGAAGTTCTGGCCGCCACGGCCCCGCTGGCGGTCAGCGAGCGCGTCGAAATCGCGCGCGAATTTGTGGGCGAAATTGGCTCAATTGACGGCGATGCTGCGCGGCTCAAACGGCTCTTTGCCCAGCTGCTCGACAATGCCGTCCGCTTTACGGCACCAGCGCGGCGGACGGGCGCGCGCGTCCTGCTCCATGCCGAAGGTCATGCCGATGCGGTCGAAATCATCGTGTCTGACAATGGCCCCGGCGTCCCCGACGGGGTCGCCCGCGCGCTGCGCGCCAAGGCGACCGGCACGACCAGTGGCGGCATCGGCCTCGCCCTCTCGCGCCAGCTGGTCGAAGCGCATTGCGGCACCATGGATGTCATGACGGAAAAGGGACAGGGCACATTGGTGCGCGTCCGCCTGCCGCGCACTGCGGCCAAACCGGCATGATCGGTGGCGACCAACTCAGCGAAGCCGCCGTGGCAGCAATAGGCGTTCGCATCGCAGGGGTCTTGCGCCCAGGCGATGTGATCGGCCTTTCGGGCGGCCTGGGCGCGGGCAAGACCACGTTGGCGCGCGCCATTTTGGCGGGGCTCGGGCTCGCGGGCGAAGCGCCATCGCCGACCTTTGCCATTGTCCAGCCTTATGACCGGCCCGACGTCCGCCTGCCGGTGGCGCATGTCGATCTGTACCGGCTCGATGACCCGGGCGACTGCCGCGAACTGGGGCTGGAGGATTATGCAGGCAACGGCGCATTGCTGATCGAATGGCCCGAACGCCTGCCTGCGGGGGCATGGCCCGAAATGCTGCGGCTGCGGCTGGACGGTATCGGCAGCACGCGCCGCTTGACAGCCACGGTGCCCGCCGCTTGGGAAGGGCGATGGCCGCCCCCATGATTCCGCCAGCTGGCACCCCTTCTTTTCTGTCGCAAAATGGTTGGGCCGGAGCGCGCGTGACGCCGCTCGCTGGCGATGCTTCGTTCCGCCGCTATTTTCGGGTGCGCGATGGCGGGCGCTGTGCGGTGCTGATGGACGCGCCGCCGCCGCACGAAGACGCGCGCCCGTTCATCGCCATTGCCGAATGGCTGACGGACGAAGGGCTGTCGGCGCCCGCCATCTATGCGCGCGACCTCAATCAGGGGTTGCTGCTCATCGAGGATTTTGGCGATGCCCGGCTGCGCGAAACGCTTGATACCGCGCCGGATCGCGAAAGCGAATTATACGCCGCCGCGACCGATTTGCTGGTCCATCTGCACGATCGTGCGCCGCTTGCCGGGCTGTCGCCGCACGGGATCGACCAATGGCTCGGCGAAGTCTCGCTGTTTACCGATTGGTATTGCACAGCCCTCGGGCTCGATGTCGACCGCGACGGCTGGGACGCGGCGTGGCACGGCACGCTGGCGCCGATTGACAGTGACGGCTTGCTGCGGGTGACCGTGCTGCGCGACTATCACTCCGAAAATATCATGCTGCTGCCCGACCGCGTCGGGGCGCGCCAATTGGGCTTGCTCGACTTTCAAGACGCGCTCGTCGGCCACCCCGCTTATGATCTGGTATCGGTGCTCGAAGATGCGCGGCGCGATGTGACCCCGGCGGTCGAGGCCGAGATGCTGGAACGCTACACGCAGGCGGTCGCTGCCGACGCGCGTTTCGCCCGTGCCTACTGGGCGCTCGCGGCGCAGCGCAACACCCGCATCCTCGGCGTGTTTACGCGGCTGTGGCAGCGCGATGGCAAGCCCGGATATAAGATGTTCCAGCCGCGCATGTGGGGGCTGCTCGAACGCAATCTGGCGCAGCCGGGGCTCGAATTGCTGCGCGACTGGTTCGACGCCAATGTCCCCGCCGCCGCACGCGCCGCCGCGTGGGACCAGCTGTGAGCGGCACGGCAATCGCATCGGCACTGGTGCTCGCCGCCGGGCTGGGCAAGCGCATGCGCCCGCTCACCGCGACACGGCCCAAGCCGCTCGTGCGCGTCGCCGGAAAGGCGCTGATTGACCACAGCCTCGACAGGATCGCTGCCGCAGGCATTGGGCAGGTTGTGGTCAATTGCCATTATCTGGCCGACGCGCTCGAGGCGCATTTGCGCAAGGGCGCGTGGCCCTTCACGATTGCCATGTCCGACGAGCGCAGCCAATTGCTCGAAACCGGCGGCGGCATGGTCAAGGCGGCACCGCTGCTTGACGGCGACCCGTTCCTTGCCGTCAACAGCGACAATATCTGGACCGACGGACCCGCCGACACCCTTGGCCTGCTTGCCGGGCGCTGGGACGCTGCGCGGATGGACGCGCTGCTGTTGCTCGTCCGCCACGCGGGCGCGGTCGGGCACAATGGGCGCGGCGATTTCCATATGGACGCGCGCGGACAGATCAGCCGCCGCAAGCCCGGGCGCGTCGCGCCATTTGTCTATACCGGGATCCAGCTCGTCAGCCGCCACTTCCTGCGCGACGCGCCCGCCGGTCCCTTTTCGACCAACATATTGTGGGACCGCGCCATCGCCGAAGGCCGTCTTTACGGCCTCGCACATCAGGGCCAATGGTTTGAGGTCGGCACGCCTGAAGCCATTCCACTGACCGAGGCAGCCCTGCGTGGCGACTGAGCGTCGCCCCCGGATATTCACCATCCCGGTCAACCGGGCCTTTGCCGATGCGCTTGCCTGCGGATTGATCGACCGCTTTGGCAGCGACCCGCTCGCGCTGGCCCAAGGCATGATCCTGCTCCCCAGCAACCGGGCGCGCAGCGCCGTGCAGGCGGCCTTTGTCCGTGCGGGCGGTGACGGGCTGTTGCTGCCGCGCCTTGTCGCGCTGGGCGACGCCGATCTCGCCGAAACCACGGGTCTAGCGCTCGACGAGGCCGAGCTTGACGATCCGTTGCCGCCCGCTGTCGCGCCGCTGCGCCGCCGCCTGATCCTGTCGCGCCTGATTATCGCCAATTGCGCGAAGCTGGCGATTCCGCTCGCCGCGCCCGCCTCGCTGCGCATGGCCGATGCCCTGGCGCGCGTTATCGACCAGCTTTATTTCGAAGAGCTCGACCCGGCGGTGCTCGATCTGGTGGCGGCCGACGAGCATTCGCAGCATTGGCAGGTGTCGATGCGGCACCTGCAATTGTTGCTCGACCAATGGCCTACCGAACTCGGGCGGCTGGGGCAGATCGATCTGGCGTACCGCCGCAACCTGATTTTTGAACGGATTGCGACAAAATGGCGCGAAGCGCCGCCGCGGGGCTTTGTAGTAGCGGCGGGCGTCACCATCACCGCGCCGTCGGCGGCGCGGCTGCTGCGGACGGTCGCCGACATGGCGCAGGGCATGGTGCTGCTGCCCGGCCTTGATACGGCGATGCCCGATGCCGAATGGGACGCGCTGGGCCCGGCCAAGCCCGAAGCCTTGGGGCCGCGCCCGATTGACCTGCATCCCCAATATCAGTTCAAAATCCTGCTCGACCGGATGGGTGCGGCGCGCGGCGAGGTTCAGCATTGGCCTGAATCGCGCGACCGCGCGACCGCCGCCGACCGCGCCGGTCTGGCAAGCGCGCTGTTTGTGCCGTCGCGTTTCACCGCCGACTGGCGCAGCCGGGTTCCGGACGGGGCGGCGGCGGGCATAAGCGCTGCCGAATTTCCCGACGATATGGCCGAGGCGCGCGGTATCGCCTTGCAGCTGCGCCATGCGCTCGAAACGCCGGGGCAGACGGCGGCGCTGGTCACCCCCGACCGCCAGCTTGCCGCCCGCGTCGCCAGCGCGCTCGGCCGCTGGGGACTGGTGGCAGATGACAGCGCCGGCCAGCCGCTCGCCGCGACCCCGCCGGGTGCGCTGGCGCGGCTGGCGCTGTCCGCCGCGACCGAGCCCAGCCTCGTCGCGTTGCTCGCGCTGCTTTCGCACCCGCTGGTGCGTCCGGGCGGCGATCGTGGGGCATGGATTGCATCGGTACGCGTGCTGGACCTTGTCTTGCGCGGCGCCGGCAAGCCGTCCGATCTGGCCGGCATTGGCGTGCTGCTGCGCGCCCCGCGCCGCGAGGGCAAGGCGCTGACCGAGGTCGAAGAGCAGCTTGCCGACTGGTGGGAAGGTGCCGCGGCCATGCTCGCCCCGCTCTGGGTCCTGTCGGCGGGCGACCACGACGTGCCGCCGCTGGCTGTGTTCGACGCGCTGCGCGGCCTGATCGATGCGCTGAGCGACGGCGCAGTGTGGGCGGGCTCTGCCGGACGCCAGCTTGCTGCGCTGTTCGACGAAACGCAGCTCGCCGCGCCCGATGGTCCCAAATTGCTGCCGCCGCGCGCCATCGCGCGCCAGTTTGACGAATTGCTGGCGGGCGAAAGCGTGCGCCCGCCCTTTGGCAGCCACCCGCGCCTGTTCATCTGGGGCTTGCTCGAAGCGCGATTGCAGCGCGCTGATCTGATGATTCTCGGTGGGCTGAACGAAGGCGGCTGGCCCGCCGAAACCAGCCCCGACCCCTGGCTCGCGCCGGGCATCAGGCGACAGTTGGGGTTGCCTTCGCTCGAACGCGCGCAGGGGTTGGCGGCGCATGATTTTGTGACCGCGCTCGGCGCGCCCGATGTGGTGGTGACGCGCGCCAAGCGGCAAGGTACCGACCCGGCGGTCGCATCACGCCTGTGGCTGCGGCTGGGGGCGCTGGCCGGGCCGCTTCCGGTGGCGGCGATCGCTGGGGCGGCGCTGCCCGATCTGGTCGCTTTGCTCGACCGTCCCGAAGGCCCGCCCCGGCCAGCAGTGCAGCCTGCTGTCGCGGTCGGGCGCGACAACCGGCCTACCAAAGTGCGCCTTACCGCGCTCGATATATTGGCGAAGGACCCCTATGGTTTTTACGCCGAACATATTTTGGGGGTGCGCCCGCTCGAGCGGCTGGGTGAAGTAGCCGACCCGCGCTGGCGCGGCACCCGCGTTCACAAGCTGATCGAGGATTGGGCCAAGCGCGGGCAGGACCCCGCCACGCTGGAGGCGGCGATTGCCGCGCTCGCCGCCGACCCGGCGCTCGGCCCGGTCGAGGCGGCGAGCTGGCTGCCGCGCATCGCCCCGGCGCTGCGCTGGGTGGCCAGCGAACTGGCAGCGGCCAGGCTGGCGGGACGGATTCCCGTGGCGCATGAAATCAAAGGCGAATGGACAAAGCGCGGGATCACCATCACCGCCAAGGCCGACCGGATCGATCGGGCACCCGAGGGGCTGGTGGTGGTCGATTACAAGTCGGGCGGCGCGGCAAAGCAATCCGACCTTGTGGAAGGGCGCGCCATGCAGTTGGGCCTGCTCGCGGCGATGATTGAGGAACATGCTTTTCCTGCGTTGCCCAATATTTCTCCAACGCATGCCGAATATTGGCTGCTGAAAGCCGACAAGGACAAATCCTGCGATGGTCATATCGACGTGCCCTATGGGACACGGCGCAAAGTAAAGAGCTTTGCGGAGCTGACAGACCTGGCCTGGGGCGGCTTTGCCGATCTGTGCGATGCCTATCTGCTCGGCGACGCCCCCTTCACCCCGGGCGATGGCAATGGCGACTATGACCATCTGGCGCGGCGCGACGAATGGATTGGCCGCCGCGCGGCGCAGGACGGGCCATGACGATGGCGGACGGCGCGGGCCACGACATATTGAAAAACCTCGACGCTGCGCAGCTGGCCGCGGTCGACCCGGCGGCACATGTCTGGCTCAATGCCTCGGCAGGGACGGGCAAGACGCAGGTGCTGTCGGCGCGCGTGCTGCGGCTGTTGCTGCTGGGGACGTCGCCCGACGCGATTTTGTGCATCACCTTTACCAAGGCGGGCGCGGCCGAAATGGCGCATCGCATCCACGAACGGCTCGCGCTGTGGGTCGGGTGCAAGGACGAAGAGCTGCGCACCGACCTTCAGGCGATTGGCCTTGATGGCCTCGACCGCGAACTACAGGCGTATTCGCGCACGCTGTTTGCGCGCGTGATCGACAGTCCGGCCGGCGCGATCCGCGTCCAGACGATCCACAGTTTCTGCCAGTCATTGCTCGCGAGCTTTCCGTTCGAGGCGGATGTGCTGCCGGGATTTCGCCTGATCGAGGGCGGCGAGGCAAAAGAGGCGCGCCGCGCGCTGCTCGCCGAGATGCTGAGCGATGCCGCCGAGGGCGCGCGGCGGCGCGGCTGGCTGGGCCAGCTTAGCCGCCGTTTGGGCGAGATGGCTGCAACCGCTTTCGTTGAAAAGGCGGCTGCCAACTTTGCGGGACGCCCCGAACCCAAGCTTGCGCCGGCGGCGGCGGATTTGCGCGCGGCGCTGGGTTTGCCGCTGGGCGACAAGGATGACTGGCTCGTCGCTCGACTCAATGACGGGCATGTCGCGGATGCCGATCTGGCTGCTCTCGTGGCGGCCTGGTCAGATTGGGGGACAGCAACCGCCGTCAAATGGCTTGACACCGTCGCAGCATGGCGGGCAGCGGATGCGCCAAAGCGCCGATCGATGATTGCCGATCTTTACCAGACGGTGATGACGCAAAAGGGCACCCTCAGGTCCGACTATGCCGACGGCGGCAAACGCGGCAAGCTGATTGCGGTTGCCGACAGCGCCGATCGTGTTGGCGCCGCTTGCAGCGAGCTGCTCCGCCTTCCGGCGCAAATGGCGCTCGCCGACGATCTCGCCGCCGGGTGGCAGCTCGCCGCGCAATTCGCGGGCGAATGGTCGCACCGCAAGGGTGCCGAGGGGCTTGCCGAATATGATGATTTGATCGCACGCACCGCCGCGCTGCTCGCCAATGGTGAGCTGTCGGACTGGATCCGTTTCAAGCTCGATCAGCGCATCGACCATCTGTTGATCGACGAGGCGCAGGACACCAACGCCGATCAATGGACGATCGCCGATGGACTGACCGGTGAATTCTTCGCGGGCCTTGGCGTGCGCGACGAAGCCCGCTTGCCGAGCATGTTCACCGTGGGCGACCGCAAGCAGGCGATTTTCAGCTTTCAGGGGACCGACCCGGTCGCGTTTGAAAATGCGCGGCAGGGCTTTGCTGTGCGCGCTGCGGCGGGCGAACGGCCCTTTGTTCCCGCTGACCTCACCAGCAATTTCCGGTCGGCTCCGGCGGTGCTGGAATTTGTCGACCGGTGGCTTGCCGACGGCGGCGTGGCGGCGATGGGCATCGCCCCGCCGGTGCCCGACCACCACGCCTTTCACGGGGCCAATCGGCCCGGGCGTGTCGAGCTGTGGCCGCCGCTGATCGTCGCGCCAAAGGGCAGCGAAGACGACAGCGGTGACGAAGACGAAGGCGAGGGCAGCGACGACAGCCTGCGCGCGGCGACCGACCCCGCGAGCCTGAAACTCGCGCGCGCGCTGGCCGACCGGATTGCCGACTGGACCGCGCACGGCATTGACGGGGTGGCGGTGCGCCCCGACGATATATTGGTGCTGGTGCGCACTCGGCGCGCGCTCGCGGCGCGCATCGTCGCGCAGTTGCAGTCGCGCGGGATCGCGGTGGCGGGGATCGACCGGTTCGATCTGGCGCAGCCGCTGGCGGTGCAGGATTTGCTCGCGGCGCTGCGTTTCACTGTCCAGCCCGACGATGAATATAGCCTCGCGGTGCTGCTGGTGTCGCCGCTGATCGGCTGGGGTCAGCAGCAGCTCTATGACGAAACCGCAGAGCGCGGGCGCACGCCCCTGCGCCAATGGATTGCGGCGCGCGACACGACGCTTTGCGCGCACGCCAATGCCCGGCTGGCGCTGCTGCGCGCCGAGGCCGATTATACGACGCCCTACCGCTTGCTCGATGCGATCCTGTCGGGCCCGCTGCAGGGGCGCCGAGCGATGGCGGCGCGGTTGGGAGCCGAGGCCAATGATGCGATCGACGCGTTGCTCGCTGAAGCGCTGGCGTTTGAAATGCGCCAAGCACCCTCGATCATCGGCTTTCTCGACCATATTGAACGTGCGCCGGTCGAGGTGAAGCGCCAGACCGACCCGCGCGGCGGGCTGGTGCGGGTGATGACGGTGCACGGGTCGAAGGGGTTGCAGGCACCGATTGTCATCCTCGCCGATGCGACGGGCGAACCCAATGCAAATCAACTCGACGTCAAGTTTGATATTGCGGCCTGGCGCGGCCTGCCGCTGTTTCGGACGAGCAAGGACGACCGCCCTGACCAACTGGAGATGGCGTGGAATGACGCGCGGCGCGCGCAGCTCGAGGAGCATTGGCGGCTCTTCTATGTCGCCGCGACGCGCGCCGAACGGTTGCTGGTGGTGACCGGAACGCTGCGCGCGACAGCCAAGCAACTGCCCGAACATTGCTGGTACCGTGCCGCTGAGCAGGCATTGCTGGCGCTGAAAGCAGAGGAAATTCCGCTGCCATGGGACGATCCGCGCGGGCTGCGGCTGGCGAGCGCGCCGGGCAATTGGGGCAAGCGCGCGCTGAGCCCAGGCAGCAAAGCGGCGGCGTTGGTCGGCGGCGTGCTGCCCGATTGGGCGGTGCGGCCGCCGCCCGAAGAAGCGCGCCCGCCGCGCCCGCTGGCGCCGTCGCGGCTGCGCGAAGATGATGCCCCGCAGCGCCCGGTTGGCGCGGGGCGTGCGGCGGCGATCCGGCGCGGGACTTTGCTCCACAGCCTGATCGAACGACTGCCGCAGCTTGCTCCCGAGCGCAGGCTGGCGGCGGCCGAACGCTGGCTCGCCGCCCAAGACGCGGCCATCGCAGCGCCTGAGCGCGCCGCCATGGCGGCGGAGGCGTGCGAGGTTTTGGCGCATCCGGACTGGTTGCCGCTTTTTGGTCCGCGCTCACTTGCCGAAGCGCCATTCTCTGCCGTGATCGAGGGCGGGCTGGTGGTCGCGGGCACGGTCGATCGTCTGTTGGTGACGGGCGATGCCGTGCTGGTGGTCGATTACAAGACCGGCGCGCAGGTGCCTGCGCGCGCCGAGGATGTCGCCCCCGCCTATTTGCGCCAGATGTCGGCCTATGCGGCGGCGCTGGCAGCGATATTCCCAGGGCGGCGAGTGGCAGCCGCGCTGCTCTATACCTCCGCGCCCAAGCTGATCGCGCTTCCTGCGGCGCTGCTCGCGGCGCACAAGCCGGGCTTGGAGGGGGCGAAGACGAATTTGCCCGATACAGGCCTTGAGCCGGAAGCAGTGAACGCTTAGCTATATCGCAGCAACCCCGTTCGCCTCGAGCGAAGTCGAGAGGCCCCGCAGCATGGCGCAATGGCGCGGGGTGTCTCGACTTCGCTCGACATGAACGGAAAATCTGGGTTTTTCAGGAGAATTCTCATGCCGACCAAGGCCATTACCGACGCCAGCTTTCAGGCCGATGTGATCGACAGCAGCGTCCCCGTGCTCGTCGATTTCTGGGCCGAATGGTGCGGCCCGTGCAAGATGATCGGCCCCAGCCTTGAAGAAATTTCGGATGAACTGGCGGGGCAGGTCGTGGTCGCCAAGCTCAATATCGACGATCATCCCGATGCCCCCGCCAAATATGGCGTGCGCGGCATCCCGACGATGATCCTGTTCAAAAATGGCGAGATCGCCGATACCAAGGTCGGCGCCGCGCCGAAGAGCGCGCTCAAAGGGTGGCTTGAGGGCGCGCTATAATCTGACCAAATCGTCATCCCGGACTCGATCCGGGATAACGCACCACAGTCGGCTTGTTATCCCGGATCAAGTCCGGGATGACGAGGGATGGGCTTGGCACGCGGCGTCGACCGTGAGCTAGCTGCGATAGTCGGCGTTGATGCTGATATAGCCGTGGGTGAGGTCGCAGGTCCACACGGTGGCGCGGCCTTCGCCGAGGCCAATGTCGACGCCGATACGGATGTTCTGGCCCTTGAGGTGCGCGGCGACCGGGGCTTCGTCATAGCCGTCGACCGGCAGGCCATCGCGCGCGACCTGGGTGTCGCCGAAGCGGATGCTCAGCTTGTCGCGGTCGGCGGGCTCGCCCGCTTTGCCCACCGCCATGACGACGCGGCCCCAATTGGCGTCCTCGCCCGCGATCGCGGTCTTGACGAGCGGCGAATTGGCGATGCTGAGCGCAATACGCTTGGCGCTCGCGTCACTCACCGCGCCGGTCACGCTGATAGTAATGAATTTCGACGCACCCTCGCCATCGCGCACGACGAGCTGGGCGAGTTCGAGCGCAACGGCGTGCATCGCGGCGTAAAGCGCATCGGCGCCGGGGCTGTCCCAAGTCGTCAGCACCGGATTGCCCGCCGCGCCGGTCGCGAACAACAGCACGGTGTCGCTGGTCGAAGTGTCGCTGTCGACGGTGATGGCGTTGAACGTGCCCGCTGTTGCCCGTGTCAGCATGTCCTGCAACAGCGCAGGCGCAACTGCTGCGTCGGTGAAGATATAGCCGAGCATGGTCGCCATGTCGGGCGCAATCATCCCGCTGCCCTTGACGATTCCCGCGACCTGCACCCGCGTGCTGCCCAGCATTGCGGCGGCGCTCGCGCCCTTGGGGAAGGTGTCGGTGGTGGTGATGGTTGTCGCCGCTTCTTCCCACGAACAGGGCGGCGCGGTGAGCGCGGCGGTCACCCCGGCGCGCGCCTTGTCCTGCGGCAGCGGCACACCGATCACCCCGGTCGAGCAGACGAAGACTTCGCTTTGCGCGCAGCCCAGATGGCCCGCCACTTGGCGCATGATCGCCTCGACCGCTTCGCGTCCGCGATAGCCGGTAAAGGCGTTAGCGTTGCCCGCGTTGACGATCACTGCGCGCGCGGTGCCGCCCTTCACCTGTTCGCGGCCCATCTCCACTTCGCTGCTGGGGCACAGGCTTTGCGTAAACACTCCTGCCACCGCCGTGCCAGGGGCAAGCTCCACGAACGTCAGGTCGCAGCGGTCCCACGCCTTATATTGGGCGCACGCAATGCGCAGCGTGACGCCGCCAATGGTTGGCAGGTCGGGGAAGGCAGAGGGGGCGAGCGGCGAGCGGGCGGTCATGGCGCGGGGCTTAGCCGAGCGGGCGGCATTTTCCAACGTGGCACGGTGACGGCCTCACATCCCCATGTCACGCGCCGGCGTGGTCGGCTTGCCAACCCGGAGCCCCACCCACAAAGTCACGAAAAAAGCAGCGTAGGCGGCGAGCAAATTGGGGAGCAGCAGCGGGATGCCGGTGAACAGCATCGTGTCGTTGCCGCCGGGCACCAATGT
The DNA here is from genome assembly GCA_013911715.1 of Sphingopyxis sp. Lineage (GTDB taxonomy): Bacteria > Pseudomonadota > Alphaproteobacteria > Sphingomonadales > Sphingomonadaceae > Sphingopyxis. The sequence goes on along the minus strand of JACEST010000002.1, from coordinate 22,182 downwards.
CGCGCCAAGCCCCATCAGCAGGCCGCCGCCCGCCGCCGCCGCCCATTGGCCGATGGTGCCCCATTGCAGGCGGAACATGCCGCCGATGACCGCCGCTATGACCATCCCGGCGATCAGCGCCAGGGGACCGGCAACGGTGCCGACCGAGAAAGCGACTTCGCCATAAGCGACTTCGGCGATACGGCTAGTGTAGACCCATTGCTGGTCGAGCGCGAACAATGTGCCCGACGCCGCGCCAATCAGCGTCATCGCCACCAGCGGCGACCAGCCGCCGCGCGGCTTGCGCCAGCCAAGGCGGCGGTAGAGATAAGTTGCCGCGATCAGCGCCAATGTTCCGCCCACGCCAAACGCCAGCAGCACATTGTTAGCCAGCGGCGAGATTTGCGGCGTCCGCGCTGGCAGCATCAAAGCTGCCTGCGACATATGGGGACCCAGCAGGATGGCCGCGACAAACATTGCCGCGAGCGAGGCGATGCGCGACACTTCGCCCGCCGTCAGCGCGGCGAGCGTGCCGATGGCGCAGTGGCCGCTGAGCCGCGTGCCGAGCCCGAAAATCACGCCTCCCACCACCGCCAACCCATCGGGCGGCGCTCCCAAAATGGTGGTAAAGGGCCGCGCCCCGGCGGCGTCCGCCATCGCCATCACCAGCATGGCACTTGCCGCCGCGAGCAGAAACCCGGCGAGCCGATGCACCCGCCGCCGCTCAATCACCTCGCGCGCCGCGCGGACCATGCACACCCCGCTGCGCTGGCTGGCATAGCCGACAAGGAAGAGGAGCGCGATGGTGAGAGCGAGGGTCATGAGCAAAGGATTAGCGCGTGCGCGGGACAAGGCAATGCGTCGGTGCGCACGGCAATGTTCGGATTGAGCATTGTGCGGCCCGATGAATTGTTGAAGGAGCTACGGACATGAGCAAGGCATCATACCCCCTCAAACTGCCAGCGTCGGTCAAGGCTGCGGCGGCACGGCTCGCCAAGGAAGATGGCGTGTCGCTCAACCAGTGGATCTCGGTGGCTATCGCGCAGAAGATTGGCGTGGTGGAAACGGCTGCCGATTTTCTGGCGCAGCGCGCAGGCAAGGCGCGCCCGCAGGACATGCTGCCCTTTCTGGACAAGGCCAAGCGTGAAGCGCCGCCTGTGGGGGACGAGATTGCCGGGCCGTAATGGATTCGAGCCGCCGGGGTTCCGCCGGATCGGCCAGCAATTTCCATGCTGGCGTCACGCCAAGGGTGCCAAGGAGCCAAGCGACATCGCCACCCCGGCAGCATTGCGCCGGGGACACGGTATTCCATGTCCCCGCCTTCGGTCACCCTGAACTTGTTTCAGGGTCTATGGCGCAAGGGCGCCTTGTCGCACCAAGGATGCTGAAACAAGTTCAGCATGACGGTCAATAGCGACGTCAGCCTTGAATGAATCTGTCATGCAATGGGAAGGATGGATGGATTACCCCGGCAACCCGGCAATTGCCTTCATTTCCATGAAGTCTTTGAGGCCATAGACGCCGCCTTCGCGGCCGTTTCCGCTCGCTTTATAGCCGCCGAACGGCGCGCCGGGGCCGGGGCCCCAGGCGTTGATGGCGACCATGCCCGCGCGCAATTTGGGCGCGACGGCGGCGGCCTTGGCGGGGTCGCCGCTGATTACGCTCGACAGGCCATATTCGGTGTCGTTGGCGATCTCGATCGCTTCCTCGATCGTGTCATATTCCATGATCGTCGCGACGGGGCCGAACACCTCTTCGCGGGCGATGCGCATGTCGGGGGTGACGCCCGAAAACACCGTCGGTTTGATGTAAAAGCCGCGATTGACGTTGGCGGGCAGGCCGGTGCCGCCGGTTTCGAGCTTGGCGCCTTCGTCGATGGCGGACTGGATCAGCTCCTGGATTTTGCTGTGCTGCGATTTGTTGACGACGGGGCCGAGGTGCCCGCCCTCCATCATGGGGTCGCCAACCTGCACCGCCTCGAACATGCCCTTGATGACCGCGACGGCTTCGTCCTTACGGTCCTTCTGGACCAGGATGCGCGTCGGCGCGATGCAGCTTTGCCCCGTATTGGCGAGCACGCCCTGCACCGTCGGCGGCAGCACCGCCATCAAATCGGCGTCGGGCAGGACGATATTGGGCGATTTGCCGCCAAGTTCCTGATGGACGCGCTTGACGGTCGGAGCCGCGGCCACCGCCACGGCAATCCCTGCGCGGGTGGACCCGGTAAAGCTGACCATGTCGATGCCGGGGTGCGCGGCGATCGCTGCGCCCACCGTTGGTCCATCGCCCTGAACGAGGTTAAACACGCCCGGCGGCACGCCCGCGGCGTCGAGGATTTCGGCGAAAATGGTGGCGTTGCCGGGGCATTCTTCGGATGGTTTGAGGATCATCGTGTTGCCCGCCGCAAGCGCGGGCGCGACTTTGAGCGCGATCTGGTTCAGCGGCCAGTTCCACGGCGTAATCATGCCGACGACGCCAATGGGTTCATAGGCGACGATGCCGTTCGGATATTTTTCGGTGAAGCTGAAATCTTTGAGCGCGGCGATGGTGCCCATGAAGCCGCCAATACCGGCACCGACTTGCGCCATCTGGGCAAAGCTGAGCGGCGCGCCCATTTCCGTCGCCATCGATTTGGCAAGGTCAGCACTGCGTTTCTTATATTCCTCGACGATCCGGCCCAGCAGCGCGAGGCGATCTTCGCGGCTGGTTTGGCTGAAGGATTTGAACGCTTCTTTGGCCGCCGCAACCGCTGCATCGACGTCGGCCGCCGTGCCCATGGTGATGGTGGTGCAGGCTTCTTCGGTCGCCGGGTTGATCACTTGGTGCGGTGTGCCGCCGATGCTGTCGACCCATTTGCCGCCGATATAATGCTGTTTCAGATGCGTTTCCGTATCGCTCATGGGTTTGTTCCTCTTCTCGACGCGGCCGATTCCACTCACTTCCAAAGTGGTGGATGGCGCGCCGAGTTGCAAGCGCCCTCAGTTCGTTTTTGCAACGGAAAGAGGTTAACCGTTGATCGTTGCGGGCCCGCGATCCTTGGCCATGCGCTCGATCTTGTCGAGCGACTTGCGCGCCAGCTGGCGCAGTTCGAGCCGGTTGATGGTCAGCCCCTCGGTACGATCGCCCTCGAGCGGCATCAGGTCGAACGACACTTTGGTGCCGCCGCCCGGCACATCTTCAAAATGCCAGGTCACGCCGGTTTTAACCGCCCCATCGTTGATCGAATAGCGCAGCTTGGCGTCGCGCCGGTCTTCCAAGGTCATCGTGACCTTGATTTTCCTGGCGAACGGCACGGCGTCGGGCTTCATCGCTTCCCAACCCGGCGTTTGTTCGTCGACGATCATTTCAAATTGCTGGTCGGTGCCGGTGTTGCTGACCAGCGACAATGATTCGGCCAGTTCGTCGACATTGAACGCTGTGTCGAACACCTCGTCGCGCGGGGCGTTGACGCTGATCTCGGTTTTGGCGAGTTCCTTAAGGCTATCCATCCCGCCGCATGCGCCAAGCGCGAGTAACAATGGTGTCAAAAACAGCAAACGCATCGGGGCCACTCCCAAACCGACCATCGACCTCAGCAATAGGAGGAAAAGTTTAAATTTTTGTTCGGCGATAACATCAAAGTCCACTTGACGTGACCCGCTTCGCCCGTCACTTAGGCCCGATGCTCAAATCACGCGCTGCGGTCGTTGCCGCCCTCACCCTGCTCCTCTCCGGCTGCACTGCAGCGGTTGCGCAGCAGGCCCAGCCCGCCCTTACTGCGCCCGCGCTGGTCAATCCACAGGATGCCGCCGCCAAGGCATGGGGCCTCAGCCAGAGCGACATTCCGCTCGACCCTGCGGTCAGGCTAGGCGTGCTGTCCAACGGCATGAAATATGCGCTGATGGCGAACGCGACGCCCAAGGACAGCGTGCTGATCCGTTTTCACTTTGATGTCGGCAGCCTGGCCGAGGCCGAGGACCAGCGCGGGCTGGCCCATTTTCTGGAGCATATGGCGTTTAACGGTTCCACCAATGTGCCCGAAGGCGAGATGGTGAAACTGCTCGAGCGCAAGGGCCTGGCGTTCGGCGCGGATACCAACGCCTCGACCGGCTTTGATACGACCACCTATTTGCTCGACTTGCCCAATGCCAGCGACGATCTGGTCGATACTGGCCTGATGCTGATGCGCGAGACGGCGAGCGAGCTGACGATAAATCCGGCGGCGGTTGACCGCGAGCGCGGCGTGATCCTGTCCGAACGGCGCGTGCGTGATACATTTCAGCTGCGCAATGCCATCGCGTCGCTCGGCTTTTACTTCCCCAATATGACGCTGAAGGATCGTCTGCCCGTCGGTACGGAGGAGGTCCTCCGCGGCGCTCCCGCGCAGCGACTGCGTGATTTTTACGACGCTTATTATCGTCCCGAGCGGGCCAGCCTGGTCATCGTCGGCGATTTTGACGTCGCGGCGATGGAGGCCAAGATCAAGGCGCGCTTTGCCGACTGGCAGGGGCGCGGCGTTAATGGCCCCGACCCCGACATTGGCAAGCCCGATGCCAAACGCCGCGCCGCCGCCGACATCTATGTCGACCCGGCGATTGCCGACACCGTGTCGCTGACGGCCACACGGCCATGGGCCTTTGAAGCTGATACGCGCGCACGGCGGACGCAGAGCATCGCCGAAACGCTGGGTGCCGCCATCCTGAACCGCCGCTTTGAAAAGCTGGCGCTGGCCGAAGATTCGCCGATTCAAGGCGCAAGCTTTAACACCACACGGGCGTGGGACACGGTTGATCAGGCCAGTGTCGCCGCCGCTGCAAAGCAGGGCGAATGGCGCGCTGCCCTGGCGCTGGTCGACGCCGAATGGCGGCGTGCATTGCAGCATGGCTTTACCGATGCCGAGCTGGCTGAAGTGATCGCCAACCGGCGCACGGCGCTGGAAAATGCGGTGACCGGGGTCAGCACCAGGCGCAGAGGGGGGCTGGCTGGCGGCTTGCTCGCCATGGTTGACGGCGACGGACGCGCCGTTTTTTCGCGCCCCGAAGTCGCGCGCGATCTGTTTGCAGAAGTTGCGCCGACGCTGACCGCCGCCTCGGTCAGCGCTGCGTTCCGCGAACGCCATGCCGGTTATGGCGAACCGCTGGTGCGCGTGACGGCCAAGGCCCCGGTTGACGGCGGCGCCGATGCCGTGCTGGCGGCATGGCGTCAGGCGACGGCGGTGGCCGTGGCTCCGCCGGCGTCGCAGGCGTCGGCGACCTTTGCCTATACCGACTTCGGCGCACCGGGCAGGGTTGTGGCCGACGAACGGGTGGCCGACCTGGATATTCGCCGGGTGCGCTTTGCCAACAATGTGATGCTGAACATCAAGCGGACCGATTTTCAGGCCGACCGCGTCGCCATCACGGTACGTGTCGATGGCGGCAATGCGCTGGCAACGCGCGAAGATCCGACGCGCGTCGCGCTTGGTGCGGCGCTCGTCGTCGGCGGACTTGGCGCGCACAGCTTTTCCGATTTGCAATCCATTCTTGCTGGCCGCTCAGTATCGGCGGCTTGGGGCAGCACCGATTTCGGCTTTGGCGGGTCGGCCACGACCACGCCCAAGGATTTGCCATTGCAGGCGCAGCTGTTTGCCGCTTTCCTGACGCAACCGGGCTGGCGCGCCGATGGTCTGGCGTTGGTCCGACGCGTCCTGCCCCAGCAATATGCTGCCAATGATGCGACCCCGTCGGCGGTGCTGGCGCGCGATGTGCCCGGCATTTTGGCCAATGACGATCCGCGCGTGGCGACGCCGCCGCTGGAAAAGCTGTTGACGCTCGATTGGGATGGCGTCCGCACCGCAAGTGCCGATATGCTGGCGCGCGGGGCGATTGAAATCGGCATTGTCGGCGACATTCAGGAAGACGCCGCCATTGCTGCCATTGCTTCGACCTTTGGGGCGCTGCCCGAGCGCAATGCCAGCTTTGCCGCATGGGCGGACGCGCGCCAACGCGCTTTTGCGTCCAACCGCGCGCCGCGCACGCTGATCCACAAGGGGCCGGCGGATCAGGCCGAAGTGCGGCTCTATTGGGATGCGCGGGACGATAGCGACTTAACCGAGGCGCTGCACATCGATTTGCTGGCGCGCGTCTTGCAAATCGCCCTGACCGATGAACTGCGTGAGCGCCTTGGCAAGACCTATGGGGCGGATGTCAGGACCGATTTGTCGACGCTTTACCCCGGTTTCGGGCATATTTTTGCCGGCGCGAACGTCGATATTGCCGATGTGGCGGCGACCGAAGCGGCAATCCGCAAGGTGGCAGCCGATCTGGCCGCTGCTCCGCCGAGCGCCGACCTGATCGACCGGGCGCGCAAGCCGCTGCTGGAAAATATGATCAAGGCGCGGCGCGAGAACAGCTATTGGCTGAACAGCGTCGGTTTTGCCGCCAGCCGTCCCGAACGGCTGGACCGCGACCGCCAGGGCATTCCTATGGTCGAGAAGATCAGAGCGGCAGATTTGCAGGCAGCAGCGCGCAAATATCTGACCGATGAACGGCTGTTGATCGTACGCGCGGTCAGCGACAAAGCCCCCAAATGATCCGGGCGGCGTCAGCGGCGGCCGCGGCGCTGCTGCTGACGGCATGCACGTCAACGCCACCGCCAGGGGCCGAGCAACAAGGCGGCGATCTGGCCCTATGGTTCGATTGCTTGCGTGATCGCGGCGAGGCCGTCGTCGGCGCGCACCGCGCTGGTCCCGCGCCGGGCCTGCCCGAAAATGCGTTGACAACAATGGCGGCCACGCTGCTGCGCAACGGCAATGCGCTGCTGGAGATTGATGTTCAGGTCAGCAAGGATGGCGTGCTGTTCCTGCTCCACGACGACCGGCTCGATCGGACGACGACCGGCACGGGCCTTGCGCGCGAACAGGATTGGGCCGCGCTGGCGCAGCTCAACCTGCGCGACAACAGCGGCATGGCGACCGAGGCGCGCATTCCCAGGCTCGAACAGGCACTGCTGCTCGTCAAGGCGCAGGGCGGCGTGGTGCAGCTCGACATCAAGCGCGGCGTCGATTTCGCCGCGGTCGTGGCGGCGGTGCGCGCGGCGGCGGCCGAGCAGCACGCGATCATCATCACCTATCGCGACGAAGATGCGCTCGCCGTCGCGCGGCTGGCCCCGGAATTGATGGTGTCGGCGGGGGTTAATTCACCCGCTGCGGCCGAGCGGCTGATTGCGGGCGGCATGCGCCGCGACCGCTTGCTTGCGTGGACGGGAACCCGCGTGCCTGACGCCGACCTGTTTGCCGCACTGCGCGCTGCGGGCATCGAGCCGTTGTTCGGCACGCTGGGCCGCCCGGGCGAGCGGCTGGATGACATTTGGCTTGATGATGGCGATGCCAGCGAATTTGCCGCGCTGGAACGGGCCGGCGTTGTCGTGGTCGCGACCGACCGCGCGCGCGCGGTGGAAGAAGCCATAGGGCCCCCCACCTGCCGCCGCTGATGGCTTGCCCCGCGCGCCAATCAAAGGCATAGGCCGCGCCATCTTCGCCGCGCCAGCAGGACCAGTGTCCCATGAAAATCCATGTCTATGTCACGCTGAAGCCCGGGGTGCTCGACCCGCAGGGACGCGCCATCCACCATGCGCTCGAAGGCCTGGGCTTTGCCGGGGTCAATGATGTGCGCGCGGGGCGGTTCATCGAACTCGACGTCGCCGACGGCACCACCGATACCGCACTCGACGCAATGTGCGCCAAGCTGCTCGCCAACACCGTCATTGAAAATTACCGGATCGTGCGGCCGTGAAGACCGCCGTCATCGTCTTTCCGGGATCGAACTGCGACCGCGATATGGCGGTGGCATTGGAGCAGGCGACTGGCACGGCGCCGGCGATGGTGTGGCATCGCAACAGCGAACTGCCGCCAAAGACCGACTTCATCGCGCTGCCTGGCGGCTTTTCCTATGGCGATTATCTGCGCTCGGGGGCGATGGCAGCGCGTTCGCCGGTGATGGACGCGGTACGCGCGGCGGCGGCACGCGGTGTGCCCGTGCTGGGCGTGTGCAACGGGTTCCAGGTGCTGACCGAGGCGGGGTTGCTGCCCGGTGCGCTGATGCGCAACGCGGGGCTCAATTTTGTGTGCCGCAGCGTCGGTCTGACGGTCGCGAACAACCAGTCGCTGTTCACCAGCGGCTATGCCGCGGGCGAGGCGGTGCGCTTTCCGGTCGCGCACCATGATGGCAATTATTTTGCAGACAGCGCCACGCTCGACCGGCTTGAGGGCGAAGGGCGCGTGGCCTTTCGTTACAGCGAGCCGGTCAACGGGTCGGCGCGCGATATCGCCGGGGTGCTGAATGATGGCGGCAATGTGCTGGGCATGATGCCGCACCCCGAACGCGCGTGCGAGCCGGCGCACGGCAATCAGGACGGTGCGCGGTTATTCGCCGCCGCCGTCGGTGCGCTCGTCGGCTGAGGCTTCGCGCGGCGAAGTGGGCGTGGGTTGCAGCCAGCGTCCGAGCAGCGCCAACACCGTCGGCCAGAACATTGTGTTCCATACATCGTGCCAATGCGCGCTGTCGGGCTGGAGCGCGCCTATCAGCGCCTCGCCGCGCAGATCAAGCCATTCGCCGCCCAGCGCCACGCAAAGTGCCGCGAGCCACGCCACCGCCCAGCCATAGCGCCAGCGCCACAAGAGCCGCGCCGCGACGAACACCGCCAGTCCGAAATGGACATGCAGCGCGTCCTTGGCGAGCCCGCTCCCCTCGACCAGCACCAGTTTCACCGCCTGAAAATCGGCAGACAATTGCACCATGTCCATGGGTGTCACGCCTTTACATGGAAGGGCGAGAAGTCGGTGGTGTCGTCATAAACATCGACGCCTTCGCGCCGTTTGAGCCAGGTGACGATCGCGACGGTGACCGGCAGCAGCAGGATTTCCCATCCGGTCTTGATCGCCCATTGCGACAGCACTGTCTGGAACAGCGCCTCGGTCGGCCAGCCATCGAGGCCGTAAAAGGCAATGGGGTAGAAGATCAGGCTGTCGAGGCCCTGGCCAACGATGGTGCTTGCAACAAAGCGCAGGCCCATGCGGCGGCCATTGTCCCTAAGTTTGAGTTTCGCGAGCACCAGGCTGTTGGCAAATTCGCCTGCCCAAAAGGCGAGCATCGAGGCCAGCACGATGCGCCAGCTGTTGCCGAACACGGCTTCATAGGCGGCCTGATCGTTCCATCCCGGCGCGGGCGGCAGGCTGACCACCACCCACGCCATGAACGCCATGAACGCCAGCGCAGCAAAGCCGGTCCAGATCACCCGCCGCGCGCGGGCGTAACCATAAACCTCGGTCAGCATGTCGCCGATGATGTAGCTGATCGGGAAAAACAACACGCCCGCGCCGAACGGCCATTCGCCGATCAGCGGCAGATCAACCACCGACCGCTTGGCCGCGCCGATGATGTTGGAGAGCAGCAGGATGGCGACGAACGCCGCCATGACGAGGTCATAATAGCGGAAATGCTGGACGGCGGCGGCGCTGGTGCGGCGGGGAGTGTCGGGAGAGATCATGCCGCAAGCGTTTAACCGGCTTTTGCGCGCGCGCAAACAGGGCTATGGCACCGCGCGGGAGCACCCGTAGCTCAACTGGATAGAGTTGCCGCCTTCTAAGCGGCCGGTTGCAGGTTCGAATCCTGCCGGGTGCGCCATATTTTTTCTCCGCACCGGCTAACCTGGGCACCCTTCCAGCATGGACTTCAGCCGGCCTTGCGCGTCGAGCATGGCCAATTTGTCGGAATCGCCAATCCCGACCCCACCGATGAAGATTTGCGGCACCGTGTGGCGGCCATCGGCGCGTTCGAGCATGACATCGAACAGGTCCGGATTGTCGCTGATTTTATGTTCGACATAATTGACCCCATGATCGCTTCACATCAAACCCGCACCGTCAAATGCCGGGACCAAACACCTAGAGCCTTTTTCTTCCCGTTCGCCTCGAGCGAAGTCGAGGGGCCCGTCGGCATGGCGCACTGCCGGGGGATGTCTCGACTTCGCTCGACACGATCGGGATGTGGTATCAGTGGATTATCCCCGCCGCTGGTTGAGCACCTCATAGGCCATCACCGCCGCCGCAATCGCGGCGTTCAGGCTGTCGGCCTTGCCCAGCATCGGCATTTTGACGCGGACATCGGCAGCGGCGGCATAGACGGCGGGCAGCCCCTGCGATTCATTGCCGACGAGGATAAACGTCGGCGCGGTGTAACGCACCGCCTGATAATCCTGGGCCGCCTCGAGATGCGTCGCCACCAACTGGCCCGGCCCACTGCGCAGCCAGGACAGAAATTCATCCCATCCCGTCTGTACCAGCGCCTGGGTGAAAATCGCCCCCATGCTCGCGCGCACCGCTTCGACGCCATAGGGGTCGGTGCACTCGTCGATCAGGATCAGCCCGCCTGCGCCAACCGCGTCGCCAGTGCGCAGCATCGTCCCCAGATTGCCGGGGTCGCGCAGCCGTTCGGCCACCAGCCAGATGGGCGCGGTGCTGCGGTCGATGTCGGCCAGCGCGGGGCGCGGTTCGTTATAAATGCCGACCACGGTCTGCGGATTGTCCTTGCCCGACAATTTGGCGAGCACGGCCTCGCTGGTCGTCACCACCTCGCCGCCCGCCGCCAGCGTGTCGGTGGCCAGAACGGCAGCGAGCGGATGCGCCTCGCTGGGTGCCGTCAGGAACAGCCAGCGTGGCAGCACCCCCGCCTCGCGCGCTTCGGTGGCGATGCGCAATCCTTCGGCGAGGAACAACCCCTCGGCGCGGCGATGGCGCTTTTCGCGCAGCAGCCGCAGCCGCTTGACCAGCGGATTGCTCAAACTGTCGATGTGGCTGCGGCGGCCGGGGTTAGCCATCGCGCTTAGGGTCCAGACCCACAGCCAGCGCGGCCGAGGTTTGAAGCAAATTTGCTCAGCTCAAGGCGGCAAGCGCCGGGAATATGTCGATATTGCCAAGCTTGCCAACGCAGCGATGAGCAAATTTGGTCAAATCCGCAGGACGTCAAAATGGCTTCGACCTCGAAGCGAAATGCCCTTGCAGGCAGAATAACTGCCTGACTGCGTGCATTTCCCTCCGATGTCTTTGCCATTTTGACGCCTCGACCGTGCTGGTTGTGGGTCTGGACCCTAATCCTCGCCAAAGCTGTCCTTGACCAGCCCGACCAATTTGGTCAGCGCCACCTCGGCCCCCTCACCGCTGGTATGGATGGTGATGCTGTCGCCTTTGGCCGCGCCCAGCATCATCAACCCCATGATCGACGTGCCGTTGACGCGCGACCCGGCCTTTTCCACCTCGACCGCCACGCCTTCGGGCAGGCGGCTGACAAAGGTGACGAACTTTGCGCTGGCGCGCGCATGCAACCCGCGCTGGTTGGTGATTTCGACGGTTTCCGACAGCTCGGTCACGGTGTCGCCCCCAACAGTTCGGATGCAACCGAAATATATTTCTGCCCCGCCTCGCGCGCAGCGCGCACGGCATCCTGCACCGACATGGTCTTGCGCGCGCTTTCCAGGCGAATCAGCATCGGCAGGTTGATGCCCGCGATCACCTCGAACCGCCCGCTGTCCATCAGGCTGATGGCGAGATTCGACGGGGTGCCGCCGAACAGGTCGGTCAGGATGATGACGCCGCGGCCGCCGTCCACTTTGGTGATGGCGGCGGAAATTTCGGCGCGGCGCGCCTCCATATTGTCGTTCGGGCCGATGCACACGGTCGCGATGGCGCGCTGCGCCCCGACGACATGCTCCATCGCGGTCACAAATTCCTCGGCCAGCCGTCCGTGGGTGACAAGCACCAGGCCAAGGAGCGGCATCGCTTTGGGGTCAGGCATAAACTATCGACTCTCGGCTCATGGCGTGCGCGGCGAAGGGGGTGCGCCCTCAAGCCCATCTTGCGGGGTGGAGTCAAGATTGCGGTGTGTCACAACGGGACTATAGCCATGCGCGCGCAGTGACGCTGCCAAGCGCTCGGCTACGTGAACCGACCGGTGCCGCCCGCCGGTGCAGCCGATGGCGATGCTGATATGGCTTTTCCCTTCAACCGCATAGCGCGGCAGAAGGGTCAACAGCAGGTCCTCAATCTGGCCGATGACTGTGGCATAAAAGGGGTCAGCGGCAACATGCGCCGCGACGTCGGCATCCAGCCCAGTCTTGGGCCGCAGATCGGGCACCCAGTGCGGGTTGGAGAGGAAGCGGACGTCGAACACCAGATCGGCGTTGCGCGGCAGCCCCCGGGCAAAGCCGAAACTGGTGACGGTCAGCGCCGGTGCGCTGGCTTCGCCCAACTGAAAGCGCTGCCGGATTTCATGCTGCAAATCATTCGACGAATAATTTGTTGTGTCGACGACATGTTCGGCCCAGCGGCGCAGCGGCTCAAGCAGTTCGCGCTCGCGCGCAATGCCATCGGTGACGGGGCGGTCGTCGGCGAGCGGATGGCGGCGGCGATTTTCGGAAAAGCGGCGCTCGAGCTCGACCCCGGCGCAATCCAGAAACAGCACCGCGACATCGCGCTCCTGTTCGGCGCGGATCGCTTTCAGGTCGCGAACCAGCGCCGCAGGGCGAAAGCCGCGCGAACGCGCGTCGATCCCGACGGCCAGCGGTCGTTCGGTCGCGCCGCGCGGTGTGGGGGCCATCAGCAACGCGTCGAGCAGCGCGACGGGCAGATTGTCGACCACCTCCCACCCCAGATCCTCGAGCACTTTGAGCGCGGTCGATTTGCCGGCACCAGCCAGGCCGGTGACAATCAACAGCGGCGGCTCGTGCCCCTTCACAGGGCGGTCTGCCGCGCGAGCGCCAGCTCGACCTTGATCGGCGCGCTCGCCTCATGGGCGTTGATCCGCACGGCGGGCAGCACATGGCCGGCCAATTCCTCGATCGCCGGATCGGGCATGCGCTCGGTGCGCTCGACCAGCCGCACCGCCAGCGCGACCGGCACCGGCGCGGTCCAGGCGCGCCGGGTAACCCCAATGCCGCGCACCTCCAGCTGACCGGCAAGGATTTCGGGCGGGGCGCAGTGCAATTTTCCGCCCAGTTCGGCAAGCTCGCAGCGGTCATCGGCGACCAGCACAGCGCCGCGATCGATCAACCGCAGCGCGAGGTCAGACTTGCCCGCGCCAGACGGCCCCAGCAACAGCAATCCATTGCCGTCGATCGCAACGCAGGTGGCATGAACCGTGGTGACAGGAAGGGGTGGCGGGGCCATGGCTTGGTGTAATGGGCCGCACCGCCCGCCGCAAGGGCGCGCGCGGCGCGGGCGTCAGGCGGCGGGCAGACTGATCAGGATCGACGCGCCGCTTTTGCCGTCTTCGCGGTCGAGCGCGGCAATGCTGCCCTGATGGCCCTCGATAATGGTGCGCGCGATGGCGAGGCCCAATCCGCTATGCTTGCCAAAGGCTTCACCTTCGGGCCGTTCGCTGTGGAAGCGGCGGAAAATGGCCTCGCGCTGGTCGACGGCAATGCCGGGGCCTTCGTCGTCGATGCGAATCCGTACCTGCCCGCCCGCTGCCGTGGCGGCGACGCAGACCAGCCCGTCTGCGGGCGAAAAGGACAGGGCATTGTCGATGACATTGTCAATCGCGCGCTCCAGCCGGTGGCCGTCACCCAACAACTGCGTAGCGCCCTTGCGCGGGCGGGCAAAGGCGATACGCGGCGCGACCTCACCCGCTTCGCGCCGCGCGGCGCGTGCGGCAAGCATCGCCTCGATCATCGCGCCCAGATCGATGCGTTCAAACCGCGTGCGCGACAATTGCGCGTCGACGCGTGAGGCTTCGCTGATGTCCGACACCAGCCGGTCGAGCCGCCGCACATCTTCCCCCGCAATGCGCAGCAATTGCTGGCGCTGACCAGGGTCGGTGACGCGTTCGAGCCCTTCGACCGCCGATCGCAATGATGCGATCGGATTTTTGAGCTCATGGCTGACATCGGCGGCGAAATGCTCGCCGGCATCGATGCGTTCGCGCAGCGTTTGCGTCATGTCGGACAGCGCGCGCGCGAGCGTGCCAATCTCGTCGCGGCGCGACGGCAGGCGCGGAACGATCACCTCGCGCGCGCGGCCGAGCCGAACGCGCACGGCGGCGCGCGCGAGGCGGCGGAGCGGATCGACGATGGTCCGCGCGAGGAACAGCGACAGCAACACCGACGCGAGGGTAACGACCCCCAGAACGACGCCCAACCGCCAGCGTTCGGCGCGCACCGTGCGCGTGATGTCGCGCGCATTGACGGTCATCAGGATGAGGGCACGGTCGTCGAAGCGCACCGGCAGCGCAGCGCTGAGCATCGGCGTGCGGTCAGGGGCATAGCGATAGCGGTGAACGACCCGGCCCGTCGTCTGCGCGGCGACCAGCTCGGGCCAGCTTGCCACCACATCGCGGCGCGGCTCGACAAAGGCCAACGGGATGGGCGCGCCGACGATCCAGTCGAGCGCACGGTCCATCATGCGGGCGGCTTCGCGAAACCAGGGCTGGGTGTCGGGATCGCGCAGCATATAGGTGGGCGGCGCACCAACAAAACTGTCGGCCAAGAGGCGCCCGTCGGCATGGTAAAAGCGCAACCGCGATCCGGTCTGCTTGACAAAATGGCGGGTCAGTCGCGCCCGCTCTTCGGACCGCGCTACGGCCAGCGCGGGGGCCAGCAGCGACAATTGGCTATTGAGCGCCTCGACGCGGGCGTCGAGCAGGCGGGTGCGATAGCTGTCGAGATAGAAAAAGCCGACCGCGAGCAACGCTATGGCAAAAATATTGACCGCCAAGATCCGCGTCGTCAGCGACCAGCGCGCCGACCAGACGAGCTTTTGCGGTTCGTCGCCGGAGAGTTGGGGGTCAGCCGTCATCGGAGAAGCGATAGCCCGCGCCATAAAGCGTCTCGATGGCGTCGAATTCACCATCAATCTCACGGAATTTGCGCCGCAGCCGCTTGATATGGCTGTCGATGGTGCGGTCGTCGATATAGACATCGTCCTGATAGGCGGCGTCCATCAACTGGTTGCGCGTGCGGACAATGCCGGGCCGCGATGCCAGAATTTCCAGGATCAGAAATTCGGTCACGGTCAATGTCACGGCTTTGCCGTCCCACAGCACCTTGTGCCGCGCCGGGTCCATCACCAGCCGTCCGCGCTCAATAGGATCGGCGACAGGTTCGTCGCTCGGTTCTTCAGGCGTGCGATTAAGTTCGACGCGGCGCAAAATGGCGCGGATCCGCGCGATCAACAGCCGCTGCGAGAAGGGCTTGGCGATATAATCGTCGGCACCCATAGCGAGGCCCAGCGCCTCGTCGAGCTCGTCATCCTTCGACGTCAGGAAAATCACCGGCAACTGGCTCTTTTCGCGCAGGCGGCGCAGCAGCTCGAGCCCGTCGAGCCGCGGCATTTTGATGTCGAACA
Organism: Sphingopyxis sp.; assembly: GCA_013911715.1. GTDB lineage: Bacteria > Pseudomonadota > Alphaproteobacteria > Sphingomonadales > Sphingomonadaceae > Sphingopyxis. The sequence continues at coordinate 6,851 of JACEST010000002.1, read as the reverse complement.
CCGCCAGGTCGGGGGGGTTGTCGAGCAAAGGTTTGAGCGCCGCTTCGCCATCGGCATAAATGCGCGTCACAAAACCCTCGGCCTGCAGCGCGATGGACAGCGATTGCAATATGTTCCGGTCATCATCGACCAGGGCAATGGTGGCAGTCATCGGCGCGTCAAATCCTTACCGCCTGCTGTTAGCCGAGCGCCGCGCCGTGCACAACCAAGGCACAATGCGCGTCCCCCCCGCGCCGTCACCGCAAGATGGAACAATCGCGCGACGATATAGGTTTTGACAAGCGCGGGCATAGGTGGGTAACGGCCATTCATCTAAGGAACAATTGAGCGATTTCGCGGCGGGGTAACTGCCGGTGCGCCCGACATTGCTTCGGCTTCGCATACGAATGCATGGAGCTGCGGCAGAGCGAGGAAAATGACAATGAACCAGCTGATAGTGGGCAACAGCGCGATTGCAATTGGAGGGACGCTTAGCGAAAATCTGGGTGCCGCGCCGCTCATCGAGGATGCCGTGCGCCATGGCGAGGGCTTGCTTTCCAAGGATGGTCCGCTCGTCGTCGCGACCGGCCAGCACACCGGTCGTTCGGCCAAGGACAAATTCATCGTGCGCGATGCGACGACCGAATCGACGATCTGGTGGGGCAAAACCAATGTCGGGATGACGCCCGACCATTTCGCCGCGCTCAAGGCCGATTTCTTTGCCGCACTTGCCGCGCACCCGCGCCTCTATCGCCAGCAGCTGTTCGGCGGGTCGCAGGCCGAGCACCGCGTCGATGTACAGGTCATCACCGAATATGCCTGGCACAGCCTGTTTATCCGCACGATGCTGGTGCGTCCGACGGCGGCCGAACTGGCGGCGCATAGCAGCGATTACACAATCATCGACCTGCCCAGCTTTCGCGCCGATCCGGCGCGTCACGGCACGCGCAGCGAGACGGTGGTTGCGGTCAATTTTGCCGAGAAACTCGTGCTCATCGGCGGCACCGCCTATGCCGGCGAAATGAAGAAGTCGGTGTTCGGCATCTTGAACTATCTGCTCCCCGTCGACGGGGTGATGCCGATGCATTGTTCGGCCAACATCGGCCCGAAGGGCGACACCGCGGTCTTCTTTGGCCTGTCGGGCACGGGCAAGACGACGCTGAGCGCCGACGCGGCGCGCACGCTGATCGGCGATGACGAGCATGGCTGGTCGGACACGGCGGTCTTCAACTTCGAAGGCGGCTGCTATGCCAAGATGATCCGCCTGTCGGCCGAGGCCGAGCCCGAGATTTTTGCCACGACCAAGCGGTTCGGCACGGTGCTGGAAAATGTCGTGATCGATCCCGTCACGCGCAAGATTGACCTCGACGACAACAGCCTCGCCGAAAACAGCCGCGGTTCCTATCCAATTGAATTTATTCCCAACACGTCGGCGCACAATATGGGACCGGTGCCCAAGAATATCATCATGCTGACCGCCGATGCCTATGGCGTGCTGCCGCCGATTGCGCGGCTGACCCCCGATCAGGCGATGTATCATTTCCTGTCGGGCTATACCGCGCGCGTCGCGGGCACCGAAATTGGCGTGACCGAGCCCGAGGCAACTTTTTCGACCTGTTTCGGCGCGCCCTTCATGCCGCGCCACCCCAGCGTCTATGGCAATCTGCTGAAAGATCGGATCGCCAAGGGCGGCGTCACCTGCTGGCTGGTCAACACCGGCTGGTCGGGCGGGATGGCGACGATGCCGGGGATCAGCCGCATGCCGATCAAGGCGACACGCGCATTGCTCAACGCCGCGCTCGACGGCAGCCTGAACGATGCCGAGTTTCGCAAGGATCCGTGGTTCGGGTTCGAAGTCCCGGTCGCGGTCGCGGGCGTCGATGCCAAATTGCTCGACCCGCGCGGTGCCTGGGCCGACCCGGCGCAATATGACGCAACCGCGCGCCAATTGGTGCAGCAATTCATCGACAATTTCGCGGAATTCGCGGCGCATGTCGACGAAGGGGTTCGCCAAGCCGCCCCGCAAGCTGCCTGAACCACCCGGTTCTGACCGGGTGGCATTTCCACCCGGAAAGGACTTTGAAATGACCACTGATCACCCCGCCCGCCTGTTCGCCAATGACGCTGCTGTGCGCCGCGTCGGCGAAGGCCTGCTCGCCCGCACGCTACCCCGCGCCGACTGGACACACGAGGCGCATCTGGCTGCCTGCCTGTGGCTGGTGCGCGAACGCAGCGACATCGCGCCCGAAGCCGATCTGCCTGCCATCATCCGCGCCTATAATGAAAGCGTCGGCGGCGTGAATGACGACACCCAGGGCTATCATGAGACGCTGACGCAGTTTTACATCGGCGTCGTGCGGACGCATCACGGCGCGACCGGCGATCAGCCGCTGGCCGACGCCGTCAACGCGCTGCTGGTCGCGCCCGCAGGACAGCGCGACTGGCCGCTGCGATTTTACAGCCGCGAGCGTCTGTTTTCAGTCACGGCGCGGCGCTATCATGTTCATCCCGACCATCCATTCGGTGAGTCGGCGCAGCCAGCTGAAGGGATGGAACCATGAGCATTTTGGACGGCCTGTTGGGCCAGGTGGACGATATTGCGGCAAAACTGGGCCTGCCAGCCGATCAGGCCAAGGCGATGCTGAGCGGTCTGACCGAAAAACTGCAGAGCGGCGGCGATTTGACGCAAACGCTGACCGATACGGCCGCGAACTTCGGCGTGTCACCCGAAAAGCTGCAATCGCTGACGGGCAGCGACGGGCCGCTCGGCGGCATCATGGAAAAGCTCGGTGGCGCGGGCGGGATGCTCAGCGCGCTCGACAAGGATGGCGACGGCAATCCGATCAACGACATCGCCGATATGGCCAAAGGATTGTTTGGCGGCAACAAAGGCTGACGGTTCAGGAAGCAACGGCGACCTTCGCGGGTCGCCGTTGCTGGCCTGCGTCAATCGATAAATTCAGCCGGCACCTTGCCGCCATTTTCGGCGAGCGCCTGCATCACCAGGCGGTGCAGCAGGATATTGTCCTCGGCCGAGCCATCATAATCGTCAATCTCAAGCTCTTCGGCGAGCTCTTTGCGATTTTCATAGCTCGAATCAATGTCGAGCAACTTCATCAAATCGACGATCGAAGTGCGCCAGTTGAGCTTTTCATCATGCTCGGCGGCGGCCTTTTCCAGGATCGCCTCGACATCGACATCGCTCATCATTTCGGGTTCAGGCGCTGCGGCGGGAGCGGCGGCCTCCATCGGGATGGCAGGCTTTGGCTCGGCGGCTACCGCCTTCTTGCCGAAAATGGCGTCTTTGATTTTGCTGAAAATTCCCATGGCCTTGCTCCTGCTGGTGGTGCCGGGCGGCCCTGTGCCGCCGCTCCCGACTCGCAGCTAGCAAGCCGTTCTGACACGCCGATGAAAGGCTAGGCCCGGCGCGTGCGCTGCGCTAGTCTGGCGCAGCCAATTCAGGCATGCCGAGGGGACCAGCCGATGAATATAACCGATATCCTGACACAAGCAGGCGGAATCGATGTCATTGCGCGCGAGCTGGGGGTGCCTCCGGCGATGGCCAAGGCCGGCGCCGAAGCACTGCTTCCTGCCATCCTCGGCGGGTTCAAGAAACAGGCACAGGCGCAGCCGACGGGGCTCGAAGGGCTCGGCGGGCTGCTGGGCCAGCTCGGCGGCGGCGGCTTGCTCGACGCGGTGCTCGCGCCCGAGCCCACACCGGTTGAGAAAGGCAATGACGTGCTGGGCCAGATTTTCGGGTCGAAAGATGTCAGCCGCACGGTCGCTGGCCATGCTGCGGCGCAAACCGGGCTCGACACCGGGTTGCTCAAGAAAATGCTGCCGATCCTCGCGATGCTGGTGGCGGGCTATATGGCCAAGCAGGGCGGTGGTTCAGGCGAAGGTGGCGGCCTTGGCGGGATGCTCGGCGGATTGCTTGGCGGCGGCCAGGGCGGCGGTTTGGGCAATATTCTGGGCGGCATGCTCGGCGGATCGCAGCCGCAGGCCGCGCCTGCCAGCGGCGGCGGGCTGGGCGGGCTGGCGAGCATGCTCGACTTCGACGGCGACGGCAATCCGCTCGACGACATCATCGGCATGGCGGGCAAGCTGGGCGGGCGGTAAAGCTCGCATATCCATGACAAATCGCTGCGCTCCGGCGCAGGCCGGAGCCTTGGCCGTCAAGCGCAATGCTTACCTCCAGAGCTCCGGCCTACGCCGGAGCACAGCGCGATGAATTAGCGGCAATTACGCCGCCAACTGCCGCCACTCCTCGCGCAGCGTCTCGGGCCATCGCATCGGCTTGGTGGCGGTTCCCACATCATCGTCCCCGCCCGCGTCATTGCCGGGGGCGGCAATATCGCGCGTGAATTCAACCGTCGGCACCAGCGCTCCGCGCGCCTTGCTGGCGCGTTCGACGACGCGCCCGGTGGGGCGGAAACCCAGCTTGCGCAGCACGCTGCCCGATGCTGGATTGTCGGTGAAATGCCCCGCGGTCAGTTTGCGGATTCCCAGCGTGCGGGCAAGTTCAACCATGTGCCTTCCGGCTTCGGTGGCATAGCCCAGCCCCCAAAAGGGCCGCGCGATCCAGTAACCAAGCTCCGTCGCGCCATCCTCCATCGGGTCCATGCCGATGCAGCCGATCAGACGCGGCTGCGCGGCGGTGCGCTGGACCAGCACAAAGCGCGGCAGCGGTGCCGTGGCCCAGCCCGCCAGAAAGGCGCGGGCGTCGTCTTCGCCATAGGGCCAGGGCGCGCGCGCCAAGTTGCGGACAATGGCTTCGTCGGCAATTGCGGCGGTTAGCGCCGCAGCATCTTCGGGCCAGCCGGGCCGCAGCAACAATCTTTCGGTACGCGCAAACATCATTTATCTCCCAGATGACCGGCCCTTTGGCGTCGGCAAATGACGCTTTCGGGTCAGCAGTTTAGCGAGGGAGATGAGCGGCCCGATTTTCGCGGCGCGCGTCTTGCGCACAAGAAAAAAGGGAGGCCGGGGGTGACCCGTCTCCCTCGTTTCGATCTGGCTGGACTGTTGCCAGTCCGCTGATCCGGGTCATCCCTGGTGGGACAAGCCGGTCAGCTGGTCCCGATTATTCGGCGGCTTCCGCCATGGCATCGACCGACACATATTTGCGGCCCTGCTTGCCATCGTGGAATCGCACGCGGCCATCGGCGGTGGCAAACAGCGTGTGGTCGCGGCCCAGGCCCACATTGACGCCCGGATAAACGCGGGTGCCGCGCTGGCGCACGATAATATTGCCGCCGATCACTTCCTGACCGCCGAACTTTTTGACGCCAAGGCGCTTGGCCTGCGAATCGCGGCCGTTGCGCGACGAACCGCCTGCTTTCTTATGTGCCATGACCTAAACTCCTTACGTTTGTGGGGCCGAGCTGCGCGGGCGCGCTCAGGCTTCCGTCTTGGGGGCTGCCTTCTTGGCAGCGGGCTTTTTGGCGGGGGCCGGGACAGCTTCAACAGCAGCGGCTTCTACCGGTGCGGCTTCGGCCTTCTCGGCCTTCTTGGTGGCGGCCTTCTTCTCGGCAGCACCAATGGCGGTGATTTTCAGCAGCGTCAGCGACTGGCGATGGCCGTTTTTGCGGCGATAATTGTGCCGGCGGCGCTTTTTGAAGATGATGACCTTCTCGCCGCGCGCCTGCGCGATGATTTCGGCGGACACGACCACGCCGTCGGTGCTCTGGGTCTCGCCGCCGTCACCGGCCAGCAGGACATCGCCCAGCATCACCGTGTCACCGGCTTCGCCAGCCAGCTTTTCGACGGCGATCTTGTCTCCGGCGGCGACGCGATATTGCTTGCCGCCCGTGCGCACGATTGCGAACATGGTCTTATCATCCATTACAAACAAAGTGACCCGCACGTCCATGCGACCGCCAAGGCGGCACATTTTCCGGACAAGCAGGAAAGAAGCGCGCCCTAACGATCGAGGTGCGCGCTGTCAACCGCCAATTTCCGCGCTTTTCGGGTCAGCAAAGGCCAATCAATGGCGGCGCGTTGCCGACCGGCCCGATTCGGCGCTTGCCGCCCGCCGGTGGCCGCCATATCAGCAAGGGCGATGCTGTGCCGCCCCATTTCTTTTCTCACGCCGCTCGCCGCGCTGTTGCTCGCTGCCTGCGCCAGCGGCGCCAGCGGCGATTATCCCTCGCTGGGCAAACGCCCGATCGAAGAGCGATTCGCGGTGGTTGAGAGTGTGCCGCTGGCACCGCCCGGTCTGCTGCCCGCCGATCTGGCCGGTCGGTTGGCGCGCTGGCGCAGCGATGCCGATGGGGCGGCGGCGGCGTTCACGGCACTGCGCGGCGAAACCGAAGCGGCAGTCACCGCCGCGCGCGGCGCAGCGCCGGGCAGCGAGGCGTGGGTCGTGGCGCAGCAAGCGCTGTCAAGGCTGACGGTCGCGCGCGGGCCGCTGATGGTGGCGCTGGGTGACATCGATGCGCTCTATGTGGCGCGGCAGGACGGCGATGCGATTGACGGGCTGCCGGAGATTGTGGCGCTAAGGGATGAACTGGCGGCGCGGCTTGGCGAACAGGATATGATCCTCACAGCATTGGCCGCGCAGATGGCTGAATAATGGACTTGGAATAGCTGTAGTTCCGATTTCACGGCAGATTTCGGCCTTTTGTTACCAAAAGCTGCTTTTCAGCTAGCGACCCGATTGTGTTGAAAAACTCGGCCTTGCAACGGCGCTAAAGTATTGATTCTATGTCTCCGCAGGCAGGCGGAGATGTCATGATGATGGGTGAACGGACGGTGGCGCAGGAGGCGCTGTTCTACAGCTTCAACCTGGAGCGGCATGTTCCGGCGGATCACCTGCTGCGCTCGATCGACCGGTTCGTTGATCTGTCGGGCATCCGCGAACATCTGCGCCC
>JACEST010000019.1 GCA_013911715.1 Sphingopyxis sp. | reverse complement strand
GGGTCGTTCCAAACGGCGCCGCGCGCATAGGCTTCGGTGGCAGGATCGCGCGGCGCCGTTTGGAACGACCCGCCGCCGCTGCCAAAGCCGCCGCCACCGCCACCGCCACCCGAACCGGATGCGAAAGCGGCCGGTGCCGCAACGGCAATGCTCAAAATCAGGAAAGAAGCCTTTAGGGTAGTACGCATTTGACCAAACTCCGTCTGCTGGACAATCTGCACTGGGTTTCGCCGCGACGGACAAAATGGTTACGCGTCGCCGGCGAATTTTCTAACATCGCTGTAGGACGGAGAAAGCGAGCTGGCAGGATTTTTCAATCCTGCCAGCCCGAGTTGAGCCGTCGTGCCACGGGACGCACGGCTCGGGTCGCGCGCCAGCCTATGGCGGGGACGCGTCCCCGCACCGTGAACCGACCGTTCGCGCAGCGTGAAAAATGCATAGCGCCGCTTTCGCGCCGCTTTTCCGGGGCGGCTGCGCTATTTGTGCCACAGCATGGCACGTCGCTTGTGATGGCCTGCATGCGGCGGCATAAACATGGTTCGGCGCGGTGCGACCGCCAAACGGAGGAATGAGGATGTCGGCGGTCAAGGCAGGAACGATTCGCTCGACCCTCGGTCCCAGCGACAATCCCTATTTGCAAGGTGCGTGGCGCCCGACCTTCAACGAATGGAATGCGCTCTTTTCCCCCGGCGATGTCGAGATTATTGGCGAGATTCCCGTCGATATCGACGGCGTCTATGTGCGCACCGGCGAAAACCCGGTCCACGAGCCGATCGGGCGCTATCATCCGTTCGACGGCGACGGGTTTCTGCACGCCATGTCGTTCAAGGGCGGCCGCGCTGCCTATCGCAGCCGGTTTGTGCGCACCAAGGGCTTTGCCGCCGAGCAGGAAGCGGGACGCGCGCTGTGGGCCGGGCTGATGGAGCCACCGCATAAATCGACGCGCCCGGGCTGGGGTGCGCAGCAATGGTTGAAGGACAGCTCGTCAACGGATGTCATCATCCACGCCGGGCGCGTCCTGTCGACCTTTTACCAGTGCGGCGAAGGCTATCGCCTCAACCCCTTCACGCTCGAGACCGAGGGGACCGAGGGCTGGGTGCCGCTCGACGGCATTTCGGCGCATCCCAAACTTGATCCGGTGACCGGCGAGCTATTGTTTTTCAACTATTCGAAATATGCACCCTACATGCATTATGGTGTGGTCGGTCCCGACAACCGCCTTAAACATTATGTGCCGATCCCGCTTGCCGGGCCGCGCCTGCCGCACGACATGGCCTTCACCGAAAACTACAGTATTTTGAACGATATGCCGCTCTACTGGAACCCGGATCTGCTCGCGAAAAACGTCCACGCCGTCCAGTTCCACCCCGACCAGCCGACGCGCTTTGCCATCATTTCGCGCTATGGCCAGGCCAGCGACATCCGCTGGTTCGAAACGGCACCAACCTATACGCTGCATTGGCTCAATGCCTGGGAAGAGGGCGACGAGATCATCCTCGACGGCTATTTTCAGGAAGAGCCGATGCCCAATAGCTTCCCTGAAGCGCCTCCGGGGCTTGAACGGATGATGGCCTATCTCGACCAGCATCTGTTGCAGCCAAAACTTCACCGCTGGCGCTTCAATCTGGCGACCGGCGAAACCCGCGAGGAGCGGCTTGACGAGCGCATTTTGGAGTTCGGTACGATCAACCAGCGCCATGCCGGGCGTAAATATCGCTATGGTTACAGCACGATTCCCGAACCCGGCTGGTTCCTGTTTCGCGGGCTCGTCAAGCACGACCTTGCCACCGGCGACAGCGAAAAAGTGGAATTTGGGCCCGGCCGCTTCGGCAGCGAAGCGCCGTTCATTCCACGGATAGGATCGACTGAGGAGGACGATGGCTATCTCATTACCTTCATATCCGACGTTTCCGCCGACCGCAGTGAATGCGTGCTTTTCGATGCGCGCGATCTGGCGAGCGGGCCGGTGTGCCGCATCATCCTGCCCGAGCGTATTTGCTCTGGGACGCACGCCCACTGGGCCAATGGCGATGATCTGGGCATGGGACCCAATCCCATCCTCGCCGATTGACGGGTGAATTGCGGGCCATGGTACGGCTGTCGCGAGGCGAAATGGAATTGTGGCTGAACCCCGGTTCGGGAGGCAGCATCGCCGCCTTGCGCTGGCGCGGCATCGACATCATGCGGCCCGCCGCGCCGGATGCGTCAGTGCTGGGCATGGCGTGTTTTCCGCTGGTGCCCTTTTCCAACCGGATCGCCAGGGGCCGGTTTGTGGCGGATGGCCGGGTGGTTCGGCTCGCCCCCAATTTGCCCGGCACCGACCAGCCGCACGCCATCCATGGGTTCGGTTGGCAGACCCCGTGGCAGGTGGCCGAGCAGTCGGCCGCTGACGCCGTGCTGATCCACCACTATGTCGCTGGTGAATGGCCTTGGACTTATCGCGCGATGCAGCGCTTTGAGCTCAGCGCCGACGGGTTGTTGCTGCGCCTGTCGATCCAGAATCAGGGCCGTTCGCCAATGCCCGCCGGGCTGGGCGTGCACCCATATTTTCCGCGCGCCGGAGCCAGCATTGATCTGCCGGTGACGGGGCGGTGGGACAGCACCAGCGATTGCTTGCCGACCCGCTGGCAAAGCATCGCCAAACAGCCCGACTGGCTTGGTGCTGCGCCGCTCGACCATGTCTTCACCGGCCGCAGCGGGCCGATCATAATCGCGTGGCCCGAATGCCATTTGACCATCATTCCGGCGGCAGAACTTAGCTTTACCGTCGTTTATGCCCCTGCCGGAGCCGATTTTTTCTGCATCGAGCCGGTTTCGCACATGACCGATGCGGTCAACCGGGCCGATCCGCCCGACGTTACCGGATTGCGCTGGCTCGCACCGCAGGAAATCTGGGAAACGCATGTCCATTTCGTGGTCCGTCCGGCATGACGTATCGCAGCAAATTGGGCGTGGCCTTGCGCAAGATGCTCCGCGAACCGCTGGTGCATTTCCTGATCGCGGGGCTAGCGGTTTTTGCCTTCGCATCGCTGCGCGATGCGCCGGTCGATCCCGCCAGCCGCACCATCACCATCACCGAAGAACAGGTCGGCCGGCTGGCCGCGCGCTGGCAGGCGGCGTGGCGCCGCGCGCCGACCCCGCGCGAGCTTGACGCGCTGATCCGCGATCATGTGAAGGAAGAGGTATATTACCGCGAAGCGCGGCGGCTGGGGATGGACGAGGATGACCCCGTCATCCGTGCCCGGTTGCGCGCCAAGATGGAATATCTCAGCATTGCGGCAGCCGAAAATGCCGCGCCGTCCGAAGCCACGCTGCAGGCCTGGGTCGACCGCCATCCGGCGCGCTACGCCGCCGACCAGCGTTCCAGTTTTGACCAAATTTATCTGGGGCAGGGCGCGGCAGCGGTGCTGGCCGCGCGCGCGGAAGCGGTGCGACGCCAGTTGCGCGGCGGGGCGGACTGGCGCGGGTTGGGCGAACGCATATCGCTGCCTGCAAGCCTTGAAGCGACCGAAGCAGGCGCAGTCGCGCGCCAGTTTGGCGATGATTTTTCCGCTGGACTTGCCGATCTGCCGGTCGATGCATGGTATGGTCCCGTCGAATCGGGCTTTGGCGCGCATCTTGTGCGGTTGCGCACCGTAACAGCTGGCGCGCCGCCGCGTCTCGCCGATGTGCGCCAGCGCGCCGAAAATGACTGGCGCGCCGCCACGCTGGCGGCGCGTGAGGCGCGTGCTTATCAGGCGTTGCTGGACGGCTATGTGATCCAGATCGAGCGGCCCTGATGCGCCTGTTGCCCGCACTGTTTCGGGCGCTGATGCTGGCGCTGGCGCTGATGCTGGCGGTGCCAGCGGCGGCGGACACGCTGCGTCCGGGTTATTTGGAACTAACCGAAACGGATGCGCAGCGCTGGCGGCTGGTGTGGCAGCTGCCGGTGCTGCCGGATACGGACCCTGCCGTGCGCCCCATCTTGCCCACAGGCTGCGCTTTCGCCGGCGAGGCCGAGCGTAATGTTTCAGCTGTGGCGGTGGTACGCCGCGCCGCTGTAACCTGCGCCGCCACAATCGCCGGGGGCCGGATTGGCCTGAGCGGGCTGGAACAGACGCAAACCGATGTCATCGTGCGCGTCGCCCCGCGCGGCGGACCTGTTCAAACCTTGCGGCTGACCCCGGCCCAGCCCTCGGCGATCATCGCCGCGCAACCGGGGCGGTGGCAGGTCGCGGGCAGCTATTTCATCATCGGCACCCAGCACATCGTCTTTGGCTATGACCATTTGCTGTTCGTGCTCGCCTTTGTCCTGTTGCTCGACGGCGTGTGGCGCATCGCGGCGGCGGTAACCGCGTTCACCATCGCCCATTCGATCACGCTGGCGGGATCGATTTTGGGTGTGGTCGGGCTGCCCTCGGCCCCGGTGGAAAGCGTGATCGCCTTGTCGATCCTGTTTCTGGCGACCGAGATTTTGAAGAAGCAGCCCGGCGCACCGCGCCTGTCCGAACGCGTGCCATGGATCGTTGCCTTTGTCTTTGGCCTGCTTCACGGCTTTGGCTTTGCCGGGGCGCTCAGCGAAATCGGCCTGCCCGAAGGCGAGGTGCCGATGGCGCTGCTCGCTTTCAATCTTGGCGTCGAGGCCGGACAAATCGCCATCGTGCTGGCAGGCGCCGCTCTGCTGACGCTGCTGCGCCGCTTCGCTCCGCGCCTCGAACCGGCTACCATCCGCGTCGCTACTTATGCCATTGGCATCACCGCCGGCATCTGGTTTGTCGAGCGTCTGCTGGGCTGAAGCTGGACAGCAGCATATGCGGCGGCTAGGCGCGCGTCACGCCAGAAACAGGATGTGTGCATGACTTTCATCCAGCAATTGCTGATCGCGGTGATTCAGGGGGTGACCGAATTTCTGCCCATTTCCTCATCGGGCCACCTCATCCTCATCCCCAAGCTGACCGACCTGCCCGATCAGGGCCCGCTGATCGACGTCGCGGTGCATATCGGCTCGCTGCTGGCGATCATCATCTATTTCTGGCGCGACGTGCGCGGGCTGGCGCAGGGCGGTTTTGCGACGGTCGGCATCGGCAAGGCGCCCGAGCAGCGCAATCTGTTCCTGTGGCTGGTCATCGGTACCATTCCGGCGGTGGCGGTCGGATTTTTGCTGAAATCGAACGACATGCTTGAAGGCTTTCGCTCGACCCACCTCGTTGCCGTGAATCTGATCGTTTATGGCGTGCTGCTCGGCATCGCCGACCGCTTCGGTAAGGAAGAGCGAAGCTATGAGGATATGACATTGCGCGACGCGATCATCGTCGGCTGCGCTCAGGCGCTGGCGCTGATCCCTGGCACCAGCCGCTCGGGCGTCACCATGACCGCCGCGCGTTTTCTGGGATATAAACGTATCGAGGCGGCGCGCTTTTCCTTCCTGCTGTCGATTCCCGCTGTGGCAGGGGCAGGCACGCTCGCCGCGCTCGAACTGGCCGATGCAACCGCGCAGATGCAGATGGACGCGCTCATCACCGGCGCGCTGACCTTTGTCGCTGCCTTTGTCACCATGGCGTTTCTGATGAATTTCCTGCGCAGGGCGACGATGACCGTGTTCGTCGCCTATCGCGTCGTGCTGGGCGTGGTGTTGCTCGCCTTTTTTTAGAATAATCCCGGGATTTCGCGCTGCGCGGCAGAAGGTGCGGCGGGGACCAGCGGGGTCATCGATCCGTCGTCGGCGCTCCGCTGCGTAGCAGATTGGGCCCCTACGCTGGCGTCGGCAATTGCGGTACAGCTGCGTCCCGCCAGAAAATCGATCGCGGCGCGGATCGATGTTTCACGCGCATCACCCAGTGGAAAACTCACGCTATCGGCGGCAGCGCATGTTTGTTGCACCTTGCTGGCCAGACCATTGAAATAGTCGCCGGTCCCGGCGGCATTGCCGGTCGAAAAGGCGACGACGCGCATCCGGTCATCGCATGCGGCGCGGTCGAGCGCGATCTGGCCGACCGGCTTGCCAAAGGTGTTGGCCCCGACCAGCGCCATGTTGCTGCCGAGGTATGGCAGCATGCCGTTGATCACAAATTCACTGGCTGATGCAGTCGACCCCGTGCCGATAAAGGCAATGCGCGTCGGTGCGACCGATTGCGACTGGGGTGCGAAAAAGTCGATTTCATTGTTCGATGCCTTTTCGGGGCGGAAATCGGTGCGGCTGAAAATTTCGCTGGTGAAACGGTTACGGCCCATCAGGTCGCCCATCAGCTCGGCGGTCGAAACCAGCCCGCCGCCATTATAGCGGAAATCGATGATCAGCTCGGTGATGCCCTGGTCGCGGAAATTCTGGAACGCGGCGCGCAGCTGTGCATCTGCCGAAGAAATGAAGGTGCGCAGGTTGAGATAGCCATAGCGCCGCCCGCCATCTTCGATAATCGTCGCTCCATAACGGTCCGAAATGGGGTCGATCGAAAAATCGGCCTTCGTAACGGTCACATCGACATTGCCGCCGCCATTGTTGATGCGCAGCACACGCGTCAGCCCGGCGGTGTTGGGCCCCAGCGCGGCGTTGATGCCGGCGCTGCCCTCGGCCGCGACAATGTCGCCGATGGTGCGCAAATTGCTGGCGCTGGTACCGATGGCGACGATTTCGGTGCCGCGGTCAATCCCGGCGGTCAGCGCCGGTGCACCTTCATAGGCCTCGGCGATGAACAGCCGCCGCGCGCTGCTGTTGAACGACAGGCGCACGCCAAATCCAGCGCTCGCACCGCTTGAGAAAAAAGCATTCTCTTCGGCGATGGAGGTGATGTAGGTGAAAAACCGGTCCTTGCCCGAGGCGCGCGCCGGGGCCACCAGCGCGTCGATATAATCGTCGATATTGTTGAAACTGGCCGGGTTGGTCGCCGTCGCCACCTCGGCGGGAAACAGATACCATTCGTTGATAACATCGCGGGCAAAGGCCTGCCGCTCGCTGAGCGAACATCCCGCCGACGCCGACGTGGGCGCAGGCGTTGGCGCGACGCTGACGGGTGCAGTGGAACCGCCGCCCCCCCCGCCGCCGCAGCTGGCGAGCAACATGGCTGCAATGGTAACCGATGCGACGCTGCTGCGCATAATCATGGACCCCGGATCTTTACGTTATCGGGCGATATTAGCATGGCCGAAAGTTAATCAGAGATTAAAATCGGCCAAAAACGGTTCAGTTGGCACCGTCATTTCTGCCACGAAAGCCCTGCGCCACCACGAACAGCTCGGGCGAACCCTTGCGGCTGGCGGGCGGCTTGGCATGTTTGACGCTGGTGAAATTTAGTTTGAGCAGCGTCAGCAATTCGCGGTCGGCCCCGCCCGCAAACACTTTGGCAACAAACGCGCCGCCCGGTTTGAGTGTCCGGATGGCGAAATCGGCGGCGGTTTCGGCGAGCGCCATGGTGCGCAGATGGTCGGTTTGCGGGTGGCCGACGGTGTTCGCCGCCATGTCCGACAGCACCAGATCGGGCATGCTGCCCAGCGCGGCCAGCAGCGCACCGGGCGCATCATCGTCCATGAAATCCTGCTGCAGTATGGCTACGCCTGCAATCGGCGCACATTCGAGCAGATCGATGCCCGCCACCGCCGCGCGCGGATTGACCTTGCGCACCACCTGCGACCAGCCGCCGGGCGTGATGCCCAGATCGGCTACCGCGCGCGCCTTGGCCAGAAAGCCGAATTTTTCGTCGAGTTCGATTAATTTATAGGCAGCGCGGCTGCGATAGCCCTCGGCCTGCGCGCGGCGAACATAGGGATCGTTGAGCTGGCGCTCGAGCCAGCGGTTCGATGACACCGTGCGTTTGCGCGCGGTCTTGACGCGCTCGTGCATCCCACGCGCACCGCCGCTCGGTTTGCGCGGGCCGCCATTGCCGGTTTTATTGCCGGCCCGCGTCATTGCGGCTGGCCGCGGCGGATGACGGGGGTGTCGCCGTCAAAGCCCGCCAGTCGCCGCAAGATACCCTCGCGAATGCCGCGGTCGGCGACGCCGACACGCGTCGCGGGCCACAGGTCCATGATGCCTTCCAAAATGGCGCAGCCCGCGACCACCAGGTCGGCGCGCTCGCGCCCGATGCAGCCAAAGGCGGCGCGCTCGTCGATCGAGGCGGCCGCCAGCCTCGTGCTGATTTCGCGCATCGCGCTTGCAGGAACCACCAGCCCGTCGACCGCGCGGCGATCATAGCGCGGCAGTTCCAGGAACACGCTGGCAAGCGTCGTCACCGTGCCGCTGGTGCCAAGCAGGCGCAGCTCACCCCCTTCGGGGCCCGTAGCCACGCGCGCGGCAAAGCCCGCCAGCGCATCGCGGGTGACGGCGCGCATCCGGGCATAGGCAATGTTGCGGGCGGCGGCGTCGTCGCCATCGACCGGGGCATATTCGGTCAGCGAGACAACGCCCCACGGAATGCTGATCCAGTCATTGATCCGCACTTCGCCGCCGCGCTGGCCGATCAGCATCAGCTCGGTCGATCCGCCGCCAATGTCGAAGATCAGCGCCGGGCCGTCGCCGGGTTCCAACAGGCTGTGGCAGCCGAGCACGGCGAGCCGCGCCTCTTCGGCGGCGTCGATGACGTCGAGTGCGATCCCGGTTTCGCGGCGCACGCGTTCGACCAATTCCATGCCATTGGCTGCGCGGCGACACGCCTCGGTCGCGACCGCGCGCGACAGAGTGACATGGCGGCGGCGCAGCTTGTCGGCGCAGACCGACAGGGCCGAGACTGCACGGTCCATGGCATCGGCGCTGATCCGCCCCGTTGCCTGCAGTCCCTCGCCCAGCCGCACGATGCGCGAAAAGGCGTCGACCACGATCAGCTGGGTGTTTTCCGGCCGCGCAATCAGCAGACGGCAATTGTTGGTGCCAAGGTCGATCGCGGCATAGCCCGGCGTGCGGACATGGGGCGCAGGGGCGGTTTGCCGATCCCTATGATCGATCGGACGCGGCCCCCGTGGGGACGGCCGCCCGTCTGGCGCTGCCGCATGGCGCATGACCCGGTTACTCTTTCCCCACCACCTAGCCTGCGGCTGTTCCGCAGTCAGGCACTTGAGGCCAGATTAGGGGCAGGTGGCAGTCATGGCAAGTGCGCAGCATCAGCGGCCCCGCCGAGGTGCGAGGCCGCTCGAAGTTTAGCGTTTAGCGGCGGCGGCAGGGGTCGTTCGACTTGTCGATCTCGCGCCCGGCAATTGCGCCAATCGCGCCGCCGATGATGGTGCCCACAGTGCGGTCACCGCGGCGACCTGCCAGCTCGCGACCGGCGAGGCCACCGGCAACAGCGCCGATGATGGTGCCGCCGGTGCCATTGTCGCAGCGCGAGCTGTACCGGCGTTCGCTGCGGCGATCATAGCGGCGATCATAGCGGCGGTCGTAACGCCGGTCGTAACGGCGGTCATAGCGCCGTTCATAGCGATCATCGTCATCGTCGTCGTAATAGCCGCTGCCTTGATAGCTGTAGTCGGTTGCCGCCGCCGGGGCGGCAAAGCCGATGGCCGGAATCGCCAGCGCAGCAGCGAGGGTTAGGGTGAGGGTGCGGGTCATCGCAAATCTCCAGTGCATCGGGCGGGATAGCCGATGACCATGGTTTGGCGTTGTGCGATTGAGCCAAAGCTGAACATGGTCGTTGGCTCCCGTTCATCTTTTGGGCATTGCGGCGGCGCGGCGCGGCTGGCAGGGGCTGGCGGGCCTATGCGCCGCATCCTGCTTGCCCCTTTGCTGTTTTTGCTGCTCGCACCCTTGCCGGGTTCGCAGTTGGATAAGCCCCCACCCGATCTCAGCCAACATGTGATCGCGGTGCCAGTGGACGGTGTTCGCGCTGGCGATCAGATTGGCGCGCTGACCCTGGCCGAGGCGTGGGACCTGACCAGCGCACACCATAAATTTGGTGGATTGTCGGGTATCGCCTTGACCGGCGACCGCGCATTTCTGATGGTCAGCGATATCGGCTATCGGCTGCGTTTCACGCTAAGCGCCGCTGGCGATGTCAGCGGCAGCAGCTATGCCAATCTGCCGCCGCCCCGGCCCGGCTATAGCGGGAAACTCCATTATGATGCCGAGGCAGTGGCGCATGATCCCGCCACGGGCCGCTATTGGACCGCAATGGAAGGCACCGGCGAGGTGTGGAGCTTTGCCGGTGATGACCGGCGCATCTTGCGCACGCGGCAGCGGGTGCTCGAAAGCTGGCCCGACAATGGCGGCGTCGAAGCCTTTGCGCGCCTGCATGGCGACCGCTTCATCGCCTTGTCCGAATCGCGCACCGCGCTGGGGCAGCGCGAAGGGGTGTTGTTCGCCGGCGATCCGAGTGACCCCAAAACGCCCATCACGCGCTTTTTCTATGAAACCGGAGGTCAAGGCGATGTCACAGAAGTTGCTGCCTTGCCCGATGGGCGGATCATCATTCTGCACCGGCGGCTGGGGCTGTTGCCTGTTTTCCGCACCAGTATAGCCATCGCCGATCCGCGCCAGATCAAGGCGGGACAGACGCTGATCAGCCGCCCCATTGCGGTCATTCGCGATAGATTATTGTCCGAAAATTATGAGGGCGCATCGGTGACCATCGGGCCCGACGGGCTGTCGCTGTGGCTGGTGTCCGATGACAATCTGCAGGATTGGCAGACGGTGCGGCTGGTGCGCTTCATCATTGATCCCGCGGCATTGGACCCAGCAAAAAGGGCGGCACCGTCACCGGACCGCCCCTGATGCAAATTTGAAAGCAAAGGCTTAAGCGGGAGTCGCCAGCTTTTTCGCCACTTCCTTCTTCACCTTGCGGGCGCCCGCCGACAGGTTGGCGTCGCTGGTCTTCAGCAGCCAATTGTCGAGGCCGCCATTATGCTCGACCGAACGCAGGCCATGCGTCGACACGCGCAGCTTCACGCCTTTGCCGAGCGCGTCCGAAATCAGCGTGACATTCTGCAAATTGGGCAGAAAGACGCGCTTGGTCTTGTTGTTCGCATGGCTCACATTGTGGCCGACCTGGCGGCCCTTGCCGGTGAGTTCGCAGGTGCGCGACATGACGTATATCCTCAAACTGGTGGCGATCACGGCCGCGCCCGCAAACGGGTGGGACGAACCGGATGGGCCGGGAAAGGGGGCGCGCTTATCGGGTTGCCGAAGATTCGTCAAGCGAATAGGCGGGATAAATGACCGCCAGTTTTCCGCTTCCTCCGCCAATGCAGCGCGCGCTCGACCTCGCCGCACAGGCAGGGCGCGAGGGCGGGGTGCCAGTGGGCGCGGTGGTCGTGCACGCTGGTGCGATCGTCGGTGAGGGCGTCAATCCGCCGCCGGGGCATCACGATCCCAGCGCGCATGCCGAGATGGTGGCGATTCGCGCCGCCGCGGCGGCGCTGGGCCGCGACCGGCTCGAGGGGTGCGATCTTTATGTCACGCTCGAACCCTGCGCGATGTGCGCGGGCGCGATCAGCCATGCGCGCATCGCACGGCTCTATTATGGTGCGTCCGACCCCAAGGGCGGGGGCGTCACCCATGGCGCGCGGGTGTTCGCGCACGACACCTGCCATCACCGGCCCGAGGTATACGATGGGCTGGGCGCGGGCGATGCCGGAGCGTTGCTCAAGGAATTTTTCGCGCTGCGGCGGTGATGCGTCGCCCCTGCGCAGGCAGGGGCCGGGTTCGGTCGATCGCCTCATCTGCGGTGCGCGCCTTTTGGCGGCCCCTGCCTGCGCAGGGGCGACGATGGATTATCTCATCCCCCCAAAATCTCCGCAACCCATGCGGGCACCAGTTCGGTAGCCGGGCCATGCCGCGCCTCGTCAAACCAGCGGCTGCCCTGGCTGGGTTCCATATTGAGCTCAAGCGTGCGCGTGCCCTGCGCGCGCGCTTCGCGGACGAGGCCAGCAGCCGGATAGACCGCGCCCGATGTCCCGATGCTGACGAACAGGTCGGCGCGGTTCAGCGCGGCATAGATGGCGTCCATGCGGTAAGGCATTTCGCCGAACCAGACGATGTCGGGGCGCAGCGCCGCTGTGCCGCACGCCGGGCAGGGCGGGCGCTGGAACAGCGGCTCCAGCCAGCGGTGGCGCGCGTCGCACGCGGTGCACCAGGCGTTCAGATGTTCGCCGTGCATATGGATGAGGCGCGCGGCGCCGGCGCGTTCGTGGAGGTCATCGACATTCTGCGTGACGATGGTGAGATTGCCGGTCCACGCGGCGTCCAGTTTTGCGAGCGCTTCGTGCGCGGCGTTGGGCTGGGCCGCCTGAATCGCGGCGCGGCGCATGTCATAGAAGCGGTGGACAAGGTCGGGGTCGCGGGCAAAGGCTTGCGGAGTCGCGACATCCTCGACGCGGTGCTGTTCCCACAGCCCGCCATTGTCTCTGAAGGTGCCGATGCCGCTCTCGGCGCTGACGCCTGCACCGGTCAGGATGACGATATTGCCGATGCCAGCGGCCATCATTGGCTCCATGAAAAAGGGGCGGAATGACCCGCCCCTTTGTCTTACAACTTGCCTGCGCGCTTATTCGGCGGCGAGGTTGACCGCAGCGAATTTGCCGCGATCGTCGACTTCGATATCGAATGCCATGCGCTGGCCTTCGACCAGGCCCTGCATGCCCGCGCGCTGCACCGCGCTGATGTGGACAAAGGCGTCGGCCTGGCCGTCATCGCGCGATATGAAACCAAAGCCTTTGGTCTCGTTGAAGAATTTGACCGTTCCACTGGCGCGTTCGCCGGTCAACTGACGGCGGCCACGGGCGCCGCCCGGGGCGGGACCGCGGTCGGGGCGGTCGCCGCGATCGCGCGGGGCGAAATCCTCGACCGGCATCGGCTCGCCATCGATTTTAAGATCGATGGCCGACACCTTGCCGTTGCGCTCAACCAGCGTGAAGCCCAGCGGCTGGCCGTTGGCGAGGCCAGTGAGGCCCGCCTGTTCGACCGCGCTGATGTGGACAAACACATCCTCGCCGCCGTCATCACGCGCGATGAAACCAAAGCCCTTGCCGCCGTTGAAGAATTTGACTTGACCGGTGCCTTCGCCAACCACCTGCGCCGGCATGCCGCCGCCGCGCGGCGCACCGCCGCCAAAGCCGCCGCCACGGTCACCACCAAAGCCGCCGCCGCGTGGTGCGCCGAAGCCGCCTCCGCCGCCACGGTCGTCGCCAAACGAACGGCGCGGTTCGCCATAGGGGGCCGGTTCGAAGCTGTCGAAATTGCCGAAATCGTCGCGCTTGCCGCGCCCACGGGGGCCGCGGCGGTCTTTATTGAAACTCATCTTGGTCGTGTCACTTTCGCCTCGCCCGCACCCTGTTCAACGCGATGGCAGCACCGGACGAAGCACAACCACGGTCACCAGCGCAGACTCACCCCACGCCCAGTCGGGGCCGGATATAGCAAGAAAGCCAAGCATCTGCGAACGAAAACTTGTGGATAGGCGGGGAGCGGCAGGCGGCGCGCCAACGCTTCCCTTTGCCGCA
Source organism: Sphingopyxis sp. (assembly GCA_013911715.1). GTDB lineage: Bacteria > Pseudomonadota > Alphaproteobacteria > Sphingomonadales > Sphingomonadaceae > Sphingopyxis. The sequence continues at coordinate 5,778 of JACEST010000019.1, read as the reverse complement.
GCCAAGGTCTAAGGCCGCCGCATGACTGTTTACCTGCACGAAGAAGACCTGCCCGCCGATGCGCTCACTGCCGCGACGGTGGCTATCGACACCGAAACCATGGGCCTCAATCCACTGCGCGACCGGCTGTGCCTGGTCCAGCTCAGCGACGGGACGGGCGATGAACATCTGGTGCGCTTTGCGCCGGATAGCCGCTATGACGCGCCGGTGCTGAAGGCGCTGCTAACCGATCCCGCGCGGCTCAAACTGTTTCATTTTGCGCGCTTTGACATCGCCGCGCTGCGTCACGCACTAGGCGTGGTGACCGCGCCCGTCTATTGCACCAAAATCGCCTCGCGGCTGGTGCGCACCTATACTGATCGCCACGGTCTCAAAGAGCTGGTGCGCGAGATGCTGGGCCAGGAATTGTCGAAGCAGCAGCAGTCGAGCGACTGGGGCGGCCCGGTGCTGAGCGAGGCGCAGCGTGACTATGCGGCCAGCGACGTGCGCTTTCTGCACCGGCTCAAGCAGGAATTTGACCTGCGGCTGGAGCGCGAGGGACGGATGCACCTGGCGCAGGCCTGTTTCGATTTTCTGCCCGTGCGCGCCGAGCTTGATCTTGCCGGATGGGCCGAAGCCGATATTTTCGCGCACAGCTGAAGGAAGCCCCCGAGCCGCTATGTCCGTCCGTGCCGATCTTGACCGCGACATGCGCCGCCTGTGGGCCGGTGCCGGGGGCAGCCATGACCGGGTCGTGCGCATCTTGCGGACCGGGCTGCCGCTGGTGATCGGGGTGGTCGCAGCGGTGCTGGTCTTTTCGCCCTTCACCCAGCGCCAGGAACTCAGCTTTTTGCTCAGCAAAGACAGCGTCGAGGTCGCGCGCGAGCGGCTGCGGGTGACGCAGGCGACCTATCGCGGGCAGGATGCCAAGGGCCAGCCCTTCGCGCTGCTCGCCAAAAGCGCGGTGCAGAAATCGAGCACCGATCCGGTGGTGCGGATGACTGACGTGTCGGGCGCGATTCGGCTCGCCGATGGGCCGGCGACCATCTTCGCTGCCAACGGTGCCTATGACATGCGCGCCGAACAGGTCAGCGTGACGGGGCCGATCACCGTCACCGCAGCAGATGGCTATCGGCTCGAGGCGCGCGATGTGACGATGGATTTGAAAAGCCGCAGCCTGATGGGGCGCAGCGGCGTTGACGGCGCCTTGAACATCGGGCGTTTTTCAGCCAACCGGCTGATAGCCGATCTCGATGCGCGCACCGTGCGGCTCGACGGCAATGCCCGGCTGACGATCAATCAGGGAGGATTGCGCTGATGGTGCGGACCAACATGTTGCTGGGCGGCACGGCCTTTGCCTTGACCGCGCTCGCGCTGATGGCGACGGGCAGCGGCGACAGTGCGGCGGCGCAGGCGCTCGCCAATCATGACAGCAATGCCCCGGTCAGCGTCGCCGCCGACAGCATCGAGGCGCAGGACCGCGCCGACCGCGTGCTGATCAGCGGCAATGTCCAGGTGACGCAGGCGGGACTGACGCTGACCGCGCAGCGCATGACAGTCGCCTACAGCCGCGCCGCCGCGACCGAGATCAACCGCATCGACGCCGTCGGCGGGGTGACGGTGACCAAGGGTGATGAAAGCGCGCGCGGCAATATCGCCATTTACGACCTCGACCGGCGCATCATCACGCTGGTCGGCAATGTCGAACTCCGCCAGGCCGGCAACAATCTGACCGGTGGGCGGCTGGTGCTCGATTTGAACAGCGGGCGCGCGATTATCGACGGGCGCGGTGCGGGGCGCGGCCCCGATGGCAATCCTGTCGCAGGCGACACCAACGGCCGCGTCACGGGCACCTTTACCGTGCCCAAGCGCAATTGACCGGACCCCCGGCTTAACCAGCCGTCCAGCATGACGCATTACGGCGGTCAGCGGGACCACCCATTGTCGCCGCTTGGCCTCTTGTGGCCCTGCGGCGCGTGTCGAGGTGCGCGTCCATGGTCCCCTTGCCCGAAATCCGCCTGCGCCAGTCGCTGCGCGATCTTGGCCCGCCGAGCGCCATTGAACGGGTCACCATCGCGCGCATCCTGCTCCGCTATGGCTATCCGGCGCCGCCGCCGCCCGCCGCGCGCAGCGGCGCTGAGGCCCGCCGCCCTTGGTAAAGCGCGCGCGCGGCCCTACATGCACAGGCAATGCCGCCCGATGCTGCCAATTTTTCCGCCACCGGGCGCGCCGAACCGCCCGTCTGGGCGACGATCAAGCGTTTCCTGCCCTATTTGTGGCCCGACCATAAGCCCCAGCTGAAGCTGCGCATCGTCGGTGCTGGCATGATCGTGCTGGTGTCGAAGGGCGTCCAGATTTCGCTGGGGTTCCTGTTTGGTGCGGCGATCGACGCGATGGCGCCGGGAATGGAGGCAGGCTTTGCCCTCGCGATCGGGCTGGTGCTCGCCTATGCGCTTGCACGCTTTGGCGGGGTATTGTTCGACAATCTGCGCAATGTGGTGTTCGAGCGCGTGGGTCAGGATGCGACGCGCGAGCTCGCCGTGTCGGTGTTCACCCATTTGCACGCGCTGTCGATGCGCTTTCACCTCGCACGGCGCACGGGCGAGGTCACCAAAGTGATCGAGCGCGGGACCAAGAGCATCGATGTGATGCTCTATTTCCTGCTGTTCAACATCGCCCCGACACTGCTCGAACTCGCCGTGGTGCTGACCATTTTTGCGGTGAAATACAGCCTGGGGCTTGCCGCCGCGACGGCGGTGATGGTGATCCTCTATATCAGCTTCACCCGCATCGTGACCGATTGGCGCAATGCGCTGCGCGAACGGATGAACGACCTCGACACGCTGACCGTCGGGCGCAGCGTCGACAGCCTGCTCAATTATGAAACCGTGAAATATTTCAACGCCGAGGCACGTGAGGCGGCGCGCTACGCCGATGTCGCCGATCAATGGTCGCATGCGGCGGTGAAAAGCGAAAACAGCCTCGCCGCGCTGAATATCGGCCAGGCGTTCATCACCAATGCGACGCTGGGCGGGGCGATGGCCTATACAGTGTGGGGCTGGTCGCGCGGGCTCTATTCACCGGGTGATGTGGTGACGATCAACACGCTGCTAATGCAGCTGTTTCGCCCGCTCGACCTGCTCGGCATGGTCTATCGGACGATCCGCCAGGGGATTGTCGACATGGCGGCGATGTTTGCGCTGATCGACACACCGAGCGAGATTGTCGACGCGCCCGGTGCGCCGCCGCTGGTGGTGGAGGGCGCACGCGTTGAATTCGACAATGTTATGTTCGGCTATGACCCCGACCGCACGATTTTGAACGGGGTTAGTTTTACGGTCGAACCCGGGCAGACGCTGGCGATTGTCGGGCCGTCGGGCGCGGGCAAATCGACCATCGCGCGGCTTTTGTTCCGTTTTTATGACCCGCAGGGCGGGCGCATCCTGATCGATGGGCAGGATATTGCGGGCGTGACGCAAGCGAGCTTGCGCGCCGCCATCGGCATCGTCCCGCAGGACACGGTGCTGTTCAACGACAGCATCGGCTACAATATCGGCTATGGCCGCGAAGGGGCGTGCGCGGAGGATATTGCGGCGGCGACACGCGGCGCGGCGCTGGATGACTTTATCGCGCGGCTGCCGCAGGGTTTTGAAACCGAGGTCGGCGAACGCGGCCTGAAACTGTCGGGCGGAGAGAAACAGCGCGTCGCAATCGCACGCACTTTGGTCAAAAACCCGCCGCTGCTGATATTGGACGAAGCCACCAGCGCACTCGACAGCCGCACCGAGGATGCGATTCAAGCGACGCTTGACGAAATCGCCGAACGCCGCACGACCATCATCATTGCGCACCGGCTGTCGACAATTACCGGCGCAGACCGGATTGTCGTGCTGGAGGCCGGGCGCGTGGCGGAAACGGGCACGCATGCGCAATTGCTGAAGCTGGGCGGGCTCTACGCCGACATGTGGGCACGGCAGCAGGATGAGGGGGAGGCGGTGGAGTAGGTTGGTTTCCCTACTATGAAGGCGCCCATCCCATCGCTTCTGCTTTCCCGAAATCTTCATCATTCCGTTTCGCCAAGCTATCGCATCGCGTTCGGATTTCAGCAGGCATGGCATTGGGCGACGGGAATCGCTCGATGCACTCAATCCGTAGCAGCTCGCCATAAGCGTGACCGCGCTTGACCAGCGTATAGCCGTCACGCGGGAATTGCTCCAGGATCGCCGTGCCAATGTCAATAGCGTCCTGGAATTTGCCTGTATCGATCCGGGCATCCATCACGGTCGTTGCCATATGGGCGACGGCTTCGCGGCGCGTCAGGGTCCGCATGTAAAGCCCGCTTTGAATGGCTTTGTCGGTCATTGGCAGGCTTTGGCGATACCATATGTCCCGTGCCAGATTGGCCCCGCTGGTCGTCTCGATATTGAAGGCACGGCCTTGCGGGTTGGTGTAGCGGATGAACACATGCAGTGGCGCAGTCCCAAAGCTGACATTGAGGCCGAGCCGATCAGCAAGGATCAGAAACAAGGTTGGCATCGACACGCAATTGCCGCGCCGTGTCCGCAGATAGGTCGATGGTAACTTGTTCTGGACGTTTAGCCCCAGCGGGTCGTCATGATCGTAGGTGAAGGGATGGTTATCGTTCCACGGCCCCGCCTTGTAGATCACGCGACGCACTGCGCCCAATTTTTGCTCATCGGTTGCGTTTGGGCCAGCAATGGCGCGGGCTTGTGCCGCCAGTCCATCGAGTTCGCGGCGGACAGCCGCCTCGTCAATCGACGGATCAACCAGCTTGTCGAGCGCCAGCTTCGTTGTGGTTAGGTCGGATTGCGACGTGATAATTTGCGAGAAGGAGCTATCTGTATTTGCCGCCAATTCTGAGTTGGCGAAAACCATTATAAAAATATATGATAATAGCTTCATCATTCAATGAAAAGGTATGTTTCTTTGCATGGCGAGTAAGGAACCTTTCGCCCGTTTATTTTTAATAAAACATAATTTAAAGGATCGTGCTCCCATTGAAAAACTTTGCCGGTAAAAGTTCCATTGATTGGGAAATTATTTTTTCTAAAAAACCCTTTTGAAAAAGACAAAGCAATGCACTCTTTTTCATTAAAACTGAAAATACCTATATCAATGTCGCCAATGCGTTTTTTTGTTACAGCCCCACTTACTGTGCAGTTTTTATTTGCAGTGCAAGATTTGTATGAATTAGAAATTGGAATACTAAGATTTATGGCCCTATCTGTTGCACATGACGACAGCATCAAAAAAAACGGCAAACCGAATCTATAACAGATATTCACTAGCAGAATCTTTGAGTGTAAGACTTTGATGCATCAGACGAGTTTCCAGATTCCCAGTTCTGCATGTTTGCGACTAACTCAGAACGTTCACCAGCAGAAAGGCCCGGGCCAGATAGGATTCTGGTTCGATATGTGCTATTAGAAGCTCTATCTATTGCGAAAGCTCTATTCGGTGTTATCATATATGCGGTATTATTCGTATTACCAAAATTGTTGTCGCCAGGGCCAGGGACTCCAGAATGAGAACTGGTGTGAGAATGGGCAAGGCTTGACCCAGGAGAAAGCGGGGCAAGAGTTCCTACAGTCGTAGTGCCGCCTCCAGGGCATTTTATGTCCTTTTGTTTCAGCTTGCGTTCGTCCATGCCAGCTATTGTTACTTCAAATGATTTTTCACGCGAGCCGCTAGTCACCTGAATCTAAAGTCCGTTGGATAAAGCTATTTCGGTCTTTTGGCAGAAGCGCTTGACCGAGGCGAGGATTTCGTCGGCTGATT